>JBJMXC010000171.1:0-4750 GCA_045809825.1 Chthoniobacterales bacterium | reverse complement strand
GATTGAAGGGCGTCCTTCTTCGGATTGCAGGGCGTTATCGCAGCCCCGTTCCCCAGCGATTGTGAAGGAAGCGTTCGATGGGCGAGAACAGGATCTTGTCGGCGAGGAGACCGATGACGATGATCACGAACATCACGCCAATGACCTGTTCCATCGCGTTCAGTTCGCGGCCGTAATGCAGCAGGTGTCCGAGGCCGAAGCCGGTCAGAATGGTGACATAAATTTCCGCGGCCATGAGAGAGCGCCAGGCGAAGGCCCAGCCTTGTTTCATTCCGCTGACCAGAAACGGCAGGGAAGCCGGCAGAATTACCTTGGTCCATTTGTGGAGGCCGGTTGAACCCATCGTCTTTGCGGCGCGCGCGAAGATCGGTGGAATGTTGCGTACCCCAGTATCGGTAGCGATGACCACCGACCAGACTGTTCCCATCACGACGACAAAGAGCATCGCGCTTTCGGTTTGACCGAACCAGAGCAAGGCAAGCGGAATCCAGCAGACACTCGGCAGGGTTTGGAAGCCGAGAGCGAGCACTCCGATAGTGTCCTCGACGAATTTTGAGGCTGACATGAACAGTCCCAGCGGCAAACCGATGAGGATCCCGATTAAGTAGCCGACGAGAAGACGGCGCACCGTGACTCCAGTCGCGTGAAGCAACGTTCCGTCTTTAACGGCCCCAGCCAAATATTCGCCCACACTCTCAGGCGCGGGCAGAAGAACGGGGGAATAACGGCCGGACTGGACGAGAAAATGCCAGGCGGCGACCAGCGCGGCGAAGAATAATGTGGCTAAGAGAAAACGTCGCATTACTCGGCGACCTCTCCGTCCAGATGGCCTTTTAAGGCGCGCGTGATTGTGCCGGCGTACTCGGCGAGGGCGATGCTGTTGATATCGCGGGGCCGAGGAAGTGGGATCTCGAACTGCTCGCGAATCTGGCCGGGATTCCGTGAGAAGAGCATCACGCGATCAGCCAGGCAGACGGCTTCGCGAACGTTGTGAGTGACGAACACGATCGTTTTCCGGCGCTTTTGCCAAATACGCTGGATGTCGCTGTAAAGTTGCTCGCGAGTGAGCGCGTCAAGAGCGGCGAAAGGTTCGTCCATGAGGAGAACACGTGGATTCGGCGCGAGAGCGCGGGCGAGCGCGACACGCTGCTTCATCCCGCCGGAAAGCTCGTGGACATGGGCGTGCGAAAATTTCTCCAGACCGACGAGCTGAAGGAAAAATTTCGCAACCTCGAGCCGTTCTTTGTTTCGCAAGCCCGGCTTGAGCTTCAACCCAAACATGACGTTGCCGGTCACGTCCAGCCACGGAAAAAGCGCTGCTTCCTGGAACATGACGAGACGATGTCGACCGGCGTCCATCACCGGTTGGTTGTCGGCCATGACGCGGCCTTCGTCCGGCTTTTCGAGCCCGGCTATTATGTCGAGCAAAGTTGATTTGCCGCATCCGCTCGGGCCGACGAGGCAGACAAACTCACCTTCGGAAATTTCGAGCGAAATGTGGCTGAGGGCGTGGACCGTTTGCCGCGAAGTGCGAAACCACTTCGATACGTTTTCGACGGCGAGCTTCGCCGGCGGAAAGCCCTGTAGCTCCTGCTGAAGCGACATCAGGGTTTCTCGAACAGCTTCGTCAGGTCGGGCGCCGTTTTGATGAACCCGGTCTTGAGCGAATTCTGCATGAAGCTTTCGATAGACGGCCGCGGGACTTCGGCCGTGAAAACGATCCGTTGCCAGGATCGCGCGATCAGGTCGGCCTGCATATCGCTTCGCGTCTCTTCCATGATCTCGGCCTTGATCAACTTCTGGGCTTCATCGGGATTTTTTGCCATCCAATCGGTTAGGGCCGCGTGCGCTTCCGCGAATTTTTTCGCGAGCGAACGCTGCTCGCTGAGAAATTTCGCACTCGAAACAAGGACCGTCGTCGCCACGTCGTGCTCATCGACGAGAAGCTTGCCGCCGGATTCGCGCTCCAAACGCGAGACCCAGGGCTCAACTGTCCAGACCGCGTCGATCTGCTTTTGTTTGAAGAGCGAGAGTTGGTCAGGGTTTTGGGTTGGAAGGACCTGCGCGTCCCCGCCCAGCTGCGTGATCTTTAATCCCCCGGCAATCAACCAGGCGCGACAGGAAATGTCCTGGGTATTTCCAAGTTGCGGCGTCGCGATCTTTTTGCCGCGAAAGTCTCCGGGCGCTTTCAGGTCCTGGTCCGGCTGGATGACGAGCGCCGCGCCGCCGTTGGCCGAGCCGGCAATCAGACGGATCTCCGCGCCATTCGACTTCGTATAGGCATTGAGTGCAGGACCGGGACCGACGTAGGTCAGGTCGATGGACTTCGCGAAGATCGCTTCCATTGCGCTGGGGCCGGCGTTGTAAACGAACCACTCGATCTTGATGCCCGGCCCGAGTTTTTCCTCGAACCACCCTTTGCCCTGCCGGCTCAGGTTATGGGCAACCAAGGCCTGGGCATGGGTGATGTTGGGAAAATGACCGACGCGGATGGTCGTGTCGGCGTTAATAGCCGGGAGCAGGGCGAGGGTCGCGATGAGGACAAGGATCCGGATGCTTTTCATAGAGCGAGTAGGTCAGGCTAGCTGGAGAACGCGGCTGTTAACAACGCGAATCAAAGGCGCGAACGATTTACGTTATTTTAGATAAAAACTTCTCAATCGTTTGCCGCCCTTGAATTAACTTAAGAACTCAGCGACCGGCGCCAGCGGGTCGATATGTTCACAGAAGATCTTGAACGTCGCCAGGATCGGCACCGCCAGGATCATTCCGGAAATGCCCCACATCCATCCCCAAAAAGCCAGCGAGATCAGGATGAGGACCGGGTTCAGAGTTAGTGAGCGGCCAAGCACAACCGGGGTGATAAAATTCCCTTCCAGGACGGCGATCACCAGGTAACTGACCGGAAAAATCATCGCATAACCCAGGCTGTCGAAACTGAGAACGGCGCCCAACGTCATGCAGATGATTCCGGTGAGGGCGCCCAGATAGGGAACGTAGTTCAGGAGAGCGACCATGGCGCCCCACATGATCGGATTGCGCAGCCCAAGCAAATGGACCGTCGTGCCGACCACGAGCCCAAGCCCGATGTTGATGACCGTGATGGTCAAAAGATATCGCGACACGTGGGATTCGATGTCGCGCATGATCGACAGCGCCCGCTTCTTGTCCTCCAGCTTCGGCATGATTCGAATCACCTTGTCCAGGAACACGCCGTCGTAGGCGAGAAGGAAGTAAAGCAGGATAAACATGAGCACGGTGCTGGCTACGAACTCCGGTCCCTGGGTGATGAAGATCTGGGAGAGGCCGCTATGCCTGACGACTACGGTCTGCGGCTGTTGCTGCGTCGGGGGCGCCTCCGGCGTAGTTAGCTTATCGATTTCGCCTGTGGCCTGCGCGACTTTCTCAATCGGCTTTTTGAAGGGAATCAATTTCGTTTTGAGCTGCTGGATGCTGTAAGGGGCTTTCTCGATCCATCCCCCCACCGGCTCGGAAAGAGTTGAAACCCCGTAAGCGATAGCGCCGATCAATGCGATCAGGACAAGCGCGGCAGCGAAGATTGGTCGGATCCGGAGATGGCCCAACCCGCGGACGACTGGGACGAGCAGGTAACTGAGGAGCAATGCCAGGACGAGTGGCAACAGCATCGAGCGCATGAAATACATCGTGTAAAACACCGCGAGCACGAAGAGACCGGTGACCGTGACGGATTTGATCCGCGCCGGCCTGCGAAAACGCGCAACCAAGGCGCCCTGCCCCGTCGTTTTCTGGGCGGCTGCGCCGTTGTCGTCCCCGGCATCTTTAATAGACATCGGTGTTGATTCGGACCTCGGCCCCGGTTCGCGCGCTCGTCTTTCTGCTTCTGTGGGCGATGTTAGCGTGGCATAATGTAGCGCGATGTTTGGGCGCCTCGCGATTCTTTTTATGTTCGTGTCCGTAACGGTGCTGCCGGCGGAGGAGGAATTGCCGAAGGATCCGAACGAGCCGATGGACATCGAACCGCCGCTTCTGATCCAGGAGGCGCCGAACCGCAACGTCGTTTACTCGAGACCGGACGGGGCCCAAACGGCGCCGGGCGATCCGGAGCAGATCGCGAACGCGCTTGAGAAGGCGAAGAAAAACGCGGCCTCGGGCGAGCGGCTCTACAAAAGCGGGATCATCGCCAAGGTCGATGCCGAGAGCCGTGTCCTGAAAGTAATTCGGTTGGAAGCTGATCTTGCCTCCGCGAAATTCGAAGCCGCGAAGCAAACGCTCGCGCTTCAGGAAAGCCAACTCGAATCGGGCGAGATCACACAGACGCAATTGGAGGAAACCCAGCGCGCCGTGGCGGCCGCAAGTCGTGAGGCGGAAGCAGCAGCAGCGAAGAAAAAGCAGGCGGACCTGGATGCGGCGCAGATGAATCTTCGGCGGCAACAGAAACTGCTCGCCATGGGGAGCGGGCGGAAAGCCGAAGTAAGCCGGGCCCAGGAAAAAGTCGCGGCGCTCCAGGAACAGGAGTAGCGCGCGTGCGTGGTTGACTTTGCGCCTGGCGTGAACGATTAGGCGCGTCCCCGAGCTTCAAATGAAGAGGCGCTTGTGCCAAGCGCCTAACCCCGAATAAGTCGCCTGGCACAAGCCTTGCATTCTTCCTTGGAGTTTTCCGGGAAAAATTGTGCTTGTGCACGGCACAGTTTTTTTGAGAAAGGGCAGGCGCATCAGAGCTGAAATGAAGGTAACCGTGAGAACTTGGCTTAGAAAAATTATCGTTAGT
>JBJMXC010000170.1:0-11423 GCA_045809825.1 Chthoniobacterales bacterium | reverse complement strand
GGCGGAACTACCTATCCTTGCGTGCCCGGTCATGAAATCGTCGGCCGCGTCGTAAAAGCCGGCAACAAGGTGAGTAAGTTTCGCGAAGGCGACCTCGCCGCCGTCGGTTGCATGGTCGATTCCTGCCGGACCTGCGACAACTGCCGGGACCATCTCGAACAGTTTTGCGACCAGGGCGCCGTCTTCACTTATAACAGCAAGGACAGACACACTGGCGGCATCACCTACGGCGGTTATTCGAAAAGCATTGTTGTCGATGAGAGCTTTGTTCTCCGCGTCCGGGATGAGCTCGACCTCGCCGCGACGGCTCCTTTGTTGTGCGCGGGTATCACGACCTATTCACCCTTGCGGCATTGGAAAGTTGGCAAAGGCCAAAAGGTCGGCGTCGTGGGGCTGGGCGGGCTTGGACATATGGGAGTGAAATTCGCGAGCGCGTTCGGCGCCCACGTCGCGCTCTTCACGACTTCTCCGAACAAAGCAGCCGATGCGAAGAAGCTCGGCGCGGACGAAGTGGTCCTTTCAAAAAACGAGGATGAGATGAACAAGCACGAGAAGAGCTTCGACTTCATTCTCGACACGGTATCGGCGCCGCACGATCTCAATTCGTATCTGTCGCTCCTTAAACGCGACGGCACCATGGTCCTTGTCGGGGCATCGCCCGACCCTTTGGGAGTCGACGCCTTCAGCCTGATCCATCGTCGGCGACGCCTGGCCGGCTCGCTCATTGGCGGCATCGCCGAAACCCAGGAGATGCTCGACTATTGCGCGGAGCGCGGGATCGTCTGCGAGATCGAAAAAATTTCGATGAACCAAATCAACGGGGCCTACGAGCGGATGCTGAAGAGCGACGTGAAGTATCGGTTCGTCATCGACATGGAATCATTGACGTAAATGTTCGTCGTCGAAACCGACACAACCAAACAGCTTCTCGTCCTCAGCATCGCCGGGGCTGTCACCGCGGAAGAATCGTGCGAAACCCTGGCGCAGGTGCGGGAAAAATTGCAGGAGATGGAGGACGGATTTATCGCGCTGATCGATTTTCGCTGGCTCGAATCGATGGCCTCGGCCGGCGCGCCGTTCGTTGCTCAAATCATGGATGCGTTTGCTGCCAAACAAGTGAGTGCAGTCGTCCGGGTGATGCCCGACCCGCACAAGGACATCGGCCTGAATATTCTGTCACAGTTTCATTATGGGCCCGGGGTGCGCCTGATGACGTTCGAGACCCTGGCCGACGCGATTCAAGCGCTCGCGCGCGATTAAGCGATTTGGAGGGTCGAGCCCTCCATCGATCACGAGCGGAAGCACGAGCACGATTACGATCGAGGATTGCGCGAAAGCAGTTGCAACCCTGGGCGGCTGATGCGCTCCTAGACGATGCCGGACAATCGCAACAAAATCGCGGTCATCGCCGCCTTCGTTGCGCTCTGTCTCATCTGGAGCTCCACCTGGCTCGCGATCAAATTCGGGCTGCGCGATCTGCCCCCGATCTCGTTTGTCGGGATCCGTTTCTTCATCGCGGTCGCCGTGCTCCTTGCGATTTCGGTCGGCCGCGTCCCGTTACTCCCGAAAAACCGGCGCGACTTCACCCTCCTCGCCTCCACCGGCGTGCTGATGTTTTGCATAAATTACGCGCTCCTTTTCTGGGCGGAGCTTTATGTGTCGTCAGGACTTTCCGCCGTCCTCCAGGCCACAATCCCGATCTTCGGGATGGTTTTCGCGCATTACATCATCCCGGGCGAACCGTTGCGCGGTCCACGCATCCTAGGGGCGCTCGTCGCGACCGGCGGCGTCGCCGTCATCTGCTCGCGTCTCCTCGATTTTGGCGGGATGCTCGCCTTCTGGGGCGGCGTTGCCATCGTTTTCGGCGCGGCGGGCGCGGCCTTCTCGAATGTGCTTCTAAAAGCGCGCGCGATCCGGATGGCGCCAGCGATGATCGCCGCCTGGCAAATGATTTTCGGACTGGTCCCGCTCATCATTGCCGGCTTGATCGTAGATGGAAACCCATTCCGCTTTCATTGGACCGCGCGGGCGACGCTTTGCCTCTTTTACCTGGCGATTCCAGGCTCCGCCTTCGCTTTCCTCCTTCTCTACTGGCTACTGCCTCGAATGTCGGTCACGAACCTGCAAACGATCTCGTTCATTACTCCGCCGGGCGCGGTTGGGTTTGGATGGTTGCTCGGCGGCGAGACATTTACCCTCTGGTCGCTCAGCGGCGGCGCGCTCATCCTGGTCGGCGTCTGGCTGATCTTTCGTAAGGCCAAACCGGCTGAGCTGGAAGAATGCGAGACGGCATTGTCGCAGGGGTAAGAAAGTGACGAGTGACCTGTGACGTGTGACATGTTGCTGGAAAGCAACGGTTCCCGGTCTTTTCTCGTCACACGTCACTCGTCACATGTCACTTTCTTCCAGCCGCGAGATTGAACGCAAATTTCTCATCCGCGAATTGCCAGCCGACCTAACGAGTTATCCTAATAATGAAATCTCGCAGGGCTATCTCGTCAGTCTCGATGACGGCCTCCAGGTTCGGCTGCGTCAATCGGGCGATAAGTATTCCCTTACCTTCAAGCGCGGCAGCGGCAGCGTCCGCGAGGAGCGTGAAGTTGAGTTAAGTGCCGAACAATTCAATGCCCTTTGGCCCGCGACGGAAGGAAAGCGGCTCATGAAAACACGCTACGAAATTCCCCACGGTGATCGCACCGTCGAAATCGATGTTTACCACGGCCGCCACAAAGGCCTGATGGTGGCCGAAGTCGAATTCGATGACGAAGAGGGCGCACAGAATTTCCAGCGGCCGGACTGGCTCGGTGACGACGTTAGCGGCGATCCGCGCTACAGCAATCAGTTGCTCGCGTCGTGACTCCTCGCGCGTCGCCGCCGCAGCGTTTCCATCCCCGTCCAGGAAAACGCGAGCCAGGCGAGCCCGACGGCGATCGCACCGATCACATCAGTAAAGTAGTGAGCGCCGAGATAAATCCGACTCAGGCCGATCAATGCGACAGCGAACGCGGCGGCGAATCCCACCAGCGATCGTCGGAGCCAGCTTCGAATTGAGTAAGTCACCACGAGGGCGAGGACCCCATAAAAAATAGTCGACCCCATGGTATGCCCGCTGGGGAAACCATAACTCGAGAGGGTCACCAGTGGATTCTCGAGAACCGGCCGCTGCCGGTGGAAATAATGTTTTAGTAACAGGTTCAACAACGCCCCCCCGCCGACCGCCAGGATGACGGCAAGGAGACGATAAAGGTTTTTGCGGAACGCCAGGGTTATCGCGAGAGCAAGCGACGCGAACGACAAGAAACCGACGGAACCAAAAAAGGTTACTACTCGGAAAATCCTGGTAAGCAGAGCGGTGCCGTGGGTGTGAAACCACAAAGTAATGCTGTCATCGAGCATGCGCGTGGCAGCGTCTCTCGATACGTCTTCGGCGATGTCACCGAAGCACAACCCGGCTGCGATCAGGACGAGTAAACCGATCGTCAGATGCAGTCCGAGATAGCCTTCCGGCGAGAGACGCGCCTGGAGGAAACTAATCTGGCGTTCGAAACGCCGAGGGGTTCCTTCGTCCGTCTTCATTGGTCCCGAACCCATCCACCTCCTCCGCGATGAAAACGCTCGACCGAAAGAATATCGAAGGAACCGGAGGACGACCGCCAGATCCGGCGTTCAATCACGAGGTTCGGTCCGACGATTCGAATGACGTTGAGGGAATTCGGCTGCCCGCGCCCCCGAGTGGAGGTGCTGGTCCCGGACGAAACCATGATCGCCGAATATCCTGGCAGCTGATAGCGTTTCGCCGTTTGGCTCGTGTCAGCGATATGAAAATGGCCGGCCAAAAGCACATCGACTCCGCATTCGGCCAGCGTTTTCATGGCGAGACGAGAACGGCCAACGACGTTGCCGCTCGCGCCCGCCGGCAAATCAAAGGGATGATGGGTGACGACGACCTTCGTTCGATCCGACGGCACGGGTTCCATGGTTTTGCGCAGTCGCTTTAACTGGCGCCGATTGATGCGCCCGTCTTTCCACGTAAACGCGCGCGCCGTGTTCACACCGGCGACGACAATCTCGGAGTCGGCAAACACCGGTTGTAGTTCCGGCGTGATATAACGCCGGTAGCGATCGAGCCGCCGGGTGAAACGCGCAAAGAGATTGTGCAACGGCACGTCGTGATTGCCCGGGACCACGATTTGCGGAAATGGAATCGATTCGAGAAATTCTTTCGCGGCGAGGAACTCAGCCGTCCGGGCCCGTTGAGTGAGATCGCCGGAGATCGCAACCACGTCCGGTCTCATTTCGCCGATGAACTTCACGAGCGGAGCGAGAATCGGCGGATCGATTCGGCCGAAATGGAGATCGGAAAGATGAATAATAGTGCGCATCAGCCGCTTCCTTTGCGCGGAACGAGAACACGCAACGCGGCCGGCCGAATTCTATACTCGAGGGGCGTGTTCATCCGCTCCACCTCCCCATCCAGCGCGACAAGGAGCCGTCTTTTTCGTGTTTCGATGCGCGCTTCAGCGACACAGAAGACGTCGAAGTCTTCCGCCTGATCGACGCGACCGAAGAGCGCGTGGAATGCGAGCCGAAACAATCCGAACCGTCCGGTTCCATGAGTCAGATACAAACCGAGTTTTCCTGCGTTCACACAGGCTCGCGAACCGAGACTGAATCCAGCGATCTGGTATTCATTGTTCCCGACAAAGAGGAATGCGGTTCGGCGAAAAATTTGGCGGCCTTCGAATTCGACCCGCAAATCGAGAAACGGAAACCGGCGCAGAGCCTGGATGGTCGCCCAGAAAAACGCCGTCCACTTTCCGCGTGCGAGACGTTGCTGCTGCGCTTCACGGCGTGAGACGATGTGCGGGTAAAGGCCAAGGCTCGAATTGTTGATGAAGACGCGGCCGTTCACTTCGCCGAGGTCTACCGCCGTGGTTTCGCCTTCGATGATTGTTCGCACCGCACCTTCGAGATCGAGCGGGATGTTCAAATCTTTCGCAAAATGATTCAGGGTCCCGATGGGCAACACGCCGAGGGTCTTGTTTGTGCCGGCGAGCGCTGCGGCGACCGCGCTGATCGTTCCGTCGCCGCCGGCGGCCACAACGACCCGGTCAACGCTCTGCGCTGCGGCGCGCGAAACCGCAAACATGTCGGTGGTCTCATTCGGCTGCATGAGGCGCGGCTCTTCGCCGTGGCTTCGGAAAAGCTCGATCACGCGCGCCTGCGGATCGTCCGCGCCGCCGGCGTTCAGGTTCATGATCAGAATCACTGAATTGGAATCGTTTCGGCGGCCCCCTCGTGGTGTCAGCACGGCCTACGAAAATCAAAAATTGAATCGGGGTGGTTTTTCCAGTTTATCTCGGGCAGCATGCGCGCATATCACGACCTTCTGCGGCTCGTCCTCGAAAATGGCGCGTCGCGCGAAGATCGGACTGGGACAGGGACGCTGTCCGTTTTTGGGGCCCAGGCGCGCTTCGATTTGCGGGAAAGATTTCCGCTTCTGACGACAAAGAAGCTCCACCTGAAATCGATCATCCACGAGCTGCTCTGGTTTTTGCAGGGCGACACGAATGTGCGGGCACTCAATGAAAAGGGCGTGACGATCTGGGACGAGTGGGCGGACGAGAACGGCGATCTGGGCCCGATCTATGGCGCGCAGTGGGTCCGCTGGCGGAGTGCCGACGGTTTGCCCATCAATCAGATCAACGACGTTATCGCCGAGATAAAACGAAATCCGCAGAGCCGGCGATTGATCGTGAATGCCTGGAACGTTGGGGAACTGGATAAAATGGCGCTGCCGCCATGTCACGTCCTCTTCCAGTTTTATGTCCACGACCGCGAGCTCAGCTGCCAGCTTTACCAGCGCAGCGCCGATCTATTCCTCGGCGTGCCCTTCAACATTGCCTCCTACGCGCTGCTCACCATGATGGTCGCACAAGTGTGTGATCTTCGGCCCGGCGAATTCATCCACACGTTTGGCGATCTGCATCTCTACCGGAATCATCTCGAGCAGGCGCGGGAACAACTTTCTCGCGATTTCCGGCCGCTACCCCGGATCCACTTGAATCCCGCGATAAAAAACATCCGCGATTTCCGGTTCGAGGATTTCACCCTGAGCGACTACGACCCTCATCCGGCAATAAAAGCGCCCATCTCGGTTTGAATTTTTTCCCGAAATAGCCGTCAGTTCTTTCTTATGGGACGGAGGAAAGGGATTCTCCTCGTGGGATTATTGCTCGCCAGCGCGGCTTTCGCCCGCGCCCAATCCGGATTTTCGGTTGAGATCGATCTTCAACAGCAAACGGCGTATCTCATTCGCGGCCGGCGAATTGTTCTCGCCAGCCAGATATCGAGCGGGCGGTCCGGGCACCTCACCGAAACAGGCTCGTTCAAGATCATTGAGAAGGAGCAAAACCATTTCTCAACGCTCTACGGCAAGATCGTGGATCGCACCGGCCGCACCGTGGTCGCCGATGCGGACGCCGATATGGCGGTTCCACGCGGCGGAAAGTTTATCCCCGCGCCGATGCGTTATTTCATGCGTTTTCATGCAGCGACGGGGATGCATGCCGGTTACCTGCCGGGATATCCGGCGTCACATGGTTGCATCCGGATGCCGGAACAAAACGCGATCGCCTTTTTCAACGCGGTTGAAGTCGGCACACCGGTGCACGTGTTTGGTCGAGCGCCGACCGGGCAATATCTCCGGTACGGTCCGCAGCCCGTGCGGCCATTCTATCAGCGGCCGGCACAGCCGCGCTTCGATCCACGATTCGGCCCGCCGCCGATTCCGCGAAACGATCCCTGGAACTATTAGTTGGCCGCCGGGGTGCTGCTCGTGCTCGCCGTCGTCGGCCCACGGTTCAGGTCAAGGAGGTCCTTCAGGATATTGAGGGTCTCATCGCGCTCGGGATCGATCGCTGGTTCTTTCGTTCCGTCATCGAGCGGGCCGGCAGTGTCCGAATCCGCGTCAGGCGCGGCTTCCGGCGCCACCTTGTTGCTCGCATTTTTCTTATTCGCGGCCAGATTCCCCGGGAAAATGATCGGCTGTATATTCGGCTTGTCGACGTTATCGAGCGTAAGCCGGATCATCTGCATTTCTTCGTCGTGCCGCGCGAGGCGCTCCTTCGAGCGGCTCTCCTTGCGGATCTTATCTTCTTCGAGTTCGGCCTTGCGGGTGTCTTCATTCAACGAGATGCGGTTTTCGTCGAGCCGCTTCCGCAGACGCTCCATGTCTTCCATGACGTATTTGAATTCCGGATTCGCCTGGACCCGCGCTTCCGAGCGCTTTTTAAGCTCGTCCACAAAGAGACCGCGGCCATCAGACCACTTTGTAAATCTCGCTCGCGGCACTTCGTCGTAAGGCAGACAATTTTTTAACGCGCCCTCTCCGAATTCCGGCAGATCGCTCAGGGTCGGCAGCACGATATCCGAAGCCACGCCGTGCAGCTGGGTCGAGCCGCCCGCGACACGGTAGAACTTCTGGATGGTCAACTTCAACGCGCCATCATCCTGGGAACGGCTTCCGAGAAGCGAAGTGAAGCGCCCGATCTCGAGAATCGTCTGAACCGTTCCTTTTCCAAAGGTGTTCTTGTCCCCGACAATCAGGGCCCGTCCATAATCCTGCAGGGCCGCGGCAAAAATTTCGCTGGCCGAGGCACTTTGCCGGCTGGTCAGCACAATCATCGGCCCGTTGTAGGCGATACCGGGATCAGGATCGCTCGAGACGACGATGTTTCCATTCGAGCTCTTCGTCTGGACGATCGGCCCCGATTTCAAGAATAGCCCCGTCAACGCGATCGCTTCCTCGAGCGAACCACCACCGTTGCGACGCAGATCAACCACCAAGCCCTGGATGTTTTCCTTCTTCAGCCGTTTCAACAGCATCAGCACGTCCTTCGTCGTGCTCTTCTGGTGCTTGTCCATGTCGGCATAGAACGAAGGCAGCGTGATCCATCCGAGCTTCACCGGGTCGCCGTTCTCATTCTTCTTGATGATGACGTCGGCCCGAGCTTCCTGGTCTTTGAGCTTAATTTCGTCGCGAACGAGCTCGATCGTCTTGCGCTTGGACGGGTCTGGCGAATCGGCCGGAATTACGAGCAACCGAACGTGCGTGCCTTTTTTGCCCCGAATCTGTTCAACAACCTTGTCGAGCCGCATGTCGCGAACGTCATTGAATTCCGTGCTGCCCTGCGCGACCGCGGTAATGCGATCACCGACCTTGAGCCGGCCATCTGTCTGGGCGGGACCGCCGGCAACGAGGCTCTCGATCTTGGCGTAGCCGTCCTCAGTCCGCAGCATCGCGCCGATGCCCACGAGCGAAAGACCCATGTTGATGCTGAAATTTTTGAGGTCGGCCTTGCTCAGGTATTCCGAGTGCGGGTCGTAAGCCTGGGCCAAGGCATCGAGGAAAAGTTTGACCTGCTCTTCCTTGTCCTGTTCGTGGACGTTCCGGGCCAGACGCTCGTAGCGCTTTGCGATGAGTTTCGGGCCGGGCTCGATCGGATGTTCGCTCAGGTGTTCCTGGAGAAGCTCGCTCGCGATGCGGCCGTTCCAGATTTGGTCGGCATCGGCGGCATCTTTCGGCCACGGGGCCTTTTGCCGGCTCAATTCGATGGTGCCGTCGTTTTTGAAATTCGGAGGCTGATTGAGCATTTCCTTGATTTTCGCCACCCGGTCGTCGACGCGCTTCAGGTAGAGATCGTAAATTTCGTAGGCCGGCTTCAGGTTGCCAAGAAGCACATCGTCATCGAGCGACGTTGCATATTTGGCGGTCAGCGCGTCGATGTCCTGCTGGGTAAAGAAGAGGTGGCTGAAGTCGAGCAGCTCCAAGTACGTCTTGAGGAACTTCTTCGAGACTTCGTCGTTGAGCGACTGGTGGGTATAATGTCCTTCCTCGAGGAGGCGTCCGACCGAGGTGGTGACGTTTCCTGCGTCCGACTTCGCGTAGAGAACCGGCGCGGTCGTGGACCCGACGGCCAGCACGAGAGCGAGCAGGCTAAAAAGTGAGCGGCGAAGTAGCTTCATTTTCGGAAAAAGAGGTTTTCGAAGGTCGCAGATTAAGGGCTGAACGCAAGAAAGCCCGGGTGCATGGTTGAATTGTTGATAATGAGACACCCGGCTGGCCGGAACATTCAAAGAACGGCCGACAGCGCGGCTTTTGCATGCAGTTTTCATTCCCCTGTAGACCCTTGGATGAGACCGGCGTACGGATTCGCAGACGCATCGGATCGTGGACGTCTGGCCGCGGTCACGGACCCCGGCTAGAGTGAGAGAAATGCGATACGAGACGTTTTGCGGCGGAATTTTCGAGACGAATTGCTACATCCTCCATGCGCCGGAGGGCCCGGTCCTCTTTGATGCGCCGGATGGCACCTGCGAATGGCTCGTCTCGCGCGGAATATCACCAAAACTGCTCCTTTTGACGCATGGGCACTTCGACCACGTGCCCGATCTCGCGAAGGTAAAACGCAGGTTCGGCTGCCAGCTCGGCTGTCATGCAGATACCGTCCCAATGATTTCCGACCCGGAATTTTTTCGGAGCGTCGGATTCCAGCTCGAGATCGAACCGGTCGAAGCCGATTTCACGATCTCGGAAACTGCCGGTCGCGATTTTTTGGGGGCGACGATGCAAGTCCTCGAAGTGCCGGGGCATTGTCCCGGAAGCCTCTGCTTCCTTTCGAGGCCGGACAACCTGCTGATTGGCGGTGACGTTTTGTTCGCCGGGGGAGTGGGCCGCTGGGATTTGCCGGGAGGCGACGGCGACCTCCTGTTCCAGGGGATCAGGGAGAAGCTTTATTCGCTCGGCGACGAAGTCACAGTGCTCGCAGGGCACGGCCCGCCCACGACGATCGGCGCCGAGCGGACGACGAACCCTTTTGTGCAGTAGTCGTCCCCGAGTCCCGCAATGTCAGGATCGAGATATGGCCCCGCTTTACCGGTAGCGGGAATACGAGCGGACGCGCGCTTGCACTTCCAGCTCGCGCAATCTGTCGCGCATCCCGTCGATTAGCGCGTGAATGCGGAGCCGGTCGAGGGGCCGCCGGTTCAGCTCGTAATTGAGGCGTTCACGATCGCGGACGAGGCGGGAATATTCCCAGCGCAACTGGCCTCCGCCGTGGTAGCCAGGGCCGTAGCCGTAGCCGAGCCGGGAGTCCACCCGCGAAAACAGGAGATCGAGTTGGTAAACTTCAGCGCGGAGTTGACGAAAATCGGTCCAAGCATCGGTTCGGCGCTGATCTTCGCGGCGTTGGTCGCGCTCGTTATCACGCTGGCGCTCGTTATCGGCTTTTGAGGCCGGGGCAATCATTGCCAGGGCCGCGATCGCCAGGGTTACCGTCAAAATTAATTTTTTCATGACTCCAAGTTGGACGAACCCAAATTACCGAAATTCATCATCGCCGCGCTTTCGTTGTCACATCCCCGCAGCCACGACGAGGAAGGTAAAGATCACGATGTCCTGGGCCATGTGAATGAGAAACGCCCACACCCCGCCGCGGGTATCCACCATGCTGCGTGCCCAGATCCAGCCGGCAAATCCGGCCATGACTATGCCAAGGGTGCCGGATGGATGGCCGTGGTAATGGCGAAGCCCGAAAAAGGCGGCCGTGATCAGGATCGCCTCGCCGGCCGGAAAGACGCCGCGCAAATGAGCAAGTAAAACGCTACGGAATTGGAATTCCTCGCTGGCCGCATTAAGCGCAGCGAGCGCAATGCTCCATGGGAGGCTTCGAAGAATCCGGTCGCCGATGCTGAAGTTCGGATGCTCCGTTAAATAAAGGTAGGGAGCCAAAACCAGCGCGAAAACGAGGATAAAGGCCGGGCCCAGCCACGTCCATGGGATCGGTTTCCGGAGCCCCAGAAACCGGATCGGGCGGGCGGGCGCGGCAGGATTGCCCACGCACAAGAACAGATCGCGCCGCGTCAGGCCGCTCCCAATCAGGGTCAGACTGACGAGAATGACGCCGCAAAGGGAAAAGGTTCGAGTTACGAACAAGCGTGCGCCCCAGCTCATTTGGTCAGTCACCGCACGCACGGAATCCAACTGGGTTAGCGTGGGGTAAATGTAATCCCAGACCAAATTTAGGATCGCGACCGCCACTAAATATCTTGTCAGTCGGCGCAACACCGGAACCCAAATAGCCGCCACGGCCCCGCCCACGATTACGAGAGTTTCCAGCGCCGTCAGCCAAAGCGGCTCAGCCTCGCCGGGTTCGCGCCAGATAATATCCGGCACCGCGCTCGCGATTATCGCGCCCCACGCGACAAAGCGCAGTAAGGGTTGGGAGTTTCGAGGGGTAACAGGATTCATTCGGTTCGCGGTCTCAGCCGCGGACGCTCAAGACACGCTCTCGAGGGCGTCGTGTAATTTCCCAAGATTCGCAACTTCCCCGACGAGCGCGCGTAACGAATCCAAAGCGGCG
>JBJMXC010000169.1:0-5686 GCA_045809825.1 Chthoniobacterales bacterium | reverse complement strand
CGCCTGAAAAACGGCGGCGAACTTCCGGCTGATTACAACTTCGTCGGCAACGGCATTTGGGACAGTTTTGACGCCCGCTTCTGTCGCTTCTTCGAGGTCGATGAAGCGGCTCTCACCAAACGTGCGCTCGAGGGCGGGACGAACGAAGAAATCCTGGAGTGGTGCTTCCAGGAGTTTGGCCGGCCTAACGAGGAAAAAATTCGCGCTTGGAATTCCTACCTCGCAAAACGCGGTTGGAGCGACGAGAGCAGCGAAGAGCTCGAACAGGTGAAAAGCGCCCACGGTTTCGGCGGGCGCGACGATATCCAGACCTGGATCGATTTCCACGATGCGGATGAAGGGCGAACACCGCGCTCCAAGCTGCGCCATTCCTGAGAAAGTTTTTCGCGTCACGGCGCGATGCGCGTTAGCGTTGCCGCTGATGCAACTGGAAATCTTCACGCTGTGCGACGCGGCAACGGAGCACGCGGGGAAGTTGAATATAATCGGGACCTTCGATTCGTTGCGAGCGTTCGAGGCGCCGGTCGCGCATCCGCAATGCGCGATCGCGGGCCGGCTCCGGTTCGAGCAGATTGAGGAAGGCGAGCATCGAGTGACGCTGGCCTTCGCGGATGAAGACGGAAACATCGTCATGCCGAAGTTCGATTCGGCGCTTACGGTGCAGTTCGCGGCTGGGCAGCGGACAGTGACTTCGCATTTCGTGATCCTGATCCAGCAGCTTCGACTGCCAAAATTCGGCGAATACACCATCGACCTGGCAATCGATGGCCGGCAGCTGGGCTCGCTGCCGTTTTACGTCACGAAGCTGGAACGGCCGGCATAGCCCGCCCGGGCGCCGCAACGTCGGCGAATCGAAAATATCGGTTGTCAGGAGGGCCAGCATCCACGATCTAGTCCGGCGCAATCGAGCTGGCCTCTTGCGCGTCCCCCGTTTCGCAACGAAACCGGGACCAGCATTTGAAGCGATTTCAGGAGTGTAGTTTATGAACGAAGCAGAAATTCAACGGCAGAAGGAAATTAAGGAAGCCGAAGAGCTGCTGTTCACCGGCCCGCAGGCGCTCGGGTTCGCCAAGGGACTTTTTCTCGGGCGCTTCGTTTCCGACTGGGCCATGCCGTATCCGCGTATCCCCGCGGCGCAACAAGCGGAGCTCGATAAATCCCTCGCGGAAATTCGCCAGTTCCTCGACCAGGAACTAGATCCGACAGCGATTGATCGCAACGCCGACATTCCACGGAATGTCGTGGACGGCCTGGCGCGCACCGGCGTCCTCGGAATGACGGCGCCCAAGGAATATGGCGGCCGCGGGTTTTCGCAGCGGGCGTATTGCAAGATTTTGGAAGAGATCGGGGCGCGTTGCGCGTCGACGTCGGTTTTCACAAATGCGCATCACTCGATCGGGATTCGCGCTTTGCTCCTGTTTGGGTCGCGGGAACAGAAGCAGCGTTGGCTGCCACCGCTGGTGAATGGGCAGCAGCTCGCGGCATTCGCCCTGACTGAAGAACAGGCCGGATCTGACGCGGCGAATGTCCAGACCACGGCGACGCCGAGTGCTGATGGCTCGCATTTCATCCTCAATGGCGAGAAGCGTTACATTACGAACGCGTCGATCGCGCAGGTCCTGACTGTAATGGCGCGCACACCGGTTCCGGGATCGGACAAGACCTCGATCACTGCGTTTCTGGTTACTCCGGATATGCCGGGATTCACGATGCTGGAGCCACGGATGGAGAAGCTCGGCATTAAGGGAACAGCGACGGGCCGTTTCGCGATGCGCGACATGATGGTGCCGAAGGAAAATATTCTCGGCCCGATCGGCAAGGGCTTGAAGGTCGCGCTGACGGTCCTCGATTTTGGGCGGACGACGTTCGGCGCGTGCTGCACGGGCGCGGCGCGAACCTGCCTGCAATTGGCGGTGAGCCACGCGAACAAGCGTCGCCAATTCAAAAAGACGCTGGCCGATTTCGACCTGGTGAAGAAAAAGATCGGACGGATGGCAGCCGACCTTTACGCGATGGAAGCGATGACGGCTGTGACGGCGTCACTGATCGATCGCGGACTCGAAGATTACATGGTCGAGACCGCGATGCTGAAGGTGTTCACGACCGAGCGGCTCTGGGACGCGGTCAACGATGCGTTCCAGATTTACGGCGGCTCGGCTTATTTTACCGATCTACCGCTCGAACGGATGCTGCGCGATGCGCGAATCAACCAGATCGGCGAAGGCAGCAATGAAGTGCTCACTTCATTTATCGCGCTGGTCGGGATGCGCGGGCCCGGCATGGAGTTCAAGGAAATTTACGACACGATGTTCAATCCTTCGCGTGGCCTGGGCAAAGCCTGGACCGCGGGGATGAACCGGCTCGGCGCGGCCGTGAAAGTGCCAGGAGTTCCGGTGAAGAGCGAGAGCTTGCGCGCGCAGGCGGCACAGCTCGGCCGGTTGATCTGGCGCTTCAACCTGAGCGTGAACCGCGCACTGATCAAATATCGCGAACCGGTCATGGACATGCAGTTGATCCAGGAACGCATTGCGGGCGTCGCCATGGAAATGTTCGCGTCGGCCTGCGTGCTAAGCCGGTTGGATTCCGATCTGCAAGGCGTTGCACAGAATGGCGCCTCGGCTCCGGCGAATCGCAAGGCGGCGCAGTTATTCCTGCGTCAGTCGTTCCATCGGATCAGGCGTTTTCTGTCCGAGCTGACGGATAATGACGATGCGGCATTGCTTGCCACAGCGGATTCGGTCCTCGGCAAGGAAAAGCGCCCCGGCGTGAACGGACAATAAGGCTTCGGGAGATCACGGGTGGACCGCGCCCGGTTACTGGTACAGGATCGGCTTAAGCCGAGGAATGTTCGTGTCATGCGAATCCGTTCCCTCTAGTGCGTCATCAGATCGCGATTTTCCTGTGACGAGCACCAGCGGAGATTCCACGAAAAGCATCCTGGGGGCTTACAAGGGTAAGATAGTAGCGGCAACACTGTCGCTGCTGCTTCTGTTAATTCCGTTCTGGTCCGGCTTCGAAGGAGGCGGGGGGCCCATGGATGAGGGCATGGTCCTTTTGTATCCAGAGATGATTCAAAAAGGCGCGGTACCGTATCGCGATTTCGAAACTTTCTACGCGCCTGGAAATCCGTGGCTCCTCGCGGGCGTTTACTCAACCTTTGGAACGACGATCACGGTCGAGCGCACCACCGGCTTGGTTTATCGAGTTGCGATCCTGCTGGCGATCTTCTGCCTGACTCAACGGCGGGGAACGGCGGTAGCCGTCGGAAGTACGCTCTTAAGTGGCGCATTGCTGATGCCATGCGAAATCATCGCCTACGCGTGGATGGCGGGACTGGCGTGCGTGCTTTGGTATCTGTGGCTGATAACGTCAGACAACCTTACCCCGGTCCGTTGTGTCGTCGCCGGACTCACGGCGGGCCTGGCTTTACTTTTTCGTCTCGACCTCTTGCCAGCGCTTGTTCTCGCCTCTGCGCCATTGCTCTTTTTCCTTTCCTGGCCGCAACGTATCAAGGTTGGTGCGGGGCTGATCATCGCGCTTCTGCCACTGCTTGTTTTAACAGCGATGATCGGTGTCGAACCTGTAATTAATAATCTCTTCGTGTTTCCAGTCCTGCGGGCCAACGCGGGAAGGCATCTTCCCGTTTTTTCTGTTGAGCGCTCAACCAGGATCCTCTTTTTTGTCCACCTTCTCGCCGTAGCGGTCGACATTGTCGCCGGCGCGTTAATTGCGAAGCAGCAACCTCGTCGACGCGGTAACATGACTCTGCTGGCAATGTCGCTTGTAGCGGCGGCGATCTCTCACCAGGCATGGCAGCGCCTCGACATGTTCCATCTCGTCCTTGCTGCTTTTCTGTCCCTTGGAATTCTCCCGTTTGCGCTAACGACTATCGCTTCAAGGTGGTGTCCGCGTTCGTGGAGCAACACGCGGATTGCCATTGCCGCGGCTGTTGCCGTTGCCCTCCTCGTCGCTTGGGTCGAACCAACCTTCGTTTCAACGCTCCGGTCGGCATTCAGCGAGGGTCTGCAAACGAAGCCGAGCGAGATGGCCGCGGTCGAAAAGAATGGGCGCAAGTTCTGGGTGGGTTCTCTAAAAACGGCCGTAATGATTCAACAAATGCTCGATCGGCTGGATGATCTTTCGACGCCAGGCCAACGGATTTTCGTTGGGCCCCAGGACCTGCGCCGGACCAACTACTGCGATACCTTTATTTACCATCTCATGCCAAAGCTGCGGCCGGCGACCTATTTCCTGGAAATGAATCCCTTCTCGGCGAACCGTCCCGGCTCACGCCTGGCGAGCGACATTCGAACCGCAGACTGGGTGATCCTGAACCGGCGCTGGGACCGCTGGGAAGAGGCCAACCGATCAGGGGAAAACGGCTCGGATGAACCGAACCGCGTCGTCCGGGAGAATTTCGTCTTCGTCGCCGCTTACGGGCCGTATGGGCTCTTTCGCCGGCGAGGCTAAACGAGTGGGCGGGTTGGCGCATTTTTAGCTCTAACGTGAGACATGGATCTCGCAGAGCTGGAACCTGCTCGGGTCAATCTTGGTCGGAAGCGGTTGCTGATTTTCATCGTCGCCTACAACGCGCAGACGACGATAGAAAAAGTGCTCAGTCGTATCCCTCGCAGCCTCCGCGGCGAGAATGTCGAAGTTCTCATCATCGACGACTCATCGCAGGACGATACCTTTCAGAGCGGGATTCGTTACCAGCAGCAGGATTCAGCCTTTAAGATCACCGTCCTGCGGACGCCCGAAAATCAGGGTTACGGCGGGAACCAGAAACTGGGATACCGCTACGCGATCGATAACGGATTCGACATTGTCGCCCTCGTCCATGGCGACGGGCAATATGCGCCCGAAAAACTGCCAGCCCTCCTGGCGCCGCTTTTAAATGACGAGGCAGACGCGGTTTTCGGTTCGCGCATGATTGACAAACAGGCGGCACGAACCGGGGGCATGCCGGCCTACAAATGGGTCGGCAACCAGATTCTCACCGCCTTCCAGAATCGCATGCTGCGGACAGCATTATCGGAATTTCATTCCGGCTATCGGCTCTATTCGACGGCCGCGCTAACCCAGATTCCGTTCGAGAAGAACACCGACGATTTTCATTTCGACACCGAGATCATAGTTCAGCTCGTCATGAAAAATCTGCGAATTGCCGAGCTGCCAATCCCAACTTACTACGGCGACGAGATTTGCCACGTTAACGGGCTCAAATATGCGTGGAATGTCTTCAAGACGATGCTGAAGGCACGGTTCCACGAAATGAACCTGCTCTTCGACCGTAAGTTTGACGTGCTTCCCCCGGAGGAGAACTACGATTTGAAACTCGGGTACCCTTCTTCGCACACGGCAGCAATTGCTGCAGCGAAACCGGGGAATCGCCTCCTGGATATCGGTTGCGGGCAGGGATACGTCGCGCGAGAGCTCGTCGCGAAAGGCTGCCGCGTCACGGGCATGGATCAATACGTTCCAAATTCCTCACCGGATGCACGAATTGATTTCATTCGCTGGAATTTGGATCGACCGGAGTTTCCGGTGAGCGTCTCTGGCTTCGATCAAATCCTGATGCTCGATATTATCGAGCACCTGAAAGAGCCCGAGAGGTTCATGGACGAGCTGCGATTCGCGGCCGTTTGCAAACGACCAGAGATCGTCATAACAACAGCGAATATTG
>JBJMXC010000168.1:0-8285 GCA_045809825.1 Chthoniobacterales bacterium | reverse complement strand
GAAGCGGAGGAGCGCCGGATTGTGGTGTAGCTGTCAACGCAGCCGTTGGCTCTGCCGAGTTGCACGAGCTGTTTCCTTTTCGGGTATAATCGCCGCCCGTCGTTGTCTGGACGGTCTCGAGTAAGCCGGCGCCAGCGCCTACGAAGAGGAATGTATTGCCGGTAACCTCCCGAAGAGGCGTGCCGGGATTTCGCGCGTCCCAGTCGAAAGCGGCGCCAGTCGCGCCGGTGGGTGCCGTGAAATGCAGCGGTGCGTTGAGGTCGAGCTTGATCTGGATCGTCCCATCCGCGGAATAGGATCCCGTTATCGCCGGGCAGGTGATGAGCGGGTTTCCGGGCTGCGAGGTACATTCGCCGCTATCGAGCGTGCCGCCTGTCGCGCTGGGATCCCGCCGGCCGTACTGGAACTCCGGGGTTCCATTAAAGGTGTCCATCTCGACGTAGAGCGTCTGGGCCTTTCCCTGGGTGTCGGTCACGCCAAAGAGGATTTGCCATTCGCCGTTCGGCGGGGGCGCCGCGGTGCCAGTGTGACCCGGATCCAGGGTAGCTACCTTCATGAGGAAGGTAATCGAGTTATCGCTACAAGTCGTGAATGGCTCCCCTATGTTGACGTGCTGAATAGTCAGCTCGCCCTGGGTCGGGTCCGACGGAACATTCCCGGAACTGCCCGGACCCGCGACAGTAATGTAAGGCAACGAACAGGCACTTTCGCTTGGCTGGGTACCGCCAAGACTAAGCTCGCGGCAATGAGTGCCTTCGCCGACATTGTTCACCGCAGTGACGTAATAGAAGACGTCGCCGACTGGAGGGACGGCGTCGATGTACTTCAGGTTATCCGCTGCGACCTGGGCGACGAAAGTCTCCGCGCCGCTGGCGGTTCCGCGATAAATTCGATAGCCGGTGATCGGCGAACCGCCGTTGTCTGGTTCCAACCACTTCAGCAATACTCCGCCTGTTTGAAGCGTAGCCGAAATTAGCTGCGGAGCGGCAGGGGGTGCGGGCTCCTGTGGATCGAAGAACTTAAATAAACGTCTGCCCCCCGACTGACGGGTAACGGTGCCATGCGCTGCGGCCGATTGCCTGACAAAGGTGTTGGTGCAACCGACACAACCATCCGCGTATCCGACGAGACCGCGTCCCTCGCTGTCGATTCCAAAGTCGTTAAAGTCGAGAAGATTTCGACCCTGGAGGCAGCTTGTTCCCTCGAGGCAAATGACGCCCTGCTGGACCGGATCGGTAGGTGTCGCGTCGATCGTGATCCAGTTTGTTCCGCCATCGTAAGTAGTGGCGATGTAAAGGTGCCAGACGTTTTTACAATTCAGGGTCGCCCCGTACGGATTACACGGGCTGGTATTTGTTGAAATGCCGTCGCCAGTCCCGATGAAAGCAAAGGAGGCGCGGTTGTCGTCACCAGCTACTACGACGGGGAATGCGGCGTGAGTAACACCGATAGCCGCGCCGACATCTACCGGTTGGGAATAGTTAACGCCGCGGTCCGCTGAATGGGCAACCTTGGCGTGACCGTCGCCATCAACGTAGCCGAGATAAATCGTGTTGGTTGTTTGTCCACTGGGCTTGCCAACTTCGTTCTGGCCGATACCAACTGACGGATCCTGGTTGCTGGTGCTGTCGGTAACGTTATTCTCGGTCCACGTAAGCCCGTTATCCGTCGAAACGGCGACACCAGCGGTGCCAGTAGTTCCGCACGATGAATTCGGCACGTAAACGGTCCCGTCCCGAGCCACCTTGACATGGCCATGAATGCCGCCAGTGCACTGGTTAGGACTAAAGATCGGCACACCTGGGCCGAAGGTCTGGCCGCCGTCATCACTGCGTGAGCACTGCGCTTCAGCGACAATATTCTGCGAGCAATAATAAATCGCGTTCGGGTAGTTGGGATGGGAAATCGGAACTGCCTGGTTGGTGCTGTAGGGACCGCCACCCAGGGTTTCATGATCCGGCCCTTGTCCGGGGCCACCGTTACCTCCGGGAAGGTAGGAGTTACCATCGTTATCGGAATAGGACCCGAAGCTGTTCCCTTCCCCACCGATCAATTCCAGGCTAAAGACGCGCCCGGGCGTGTGCGGCGGCGGATAGACGAGGCCTAATTCAGCGGAGCTATAATGGTCAACGAACCCGATGGGGTCGGTTAGAACGAACTCCTGTGTGGTAACGGCGGAAACATCTTCCCACAGGTTGATCGCGGGCGAGGCGCAATCATCGAAGTTTACTCGCCATTCGGTTCGATTCGCCGTGAAGAACGCAACGCCCCCAGTGTTAACCTTGTCATGCTTGAGTGAAGGAACGTTCGGGTTCCAGTCGATACCGATCGAAGGCTCGCCGGCACCGTCAGCCTGCCCCTGCCCTGCCGGAAAATTTTGGTAACGAGGCGGAGCGCAGTTCGTAACGCTCGGGTCGCAAAGTCCGGAAGCGGGCGGCGCCGGCTGCAAGGTAACTGTACCGGTGTAAGGAATTGGGCCACCGGTCGACAGAACAACCACTAACTTGTAAGCGCTCAAGGCCTGGTTGGCCGGAATAATGATGCTCGATGGATCGGCCGTGGAAGTGTTCTTGGCGACAACGTTGCCGGATGCGTCCTCCACAAAGATGTCGAAGTCGACGGTGGGAACAGCCCAGGACCATTGGAAAAGGAGCTGATACTGCGCCGGATTATATCCGGACGCCGGAGTGGTGATGGATGGATCGATCGTGAGATTGAAAACGCTGCAGGCCGCGTCCCCCGGGCCGCAATTGGGTTTACCAAGGGCGACGTGAGTGAGATTAGGCGGCGCCCCGGTCGGGTCAGTGTAAGTCACCGTCGAACTAGCACGGCTTAACGTTCCATTGCTAGGACTTGGGGTTGCGAAGCTGATCACTCCAAGCCCGGCGGCGGCAGAAATTAGGAGAAAGGCGACGAAGATGCGCGGATTAAACGCGCCCGATTCGGAAACGATTTTTTTTCGCATGGTCTACGGCATCAAGGACTAGCTCCGCAAACGCAGGGTGGCCGTCGCGGCGTGGGACTACCGTAGATCGAAAACCGGGGGGCACTTTGGATGTCCGTTTAACAAATCTTACAGAAACGTAACGTCACTGAAACCAAGGTGAACGGCGACGTGATCGCTCATTTCACATTGTAAATTTCGACGACCGCTATCCCGCTGCCACTCGCTCCGCCCAGGATCGCCGTGTATGCAGCTGGGTTGACCACGCTCAGGATAGCAGATTCGAGATCGTTGCCTGGAGCGATGCCCGTTGCCTCGATCTCGGCGCGTTCCGGCGAATCTTTCCAGTTATCGTTCCTTTCGACCACGTTCCCGTTCGAATCGTGGAGCTCGAGAATCGGATCGGCCAGTGGGTTCGGCACGGAAAGCGAAGGACCGATTCCGCGAACGAGAACCTTGGTGTTCCCGGGCTGGTTACCCGCGATAAAGCCGCCGATCATTACGTTATCGCCGTTATCGACCAGTCCGCGCGAGCTGATGTTGGCGAGGACAGAGCTATTCGCGTCGAGGTCATAGACTTCAACAAGGGCTATGCCGGTCGAGTTGTCCTTACCCGCGACGACGCCGGTGTAACTCCCCGGCACAAGGGTAAGAAGGATCGCCGATTCGCGGTCATCAGTAGGTGCGAGTCCGCTGGTTTCGATTTGTGCTCGTTCGGGTGAATCTTTCCAGTTGTCGTTACTCGTCAGGAGCGCGCCGCTCGTTGCGTGCAATTCAAGCGTCGGATTACTCATGGCGCCGGGGAGTGGGATCGATGGGCCCTTTGCCATGAGCAATACTTTCTTCGGCGTATTTCCCGTGACGATGAAACCGCCAATGAGGACGTTATCGCCCGTCGACGAACGGGCCCGGGTAGAGAGATTGAGTAACTGCGCCGGAGTAGATGTCGGCGGGGAGACGGAAGTCGGCAAAGGCCACACGTACGCGCCGCGACCACGAGTCCAGACGGACAAGGTCGTTGCGCCACGATCGATCTGGAGATCCCAGACCATGGAGTGCGGAAGGCCGTTCTCGAACCGCGCCCAAATCGGAAACGGCACCGTAATGTCGTCGGTGTAGTAAAGGCCCCAATCCGTCCCGGCGAATACCTGTTTCGGCAAATTGGGATTCACGATGATGGAATCGACCGGGATGTTCGGCAGGTTCCCGGATTTATTTTGCCAGGCCGGCGTCGCGCAATTCGCATCGCAGTTGACCCGAAAAACGTGTCCGGTCGTCGCCGGTGTATTTTCGTTGAAGCCGCCGACCGCCGCATAACCGATGGGAGTGTTCGCGGCCGTGACGGATGGATCGAGTGCGATACCGAGGATCGGGCGATTGGGCAGGATCACATTACCCGCCGTCACGTTCATCCAGTTCGCCTGCCCTGCTATTGCCGTACCCAAGTTAAACCCTATCCAAACGTTGCCGTCGTTCGTCCCGACGATCGCGACGCTCTGATATTTCGGCGAATATTTCACCTGGTTGATGAAGGAGCGGTTGCCGAGCGCCTGTTTCGTCATGTTTTGAGTAGACGGACTGTTTGTGACATACCAACTGCTGGAGTTCATGATCGGGGCGCCGCCGGAAACTGTTTCCCAAACCCGAGTGGTTCCCGCGATGAGGTGCCCGCAACCACCCGGAGTTGCGGGGCCGAGACAGTCGTCGCCACCCGATATTCCACCGTGAAACAGATCGTACGGTAGGATGAATGATTTCGTATCCGACGACCAGCCGCCGCGAACGCTCGACCAAGAAGCGTTGGGCGCGGTGCAGTTCGAAACGCACCGGAACATGCCGCCGTCGTTCGTTCCCTGGAAGAACCGCAAACTTGCTCCTGTCCCAACCGGATCGATACGCGCATAGAATCCGTCGCCGCCGTTACCGGTCTGCCATTGCACCGGTCCGGTCGGAGGTCCGGCAAACGTCACGGACATCGAGCCGTTGTCCTGCGCTCCGCCATTCGCCTGTGGGTTCGGCGCGGTCGCGAAATTGCCGCTGATGTCGCCGGAATAAAATTCAATCGTGTTCAACCCGCCATCCATGTTGAACCACGTCGGATCGGTCGCGGCAGTCGTGAGATTCGCCTTGGTCGTGCCGTGGATACCGCCGTCATTCCCCGCGAGAAGAATGCTCGAAGAGCCGGGCACGAAGGCGAGCGCGTGCTGGTCCACGTGGACGCCCCTGTTGAACGTACCGTACGCGCAGGTCGTGTCGTTCCAAGGCAGCACCGAGGTCGCGGGCGTGGTGCCATCCCAGAACCAAACTTCGAACGTGTCGAAGAACACGCGGTTTGGATTGTTTGGATCAATCGCGATCCCCTGGTCGTACCAATTCTGGGCGTAATCGCCGGGGCTCGCCTCGCAGTCCTTGAGTGAATCGCCCCCCGAATTCGGAATCTGGGTCCAGCTGATTCCACCGTCTGTGGTCCGATAAGCCGCAAGCTGACAGCCGTTCGTGCCATTGCATCCACTGTTGGAATTCGGAGTGATCGCCTGGACTTGCGCATAGATGTAATTCGAATTGCTCGGAGCCACCGCGATATCGATCCGGCCCGCCTGGTTGCCGACGCCGGGTCCCCCATAAGGCGCGCCGCTCGTCGCCTTCACCCCGGTCCATCCATTTGCGTCTGTTGTGATCGAGGCGAAGTCACCCGGGCATCCGCTCGCCGGCAACGTTCCCTTGTAAATTCCGTTCGCGCCGTTCTGATCGAGGTTGTACTGGACCGCCGTCGAATAACCGCGAACGCCAACTGCCGCGACGATGCTCGTGGTGGTTCCGTTATTGATTAAGGCGAGTCCGGTGATGTCCTGCCGCATCGTCGAGTAACTGTTCGTTGGGCACGGCCCCGTCCAGTTGGAGCCTCCGTCGTAGGACAGATAGAGGCCGGTTTTTGTGCCGGCGACGATATTGTTACTGTTGTTCGGATCGACCCGCACCTTGCCGACCGCCTGGTATTGCGGGAACTGTCCTGCAGGCTGTGGGAGTCGTGGGCTGAAGACTTCCGCGCCGATAAGGATCCAGCTCGCGCCGCCGTTGGTTGATTTGAGAATTCCCTGGCTGCCCATCGAGAACGACCCGTAGTTCAGATCGCCTGTGCCCGCGTAAATCGTGTTGTGATTGTTCGGGTCGATCGTGAGCGTATCGATGCTGATCGTGCTAAGCAGCGGATCATCTGTCGTTACCGTCCAAGTCGTCGTGGAGCTGCAGCAATTCGTCGTCTTCCAAACTCCGCCGCCTATGGTCGCCGCATAAGCGACGATGGAGCCGTCGGTCGTGGTCGTCGGGTCGATGACAATGTCGTTCACCCGTCCTTCGGTGAGGGTGTAATCGTAACAGCCGTTGCAGCCAGTCATCCGCAACGGCTTCGGACCGAGCGAGGTGAAGTTCGTCGGATCGAGCGCTTGCGTGGCGTCGGCCGCGCGCATGCGCAAATTTAGCGTGCCGGCACCGAGCGGCAGGCTGCGTGGAATTTTCCGATCGACCGCTGCCGCTGTCCGGACCCATTCAGGATCGAACAAACCGGTCGGGTAGGTAAGGCGATCGTTCCATTGGGCTTCAAGGCGATTGAGGTCCTCCGACTCGCGACCCGGCGCGGCCATGTAACGTTCGCTTGCTTCGTCAATCCGTTCCTGTTTTGGCGTCGTGAAATTCAGCGGCGATGAAACGCCGAACATCGCGCAGCAGGCCCCGGCGCTGAAAAGAAGAAACGCGAAGAAAACGCGCGGCCTGAAAACGCCCGCTTCAGAGGAGGTTTTCTTCAGCATGAGGGCGGGGATGCGACAGGAAGCTTTGCGCGCGAAAGAACCGGATCAGCGAAGCGACTCGCGCACATTCCCCTGTCTAACGTAAAAACAATCGTGTTTCAATCGAGCATGGTTCTTTGCTAAAAGAGCACATGGCCGCTGCCTCGCTCTGGAACCGTTTTCAGCAATACTTTCTTCAATACGACGATCTCGGTTTCTCGATCGACATCAGCCGAATGCGTTTTCCCGACTCGTTCTTTGAGACGATGCGGACGCGCACCGAAAAAGCGTTCGCCGACATGCGCGCGCTGGAAGGGGGCGCGATCGCCAATCCGGACGAGCACCGGATGGTCGGCCATTACTGGCTTCGCAATTCGCAACTCGCGCCGACCCCGGAGCTTCGCGCGGACATCGACGATACCAATGCGCGGATCAAACAATTCGCGGCCGATGTGCACGCCGGCAAAATCGCGCCGGAAAAAGGCGGAAAGTTCGGCCATGTCCTCCTCATCGGGATCGGCGGATCTGCGCTGGGGCCGCAGTTCATTGCCGACGCGCTGGGCCAGGCCAACGATCCTCTCGATATTTACTTCTTTGATAACACGGACCCGGACGGGTTCGATCGGGTGTTGCGGCGGATTGGCGATCACCTCAACCACACCCTGACGGTGGTGATCTCAAAATCCGGCGGCACCAAGGAAACGCGCAACGGAATGCTCGAGGCCGCGGCGCACTACGAAAAAGCCGGCTTGAATTTCGGAAAGCATGCGGTCGCCGTAACCGGCGTTGAAAGCGAACTGGACAAGTACGCGAAGAAAAACGGATGGCTCACGCGTTTCCCGATGCACGATTGGGTCGGCGGCCGCACCTCGGTGATGAGTGCTGTGGGTCTCGTACCAGCGGCGCTGGAAGGTTTCGATATCGACCAGTTTCTGGCCGGTGCCGCAGCGATGGATGAAAAGACGCGCGTAGCCGACCCAAAACGAAACGCCGCCATGTTACTGGCGCTGATGTGGCATTACGCCGGCAACGGCCGTGGCGAAAAAGACATGGTGATCCTGCCCTACAAGGACCGCCTGATGTTGTTCAGCAAATATCTTCAACAGCTGGTCATGGAATCACTCGGGAAAGAGATGGACCTCAACGGGAACGTCGTGCACCAGGGAATCGCGGTTTACGGGAATAAAGGCTCGACCGACCAGCACGCCTACGTCCAGCAACTGCGCGACGGTGTTGCGAATTTCTTCGTCACCTTCGTCGAAGTGGAAAAGGACCGGAACTCCGCGCGCTTTGAAGTCGAAGAGGGCGTCACCAGTGGCGATTATCTCCAGGGCTTTTTGCGCGGCACCCGGACCGCCCTCTACGAAAGCGGGCGCGAATCCATCACGATCACGATTCCCCACGTGGACGCGTTTTATGTCGGCGTGCTGATCGCGCTCTACGAACGCGCGGTCGGCTTCTACGCTTCGCTCGTTAACATCAACGCTTATCATCAGCCCGGGGTCGAGGCGGGGAAGAAAGCGGCGACTCGAATCCTCGAATTGCAGCGGCGGGTG
>JBJMXC010000167.1:0-24695 GCA_045809825.1 Chthoniobacterales bacterium | reverse complement strand
CAATCTTAAAAAACAACAACCTCATCATAACATGATTATTCTATGCCATTGAATTTGCGGTAAACGGCAAGAAGGATGAGCCGTTGCTGCGCCGTGAGTTTTATATCGACCAGGCGTCGCCGGAACTGCAGAGCAGCCTGCAGAATGCTTCTAACCAGCCGGTTACGATCGGTGGGGAGCAATACAAGGTCGATAACGGCGTGGTGAAAGTGTACTCAGGCAAACAAGCCGCCGATGGGATACTGCCGACCTGCAAAAACACCGTTCTCGATCTGCTCCTGCCGCTGATCGCCTACCTGTCGTTCTTCAGCGGCATCCTGCAACTGTTGATCGATAGCGGTGCTTCGGAACGGGTTGCGAAATTTCTCAGTCCGATTTTCGTTCGCGTTTTTCCCGAAGTGCCGCGCGGTCATCCCTCGATCTCGTATATGACCTTGAATTTCGCCGCGAATTTTCTCGGCCTCGACAGCGCGGCCACACCGTTCGGCTTAAAGGCGATGGAAAGTCTGCAAGAACTGAACAAGGAGAAGGACCGCGCAAGCAATGCCCAGATCATGTTTCTTTGTTTGCACGCGGCCGGGCTTACCCTCATCCCGACGTCGATCATCAGTTATCGCGCCGCCCAACATGCGGCGAACCCCGCCGACGTAATGCTGCCGTGCATTATCACCTCGTTCATTGGCACGGTCGCCGCGCTCGTCCTTGTCGGTATTCGCCAGCGGATCAACTTGTTTAACGCCACGATCGTCGTCGCGCTCGGCGGCATTGTCGGCCTCATCGCGGCGCTGCTCGTTTACATCACACGCCTTGATCTCATCACTAAGGCCCATTTCACCGGCAATCTTTCCAACGGCGTGTTGCTCTGTCTTATCCTGGTGATTCTCGGTTACAGCTTGTGGCGCGAGAAACAATTCGCCGACAAAGGTACCACCATTTTCAATTCGTTCGTCGAAGGTGCTTATAACGGCCTCACGGTCGGGCGCATTATCTTTCCTTATATTCTCGGCATGCTGGTCGCGATCTCGCTTTTCCGAAATAGCGGGTTGTTCGAAATGTTCGCGGGCGGGCTCGCCTGGATCTTTCGCGCCTTCCACGTGAACGAGCAGATCGTGAATGCGCTGCCCATAGCGATTCTTCGGCCATTCAGCTCTGCCGGCAGCCGGGGATTTCTCCTCGACGCCATGGGGACATATGGGGCTGACTCGTTTAGCGGCCGGCTCGCCTGCGTTTTCCAATGCGCCGCTGAGACCACTTTTTATGTCATCGCCGTTTACTTCGGCAGCGTGAAGATCAAGTTCACCCGATATGCCCTAAGCACCATGCTGATTGTCGACCTAATCTGCGTCTGCGCGGCTATCTTCGTTTGCCTCGCATTCTTTCAATTGACAGCGGGTGCTCCGGTCGCCGCGCATTAAAGGCGCCCTAACTAGATCATGTTCGCGATGAAGTCCCGGCCGTCGAACGGCGCGAGATCCTCGAGCTTCTCGCCGGTGCCGACGAAGCGGGTTGGGATCCCGAGCTCGTCCTGGATGGCAATGACGACACCGCCTTTGCCGCTGCCATCCAGCTTGGTCACGATCAATCCGGTTAACCCGATGGCCTGGTGAAATTCGCGCGCCTGGGAGAGCGCGTTGCTGCCGGTCGTTGCATCCACCACCAGCAAAGTTTCGTCCGGCGCTTTCTCGTGTTGTTTGGCGAGGCTGCGTTTCACCTTGCTCAGCTCCGCCATTAAATTGCTTTTCGTATGGAGACGCCCCGCTGTGTCGCAGATCAGGAACTCCGCGTTCTTCCGGTCTGCCGCCTCATAGGCCTCGTAACAAAGCGCGGCGGGGTCCGCGTTGTATTGTCCGCGAATCATCTCAACCCCGATGCGTTCGGCCCAGATCCCGAGCTGCTCGATAGCGGCGGCCCGAAAAGTGTCGGCGGCAGCGAGCACGACCTTATGACGATTTCGTTTGAAATAATGGGCCAGCTTCGCAGTCGACGTTGTTTTTCCCGTGCCATTCACGCCGACGATCAACAGTGCTTTTGGCCGCGCCGCGAGCGGCGTAATCGGTAGCGGCGTCATCGGCAAAATCCGTCCGATCTCGTCGCGCGACACTTCCGAAATGTCGTTCGAGGTGATCGCGCTCCGCTCGGCCCGCGCCTGAAGTTTCTCGATGATGCGCAACGTCATCGGCACCCCGAGATCGGCCCGGATGAGCATCGCTTCGAGCTCGTCCCAATCCACCGGGCGGCCGGTGAATTTTTGGACAAGTGATTTGAGGAAATTCATGGGAACTGGAAGCCCGACGGGAATTAATCCTGACTGCTGTCCTTTGGCGTTCGCGGCGCTGCCTCGCGCAAAGGCCGATTCAAATCGCCCTTCACCCGGTCGAGAATGCCATTTACGAAACGGCTGGAATCCGGTCCCCCAAACGTTTTCGCGAGCTCGATGGCTTCATTGATTGAAACGACCGGGGGAATGTCGTCGCGATAAAGCATTTCATAAATCGCCAGCCGAAGGACGTTCCGGTCGACCGCGGAGATGCGATTGAAATCGTAGTTTGCTGAATATTTTCGGATTCGCTCATCGACCTCGGCCAGGTGCGCGATCATCCCGTCGATGAGCGGCTGCGCAAATTGCCGGACCCGCGGAGTCGCGGGGCAAAATTCCCAAAATTCGTCCATCTTTTCCGGGGCGTCACCGCCATGGAGATCGCGCCAGAAATGAAATTGCACAGCCGCCTGTCGTGCTGCTCGGCGTTTACCCATGGCTATTTTCCGCGCAAATCGCTCAGCAGCTCGCCCACCGTCACCGCCGCGCGTGCCGCCTCGGTGCCTCGATTGATCTTCGAACCGAGACAACGTTCAGTAGCCTGCGATGCTGTTTCCAAACTCAGGACGCCATTGATTACGGGGACCCCGTTGTCGATCGCGATTTTTTGCAGCGCGTCGGTCACCGAACGGGCGAGATGCTCGGCGTGGCTCGTTTTTCCCTGGAGGATCACGCCGAGAGCGAGGATCGCCTCCGTGTTTTTCTTCAACGCGATTTCCCTCACGACCACCGGAATTTCGAACGCCCCCGGAACCTGGTGAATTGAGATATTGGCCCGTGGCGAGAGGGTGCGGAGCTCCGCCACTGCATGGTCCACCAGGCCCTGGACATAGACGCGGTTGAACAGGCTCGCGACGATCGCGAAATGCTGTTTCCGCGAGGTGGAGCGTGGGCGTGACGGTGCGAGCTTCGACATCAGGTTCTGCCAATCCTACAACGAATGGCCCATCTTCGTCCGCTTCGTCTCGAGATAGCGCGCGTTGTGCGGATTGGCTTCGCTCCGGATCGGCACCTGTTCGACCATCTGGATGCCGTAACCTTCGAGCCCAACAACCTTCTTCGGATTGTTCGTCAGGAAACGGAATTTGCGAACCCCGAGGTCGAACAAAATCTGGGCGCCGAGTCCGTAGTCCCGCAGGTCGCTTGGAAACCCCAGGCGCGCGTTGGCCTCCACAGTATCGAGGCCTTCTTCCTGCAATTTATAAGCGTGAATTTTCGCGGCTAATCCGATCCCGCGTCCTTCCTGGCGCATGTAAATCAGCACGCCGTTCCCTTCATCCGCGATCTGGCGCAGAGCGGCGTGAAGCTGGTTCCCACAATCGCAACGGCGCGAGCCGAAGACATCGCCGGTGAGGCATTCGCTGTGAACCCGAACGAGCGTCGGACGGGTCTTGGAAATCTTGCCTTTGACCAGGGCGAGGTGATGCGTTCCATCGAGCTTCGACCGATAAAGATGCAGATCGAAATCGCCGTAATCAGTCGGCAACTTTACCACCTGTTCGGCTTCGACCAGCTTTTCCTTGAGTCGACGATGCGCAATCAGACTCTGGATCGTGCAAATTCGGAGGCCGTGCTTTTTCCGGAACTCCATCAGCTCTGGCAGCCGCGCCATCGTTCCGTCGTCGTGAAGAATTTCGCAAAGAACGCCGGCGGGCTGAAGGCCGGCCATGCGGGCCAGGTCGACGGCGGCTTCAGTATGACCGGCCCGTCGTAAAACACCGCCGTCCTTCGCCCGCAACGGAAACACGTGTCCGGGTTGCACAAGATCCTCCAGCGCCGATTTCGGATTCGCGATTGTGTTAATCGTAGCGGCTCGATCGTGAGCACTGATGCCGGTCGTGACGCCGTGGGCGGCGTCAACCGAAACCGTGAAATCCGTCCGGTACATTTCCCGGTTTTGCGCGACCATCCGCTGGAGGCCGAGTTGCTCTGCGCGCTCGTTCGAGATCGGCACGCAGATCAGACCGCGCCCGTGCATTGCCATGAAATTGATCGTCTTTGGGGTCGCTTTTTCTGCTGCCATTACCAGGTCGCCTTCGTTTTCGCGATCGGCATCGTCGGTCACGATGACGAGCTTCCCCGCGGCGATGTCTTTGACGACATCGTCGATGGTATCGAACTCGATAGCTACCGGGGCTGTGGCAAGCACAGGCCTACCATCACTTTCGTGCTCCCCGTGGGCAAGCGGCTTATGGACTTAACCCGACGGGCCTAAGGCGCATTCCTCGCCACCACAGCTTCGGGGCAATAAATATCGTGGTTGCTCGCCTGGAACTCGGCTGGCGGACAAATATTAGCTCAATTCCGCCGCGCGATTGAGAACTGTCATGGCCGACCGCACCGCCGATTCGGTTCGCGCGTGCACCATCATTAACGGCTCATCTTTCTCGACGCGCTCACCAATCTTTTTGATTCCCGAAACGCCGACGCCGAAATCGATCGCTTCATCCGCGGTTTTACGGCCGCCCCCAAGCAAAAGCGAAGCGCGCCCAATCATCTGCGCGTCCATTTTTGCAACTGTTCCCGCCGACTTGGCCGGGACGGGTTTGATTATGGGAGCGCGGTGCAGATCCGACAGCTTTTCAAGCATCGAGGAGTCGCCGTCCTGCGCGTAAACGAGCGAGATGAATTTCCGCCAGGCCGTCCCATCCTTCAGCCAGTCCGCGAGCTGCGAGCGGGGGGCGGTTGAGACCTGTTCGGCGAGATCGAGAACGAGCTTGATCACATCGGCTGGACCGCCGCCCTGGAGCACTTCGACGCATTCCATGACTTCGAGCGCATTGCCGACGGTTCGTCCCAATGGCTCGTCCATCGGGCTGAGGAGGTGCGACACTTTAACGCCCATCAAATTGCCGACCTGCGTCATCGCGCCGGCGAGTTGTTCGGCTTCCTCGCGCGTTTTCATGAACGCCCCGCTTCCGAATTTCACGTCGAGGACCAACTGGTCGAGACTCTCCGCCAGCTTCTTGCTCATAATGCTCGCGACGATCAGGGCATGTGAAGGGACCGTCCCCGTTACATCGCGCAAGGCGTAGAGCTTCTTATCCGCCGGGCAAAGATCCGCGGTCTGGCCAATCATGAATACGCCGATGCTTTTCAGCTGCGCGATGGCGCGCCGCTCATCGATGTGAATGTTAAATCCTGGGATGCTTTCGAGTTTGTCGAGAGTGCCACCGGTAATGCCGAGGCCACGACCCGAAATCATTGGCACCCACTTGTCGTCGCACGCCAGCAATGGAGCGAGGACCAGCGAAGTTTTATCCCCAATACCGCCGGTCGAGTGCTTGTCCACCTTTGGCGGCGACCCTTTGGGGTACGTCAGCACGGACCCGCTCTCCATCATCGCCGTCGTAAGATGCTGCGTCTCTTCCGCGGTCATCCCGCGGAAAAATACCGCCATGGCCCACGCACTCATCTGGTAGTCCGGGATTTCGCCGGAAGTAAATCCCGAGATGAGGTACTCGATCTCGTCAGCCGTGAGCGGTTGTCCTTCGCGTTTTTTCTCAATGAGAGTGGGAACGTGCATGCGACCTCTTTTACAGCTAATTTGGTGCCTCTACTTCGCCGTTCCTGCGCCCGCTGTCGCCGGGCCTTTGGTCTTATTTTTTGGGAGAAATGAGCGGCCACCTGCCCACGGCCGCGTAAGTTCGAAATAGTCGCCAAGCGTCGCTGCAACGTCGGCAAATGTCTCGCGCGTCCCCAGGCTTTGGACCGCGTGTTCGTGCAGAACAAAGAGGGGAACCTGCTCGCGAGTGTGATCACTACCACGGAATGTCGGGTCGTTTCCATGATCGGCCGTGATGACCACGAGATCCGACGCGTTTACGTCCGGGATGAAGCGTCCCAACCAGTCATCGAACTCCGCCAGCGCGTTTGCATACCCGCTCAGATCACGTCGGTGACCATACAGCATGTCGAAGTCGACCAGGTTCGCGAAGATCAGGCCGTTCTCAACCTTCGCCCAACGCTCGCTGATTCGTTCCATTCCTTCGCGGTTACTTGCCGTTGGAAATGACTCAGTGATTCCCTGTCCGGCGAAGATGTCGCTGATTTTTCCGACGCCCGTGACCGTATGGCCGTTCGCGACGATGGCGTTGAGGATTGTCGGCGGAGGTTCGATCGAGAAATCATGTCGCCGCGAGGTCCGCGCAAAATTGCCGTCGTCGCCAGCAAATGGCCGTGCGATCACGCGACCAATCCGGAATCGGTCTGCGTGCCGCCGCGCGGTCGCGCAGATCTCGTAGAGCCGATCGATCGGCAAGACTTGTTCGTGCGCGGCGATCTGGAGGACGGAATCAGCGGAGGTATAAAGGATTGGCTTGCCGGTCCGCACGTGCTCGGCGCCGAGTTCCGCGAGAATAGTCGTGCCGCTCTGCGCGTAATTGCCGATGAAGTGGACACCGGCATCGCGTTCGATGGCTTCGACAAGCTCGTCAGGAAAACGCTCGAACGTAGCAAACGGCTTTTCCAGCACCACGCCGGCGAGTTCCCAATGGCCCGTAGTCGTATCTTTGCCGGGAGACCGTTCCTGTATTCTTCCGTAGCTCGCCTTACAGGTCGAATAGGACCCATATGACCTACCGGTTGAGAGAATCGCACCGAGGCCTAACGACTCGAGATTAGGCAACCGCAAATCCGGCACGCTTTCCAAAACATGCCCGAGCGTGTTTGCGCCTTCGTCGCCGTACTGCGCGGCATCGGCCGCACCGCCAATGCCGACGCTATCCAAAACCAGAAGGAGGGCACGCATGCTTCGCATTGTAGCGGCGGCCTATGACCGTCGAAATCCTTTTATCGGCGGTGACAGACCGCCGCTACAGCCCGATGGGATGCCAGGCGGTTTTCATCTCGACGGTGTCGAGGATCCAGTACGGATTTTCCGCCTCCATTTTCGCCCAGTCGTTCTCGGCGAGATCGCGCCGAAAGTAGCGTTTCACGTTCAACGCGCCGCCTCGCTGCAAGGCGCGGCCGACTTCCGCGTTCCCGGACCCGTCGACGATAGCATTTACATCCATGTGACTGGCAAGGTGCGGCGCCAGCTCGGCCTGGTCGCCTGCCAGGATGTTCACCACCCCGCCGGGTAGATCGCTCGTCGCGATAATCTCTGAAAACGTCAGGGCCGGTAACGGGCTGCCCATTGAAGCTAGAACGATCGCTGTATTGCCGGTAAGGATGACCGGCGCCACCATTGAAACCAGCGCGAGAAGCGGCGAATCCTCAGGGCAAACGACCGCGACGACTCCCGTGGGTTCGGGGGTCGTGAAATTAAAATGCGAGCTGGCGACCGGGTTCACCGCGCCAAAGACCGAGCTGAATTTGTCCGACCAGCCCGCGTAATAAACAAGCCGGTCGATCGCTCGCGACACTTCGTTGCGAGCCTGTCGATCGCCGGACCTGCGCGCGATTTCGTTCCGCAATTCTTCCTCCCGCATCTCCAGCATTTCGGCGGCCCGATAGAGGATCTGGCTCCGCAGATAGGCACTTTGCTTCGACCAGCCGCCGAATGCGCCCCGAGCCGCCGTCACTGCGTCTCGAAAATCCTTCCGCGAGGCCCGCGAATAATTTGCCAACGGCGCAGCGTTGTCGCCGGCCGCGGCGGAGACCCGCCCACTCTCGCTCCGGACGAACTTCCCGCCGATAAATAGCTTGTAAGTCTTCTGGACCCCGAGCCGCGCTCCGTTCTTTCGCACGAAGTGAGGATTGCGCATCGAACGAAAAAAGAAAATGGTAAACCGCATCTCGCACGGCTCGTGACAAAATCCGACAAAATCTTCATCGCGGGCCATCGTGGCCTTGTTGGCAGCGCCCTGGTTCGCAAGCTTCGGGCCGAAGGTTTCGACAACCTTTTGACGCGCGACCGGGCCGAGCTCGACCTGCGCAACGAAAGCGCAGTTCGAAAATTTTTCGCCGAAGAGAAACCGGTGATTGCGATTTTGGCCGCGGCAAAAGTCGGCGGGATCAAGGCAAACAATGATCTGCCGGTCGAATTTCTGTTCGAGAATCTCCAGCTGCAGAACAACGTTATCCGCGCGTCTTACGACAGCGGTGTCGATAAGCTTTTGTTCCTCGGGAGTTCCTGCATTTATCCCAAGCACGCGCCGCAACCGATCCCGGAAAGTGCACTCCTGAGTGGCCCGCTTGAGCCGACGAACGAGGCCTACGCCATCGCCAAGATCGCGGGGATCAAGTTGTGCCAGGCCTACGCCCGCCAGTACGGCGCCAACTTCATTTCGGCGATGCCGACGAACTTGTACGGGCCTAACGACAACTTCGACCTCGAATCGTCGCACGTTCTCCCGGCCCTCCTCCGAAAGGCGCACATCGCAAAAGAAGAAGGCCGGAGCGAGCTGGTCGTCTGGGGATCCGGTGAGCCGCGGCGCGAGTTCCTCCACGTGGACGACCTGGCGGCCGCGTGTCTCTTCCTCCTCGAGAATTACGACAGCCCCGAGATCATCAACGTTGGGTGCGGCCAGGATATTTCGATCCGCGAACTGGCCGAGCTGATTTGCGACGTAGTTGAGTTCAAAGGCGAGCTGGCCTGGGACACAACCAAACCAGACGGAACACCGCGTAAGCTCCTCGACGTTTCGAAAATTCACGCGTTGGGCTGGCAGCATCGCATCGGTTTTCGCGATGGGATCGCGCGCACCTACGAATGGTTCCTGAAAAACGAAACGTGAAAAAACCGCGCGTTGGCGTGGTCGGCGTCGGCCACATTGGGAAGAACCATGCCCGGCTCTATGCCGAACTCGCGGGCGCGGAGTTCACCGCCATTTATGACACGGATCGCGCCGTCGCGGAACAACGAGCCGCGGAATTTGGAGCTCGCGCCGTGGCCACTCTGGAGGAATTTGCCGAGCAGATCGATGCCGCGTCAATCGCGACGCCAACGAGCACCCATTTCGAGATAGGCCGGGAACTTCTCGGCCGCGGTAAACATCTTCTCGTTGAAAAGCCGATCGCCGATAACACAGCCCACGCGAGCGAACTTGCGGAAATGGCGGCAGCGCGCGGCCTCGTCCTGCAGGTCGGGCATGTCGAGCGTTTTAACCCGGTCCTCGGTGCGCTCGAAAAGCGCCTGACGAATCCACGATTCATTGAGGCGCATCGGCTTTCGCCCTATCCAAAACGCAGCACCGATATCGGCGTTGTTCTCGACCTGATGATTCACGATCTCGAGATCATTCTGCATCTCGTCCGATCGCCGGTGCAGACAATCGATGCGGTTGGCGTCCCGGTGCTGAGTCAGCGCGAAGACATCGCAAATGCCAGAATCCGCTTCGAAAACGGATGCGTGGCAAACATTACTTCGAGCCGAATTAGCCCGGAACAGATGCGCAAAATCCGCGTTTTTCAGGAAGACGTTTATCTCTCGCTCGATTACCAGAACCAAACCGGCGAAATGTATCGGCGCACCGCCGAAGGTTTGAAGCGTGAGGACGTCGAGATCGAGCGGGAAGAGCCGTTGAAACGCGAGCTTGCCGCGTTCATTGAATGCGCCACGACCGGCCGCGCCCCGATGGTCTCAGGTTTCCAGGCCGCCGCCGCGCTCGAGCTCGCCGTCGAAATCACCAAGCGCGTCAGTTCCGGTTTGCGTGGCTAAACGACTTTACCTCGTCGCGGGCGAAGCCAGCGGAGACGAACACGGCGCAGCCCTGATGCAGTCGCTTTCCGTGCTCGCAGCGGATTGCGAATTTTCTGGACGTGGCGGCCCGAGGATGAAAGCGATCGGAGGGGACGCGTTCCGAGACTGGATCGACGCCGCGGCGGTCGTGGGCCTCTGGGAAGTCGTGAAGCGCTACGGCTATTTTCGAAAGCAATTCGCCGAGACCCTGGCAGAGATCGCGACTGCGAATCCTGACGCCGTCGTCCTGATCGATTATCCGGGCTTCAATCTCCGCCTCGCGCGAACGCTGCGACGCTATCTGCCTGATTTAAAAATCATTTATTATATCAGCCCCCAGGTGTGGGCCTGGAACCGCGGCCGCATCGGCCAGATGGCGCGCTACCTCGACCTCATGCTCTGTATCTTTCCGTTCGAGGCAGAGCTCTACAACGCGTCGGGTTTACGCACCCTTTTTGTGGGTCATCCGATGATCGAAAGCCTCGCCCGGCGTAAAACCGGAGAGCCACGCGATCCGAATCTCATCGGCCTTTTCCCGGGCAGCCGCTCGCGCGAGGTAAAAAAAATCTTCCCGGTCATGTTCAATGCGAGCACCAAAATTCTCGCTCAACATCCTGGCGTCCGGTTCGAGATTGCCGCCGCCTCAGAGCCTCTCGCTCGGGAAATCAGGGCCCACCTCGACAAGTCTCAGCTGCGCCATCGTTTTCGCGTAGTCACCGGCGAAAGCCCCGCTACGATGCAACGCGCTTTCGTCGGAATGGTCGCGTCGGGAACCGCCACCCTGGAGTCCGCCCTTTTCCGGATGCCTTTCGTTCTCGTTTACAAGGTTTCCTGGCCGACTTATTTCGCGGCGCGTCTCCTGATGCGAACGAGATTTCTCGGAATGCCGAACGTTTTGGCCGGCCGGGAAATCGTTCCCGAGTTTCTTCAGCATGAAGCCCGACCCAAAGCCATCGCCGCTTCGGTTCTGCGGCTCATGAGAGATTCACCCCTTCGGGACGAAATGATCTACGAGTTCGACGCCATCATTGTGAAACTCGGCGAAGTAGGCGCGAGCCACAAAGCGGCGCGAGCGATCCTCGGGAGCCTAACCGGAAATTGAGCGACGGATAGACGGCGCGCTCCTTGCCTCATTAGGGATTGGGGAAGAAACACGCATTCACGGGCCCCAAAACAGTTCATCGGTGTTTAATCCGTGTTAATCTGTCGCTAAGAATTCCTGATGCCTGACGATCACTTGAAGATTAGCAACTTTATCGACGGCCGATTCGTCGAGCCGGTCGGCGGCAAGTATCTCGACAACATTGAGCCGGCTACCGGCAAGGTTTATTCACAGGTTCCGGACAGTGACGCGCACGACGTCGAGCGCGCCGTTGCAGCTGCGGAGAACGCGTTTCCGGCCTGGTCCAATACCTCCACCGCGGATCGATCACGGATTCTTCTGCGGATCGCCGACCTGATCGAACGCGATCTGGAAAAACTCGCGCGGGCCGAATCGATCGACACCGGCAAGCCACTTTCGCTCGCGCGATCCCTCGATATTCCGCGCGCCGCGAGCAATTTTCGTTTTTTCGCTACCGCAATCCTGCACACCGAAAACGAAGCCCACGTCACTGATGGCGTGGCCTTCAACTACACCCTGCGCCAACCGCGCGGGATCGCTGGCCTGATCTCGCCCTGGAATCTGCCCCTCTATCTGTTGAGCTGGAAAATCGCGCCCGCCATCGCCGTTGGAAATACAGCGATCGCAAAGCCCAGCGAGCTCACCCCGATGACCGCGTTTTTGCTCGGGGAGATTTGTACTGAAGCCGGCCTCCCGAACGGCGTCCTCAACGTTGTTCAAGGCACGGGCCCGAACGTTGGCGCTCCGATCACTGCGCATCCGAAGGTCGGCACGATCTCGTTCACCGGCGGCACGGTCACCGGCCGCAAAGTCGCGGAAGCGGCCGCGCCTGTATTCAAGAAGGTATCGCTCGAGCTCGGCGGCAAGAATCCGAATATCATTTTCGCCGACGCCGATCTCGACGCCGCGATCGCAGGTAGTGTCCGTTCGTCGTTCGCGAACCAGGGCCAGGTTTGCCTCTGTGGTTCGCGCGTCTTCGTTGAACGCTCCGCTTACAAAAACTTTGTTGATCGTTTCATTGAAAAAGCCTCGCAATTGAAACAAGGCGATCCGCTGGACGAAAAGACCGAGCAAGGCGCCATCGTGAGCAAAACCCAGCTCGACAAGGTGAAATTCTACGTCGACCTGGCGCAACAGGAGGGGGGCAAGGTCGCACTCGGTGGAAAGGCGCCCGACTCGATCAGCGAACGTTGTCGTGACGGGTACTTTTTTCCGCCGACGGTTCTGACCGACCTCCCCGTTTCGTGCCGAACCAATCGCGAAGAAATTTTCGGTCCGGTTGTGACGATCACCCCATTCGATAGCGAAGAAGAAGTCATCGGCTACGCGAACGATTGCGACTACGGCCTGGCTTCTAGCGTCTGGACCCAGAACCTCAGCCGCGCTCATCGCGTCGCCGAAAAAATCCACACCGGCACGGTTTGGATAAACTGCTGGCTCGTCCGCGACCTGCGCGTGCCCTTTGGCGGCATGAAACAAAGCGGCGTCGGTCGCGAAGGCGGCGAGGAAGCCCTCCGCTTCTTCACCGAGCCGAAGAATGTTTGCATCGCGAAGTGATTTTAAATTGAGGCGCACTCACGGGACAATGTCCGCGGATTTCGCAGAGTGACGTAGATTCGGCGAAGAGATCTTTTGAAGAAAAAAATCTGTGTAAATCGCCGTAATCTGCGGATACAAAATCTGTCATGAGTGGAGTACGAGTTCTGGTCGGGACGAGGAAAGGCGCATTTATCCTGACCTCGGACGAGAAACGGGAAAAATGGGAGGTGGATGGGCCGCAGTTTGCCGGCTGGGAAATGTATCACCTCAAAGGGTCGCCGGCCGATCCGAACCGGATCTACGCATCGCAAACTAGCGGATGGTTCGGGCAAATCATCCAGCGTTCAGACGACGGCGGGAAAACATGGTTTCAGCCCGGACTCGCACCGGGCGAGCCGACGACTACTCCGGACGGAATGCCGAAGGGCGAGAGCAACAAGTTCGCCTACGATGTTTCGCCCGAAACCGGCAAACCGCTCACAACCCACATGTGGTATGATGGCACGCAGCACCCCTGGGAATTCAAGCGCGTCTGGCACCTCGAACCGTCGTTGACCGATCCGAATCATGTTTATGCCGGCGTAGAGGACGCAGCCCTCTTTGAATCAAAGGATGGCGGGCAAAACTGGAAAGAGCTGTCGGCTCTGAGGGGCCATCCAACCGGTGCGCAATGGGGCCCGGGCGCAGGTGGAATGTGCCTGCACTCTATCCTGATTGATCCGAAGAATCCGCAGCGGATTTATATCGCGATTTCGGCGGCGGGATCTTTCCGGACCGACGACGGCGGAAAGAGCTGGAAGCCGATAAATCGCGGTCTGCATTCGCAATACATTCCTGACCCGAATGCCGAAGTAGGTCACTGCGTGCACCATATCGCCATGCATCCCCAGCGGCCGAACGTTCTCTTCATGCAAAAGCATTGGGACATCATGCGGAGCGATGACGCCGGCGATTCCTGGCGCGAAGTGAGCGGCAATCTGCCGACCGATTTCGGGTTCCCCATCGACATTCACGCGCACGAGCCCGAGACGATTTACGTCGTCCCGATCAAGAGCGACTCGGAACATTTCCCGCTCGACGGCAAGCTGCGCGTTTATCGGAGCCGGACCGGGGGCAATGAATGGGAAGAGCTAACCAACGGCCTGCCCCAGAAGAATTGCTACGTCAACGTGCTTCGAGATGCCATGGCGGTGGACTCCCTCGATTCGTGTGGAATCTATTTCGGAACGACCGGAGGCCAGGTTTACTGCTCGCCCGACGCTGGCGATAGCTGGAAGCCAATTGTCCGGGACCTGCCGGCGGTGTTGTCAGTGGAAGTGCAAACGTTGAAATAGATCGGATGATTCGCGTCGTTCTTCCTCACCATCTCAAAACGCTCGCGCGCATAACCGAGGAGGTGCAGCTGGAACTCAACGGTTCAGCCACGATCGGCTCACTCCTTGATGCCCTGGAAGCGAAATATCCGATGCTCCAGGGAACGATCCGTGATCACGGGACTCTTAAGCGGCGCCCGATGGTGCGGTTCTTTGTTTGCGGCGAAGACCTATCGCTCGAACCGCCTGAGACCCCGCTTCCAGCAGCGATCGTGAATGGCAGCGAACCATTTTTTGTGATGGGCGCTATCGCCGGAGGCTAAAAGATATCGGATAACAACTAACGGAGAGAATTATGTGCCGAAATATCAAAACCCTTCATAACTTCCTGCCGCCGGCGACGGAGGACGAGATCCGGGCTTCGGCTCTCCAATTCGTCCGGAAACTCAGTGGTTTTACAAAACCTTCCAAGGCCAATGAGGAAGCGTTCAATCGCGCCGTTCACGACGTGACTCACGTTGCCGAGCATCTGCTCCAATCACTGGTCAGCAATGCGCCACCGCGCGACCGCGCAATAGAAGCGGAAAAGGCCCGGGCGCGTTCGGTCAAGCGCTTCGCGCCTGTTGTTGCCCATATTCACGCTTGAGCCAGTCATTCGAGAGTTCACGCGCGCCGGAACCCGTCGGCGCTTTTCCGCACGCGAAGCGGGTAGGGGACCTCCTGTTTCTGTCGGGGATCGGACCGCGCGCCCGCGGGAGCAAAAAAATTCCGGGCGTGACTTTGGATAGCGCGAGCAAGGTCACCAGTTACGACATCGAAACCCAGTGTCGGGCTGTGTTTGAGAACGTCCGGCTCGTCCTTGAAGACGCGGGCGCGAGCTGGAGCAACATCGTCGACGTCACCGTTTTTCTCACCAACATGAAAAGCGACTTTCCGACCTACAACAAACTCTACGCCGAATATTTCGCGGGCGAGGGGAAGCCGAATCCGACCCGGACGACCGTTGAAGTAAACGCGTTGCCGACCCCGATCGCGATCGAGTTGAAAGTGGTCGCCGCGCTGTAGATGGATCGAGCGCTCCGTCGATCGATGTAGAATCTGGCGTAGTTGAATAACTCTATCGTCCGCGAAGCGGCCGATCCACCATTGAGGATTGGACGTTCCGCGTTGGGCGTTCGACGTTTTCCACCATGCCTCCGTTCCGAATTCTGGCCGCCGATCACACTGGCATCACCGTCTCGGACATTGAGCGCTCGCTCGCTTTCTGGCGGGACGTGCTTCGCTTTGAGCTTTCGCATCGGGCCCATCAAAAAGGAGCGATGGCGGAAGAAATCACCGGCGTGAAGGGTGCCGAAATTCTCCTCGCGGTTCTCAAGGCCCCCGGCCACAAAATCGAATTGCTCGAGTACCGCGCGCCGATTGACCGCGAACAAACGAATGAGCGGCGACCGTGCGACCTGGGTTCTGCCCATGTCGCGCTCCTCGTCGATGATCTCGACTCGCTTCTGGAAGCAATCGCCGTCTCCGGATGGAAAGTCGCCGGCACGCCGCAAACGTTGGCCATCGGGCCGAATGCCGGCAAACGCGTCGTCTACGTCCGGGATCCGGATGGAACGACCATTGAGCTCATGCAGGTGCCGAATTGACCGCGGATTGCGCGGACAGAAATGTGGAACCGGGTTGGTGGAGCGTCCTTTCCTTTTTTGAATCCGCGAAATCTGCGTAATCTGCGGTCCAATGGATTTCTCTCCTGACGAAGAGTTCGCGAGCAAAATGGACGCGGAAGATCCGCTGCGCTCTTTACGTGACAAGTTTCATTTGCCGCTCGAAAAGAACGGCGAGCCCGTAATTTATTTCGCCGGCAACTCGTTAGGCCTGATGCCGAAAGCGGCGAGAAAAATCGTTGAGCAGGAGCTTGAGGACTGGGCGCAGCTCGGAGTGGACGCGCATATGAATGCTTCCACGCCCTGGTACTCGTACCACGAAACCCTGCGGGAACCCATGGCGCGGATCGTGGGAGCCAGACCGGTCGAAGTCATCTGCATGAATAGCCTGACGGTGAATATCCACCTGATGATGGCGAGTTTTTATCAGCCGACGAAATCGCGCTTCAGGATCCTGATGGAAGAGCCGGCCTTCCCTTCCGACACCTACGCGATCAAGACCCAGCTCCGGCATCACGGGTTGGATTCAAAAGATGCGCTGCTCCTGGCCAAGGCGCGGGACGGGGAGGTGACGCTCCGGACCGAGGAGATCATCGAGCTGATCGAGAAGAACGCCGATTCGCTGGCCGTAGTGCTAATCGGTGCAGTGAATTTCTTCACCGGGCAATTCTTCGATATCCCGGCAATCGTCGCGGCAGCGCAAAAGCACGGGATCATGGTGGGGGTCGATTTCGCGCACGCCGCGGGCAACGTGCCGCTCTCGCTGCACGATTGGAATGTAGATTTCGCTGTCTGGTGTTCGTACAAATATCTGAACGCGGGCCCAGGCGCGATCGCCGGCGCTTTTGTGCACGAGCGCCACGCGACCAACACCAAACTGCCCCGGCTCGCCGGGTGGTTTGGGAATGATCCGAAGACTCGGTTCCGCATGCAGCTGAACCCCGACTTCATCCCGGTGGCTTCCGCAGACGGCTGGCAGATCAGCAATCCACCGATCTTCTCGATGGCGCCGTTGCGCGCCTCGCTGGCGATTTTCGATGAAGCAGGCGGAATGGAACCGCTTCGCGAAAAATCGAAGAAACTGACCGGTTATCTTCAGTTTCTTTTAGAGCGCGCGGGTTCGCATCAATTCACGGTCATCACTCCGAGGAATCCAGAGGAGCGTGGCTGCCAACTGTCGATTCTGGCCCACCAGAACCCGAAGGAGCTGCACAGCGGATTGGAAGCCGCCGGTGTCAAAGCCGATTTCCGCGAGCCGAACGTCATCCGGGCCGCGCCGGCGCCGTTATATAATAGCTTTCATGACGTCTGGCGGTTCGCGCAGATCATGAGCGCGCATCGGTGACCGATGAGCCTCGAGGCGGCCCCGGAAGAAGAACTCTTTAAATGAGTTTGTTCCGCACCCTGGTCGCTCTTTCCGCGCTCATCTGCGCGAACGCGAAGAGCGATCAAGTGGCGGATTTCGTGAATGGCTATTTGAAGCAGAAGCAAATTCCGGGCTGCGCCGTCCTGGTTCGCAAGGACGGGCAGGTTGTCCACTCCGCCGGTTACGGTATCGCTAATTTAGAATACGGTGTCAGCGTCACGCCGAAGACTGTTTTTCAATCCGGCTCCGTCGGAAAACAGTTCACGGCTATGGCGGTCATGATGCTGGTCGAGGAAGGCAAGCTGTCGTTAGGCGATCCGGTCTCGAAATTCCTGAAAGTGCCGTCGACCTGGTCGAAAATCACCATCCGCCATCTGCTCACCCACACCTCCGGCCTCGGAGATTATCCGGAGAAATTTTCACTCCAGAAGGATTACTCCGAGGACGAGTTGCTCAAGATGGTCACGGCGCAAAGGCTCGACTTCGCGCCGGGAGATGGATGGAGCTACAGCAATCTTGGTTATCTGACGCTTGGCATTGTCATCCACAAGGTGACGGGGGAATTCTACGGCGACCTTCTCGAGAAACGGATCTTCAAAAGGCTCGGGATGAATGATACCCGGATCATCAGCGAAGAGCAGATCATCTCGAATCGCGCGGCAGGTTATCGTCTGGAGAACAGGGCATTAAAAAACCAGACGTGGGTTTCACCGTCCCTAAACAGGACCGCGGACGGCAGCCTGTATCTGACCATTGAAGACATGGCGAAGTGGGATGAAGCCCTGGATAAAGGGATGCTGCTGAGTTCGGCCGGTTACGAACAGATGTGGACGCCGGCGAGACTTAATGATGGCAGCACCACGTCATATGGATTTGGGTGGACGCTCGGGAAGAACGCCCTCGGCCATCGGCTGATCGAGCACGGCGGGGCTTGGCAGGGCTTCGCCACTTACATCGGGCGGCACCCAGACGACCGCTTAAGTGTTGTCGTTTTATGCAACCGCGCAGGCGCCAACGCCGATTACATCGCAAATGTCGTGGCTGGCTATTATGTTGCCGGGCTCGCGCCGCCGGGCCCTTCAGCCGCCAAAATCGACCGGGCCGTGCTCGAGGCCTATGCCGGGGACTATCGCCTTCTCAATCGGCTCAATCTGAAGATCGTCGTGGTTGGCGACCATTTGGAAACGAACTGGCTCGGCCAGAAGCTGGTTCTTCTCCCGGAATCGCAGACGAAATTTTTCGAGGAAGATTCTGACCGCACCCTCCGATTCATCAAAGATCGCAGCGGCCGGGTAAACGCAGCGGTGATTTCAGTTCCGCAAGAGATGACGCTGCGGCGTTTGCCACCTGCCGCGCCGTAGTCTTTGTCGAGAAGGCGGGTAAACGTTCGATCAGGGTTTCTGCTCGACCAATTCCTTGACGCAGGCGATCAACTCCTGGATCTGGAACGGTTTGGCCAGGTGTTTAATTCCAGGCTTGCCCAGAAAATCCTTCATCTCGGAATCAGCTGCGAAGCCGGTAATGAAGATGAAACGGTCTTCTAAATTTGGGCGCATTTCCTTCGTTTGAAGGTAAAACTGATCGCCGCGCAAACGAGGCATCATTAAATCGCAGATGACCGCGTCGTACTCGTGGACCTTCACCTTGAGGAGGGCTTCCTCTCCGTCAAAGGCGACGTCCACCAGATAATTCTCGTCGGCCAGGATCCATTCCAAGGCTTGGGCAAGCTGCTGGTCATCATCCACCACCAGCACTGCTTTGAGTGGCTTCGGGTGGACCGTTCCGCGGGCTGATCCGTTTTGGTTTTCTTCCGTCATGCTGGTGAAATGAGTTGGCTCGCTTCAGTCATACCCCATCAAGAAACGTTTGCGAGCAATACTCAGGATGGGCGTCGCAGTTAGGAATTCCATTCCGGGCCGGATTGCGCTAAGCAGCCAGTCACATTTATGAAATACGTCATCGTCATCGTGCGGGTGTTGCTCGGTCTCATGTTCGTCGTCTTTGGATCGAACGCGTTTCTGAAATTCATGGGGCCGCCGCCCGAAATGCATGGCCAGGCCGGCGCATTCATTACCGCGCTCCTCAGCAGCGGTTACATGTACGTTATCGCCGTCCTCCAGATCCTCGGCGGCCTCTGCCTTCTCCTCGGCGCGCGGTTTGTTCCGCTTGGACTGACGCTTGTAGGTCCCGTCATCGTTAACATTGTGCTGTTCCACGTCTTTCTCGAGCCAAACGGTCTGCCGCTGTCGATTGTGATCGCGGCCATGTCGCTCTTCCTCCTCTGGATCTACCGATTCAAGTTTCCGGCGATTTTCCAGCCGTAATGGGAAACGCCGCGGGTCTTAGTTTTGTCATCCTGAGCTTCTCGAAGGATCTCTCATTCCTCTGCGTGGTCCGGCTTAGCAGCGAACAAAGGAAGCGATCCAGGGATCTTTCGACAAGCTCAGGATGACAATTTGTTATGGCGGGTGGCTTCATTCCCGCGCCCCGTCCTCTTTTCCTCCTTTCCTGCTTTCCTGATTCGCCGATTCTTCCTCCGTGCCGAAATTTGTCCTGATAGGTAGCGGTCTTTCAGGCGGACTACTTGCCGCGTATCTCGGGCGGCGGGGCTACGAAGTGGAACTTTATGAGCGGCGGGCCGATCCGCGCGAAGGCAATCTCGTTGGCGGCCGGTCGATCAACCTCGCGCTCTCAACCCGGGGGATTCACGCGCTCGAACAACTCGGCATTGCGGACGAAATTTTGCAGCACGCCATCCCGATGCCGGGGCGGATGATTCACGACAAATCGGGCGAGCTTCACTTCTCTCCCTATGACCGCGACCCGAGGAAGCATATCAACTCGATCGGTCGCGGCGCCCTGAACACGACCGTGATCGAGGCGGCCCTGCGTTATCCGAACGTTCGAGTATTCTTTAATCATCGCTGCACCGGTGTCGATCTGACCGCCGCAGCGTCTTATTTGGACAGCGGGACCGGTGGAATTACCGCCCGGGGCGATGCCGTGATCGGAGTGGACGGTGCGTTCTCGGCCGTTCGCCAATCGATGCAGCGCCAAATCGCGAACTTCAAATACGACGAAAGTTATCTCGCCCACGGCTACAAGGAACTAACGATTCCACCCGCGGCCGATGGTTCGTGGCGAATGGAAAAAAACGCGCTCCATATCTGGCCGCGGAAAAGTTTCATGATGATCGCGCTGCCGAATCCGGACGGCTCATTTACTTGCACGCTCTTCTGGGAATTCAAAGGAGCGCGCAGTTTCCAGACCACGAAATCCGACGAGGAAATCCGGCGCTTCTTCACCGAAGAATTTCCAGACGCAGTGCCGCTCATGCCAACGCTGCTCGAAGATTTCCGGCAGAACCCGACCGGGTCGCTCGTCACGATTCGGTGCGCGCCGTGGTTTTACCAGGACAAGGTCGCACTGGTTGGCGACGCGGCCCATGCCGTTGTCCCGTTCTACGGGCAGGGGATGAATGCAGCTTTCGAGGATTGCGTCGTGCTCGACGAATGCCTGGCCGCTTTCCCGCACGACCGCGGCCGGGCCTTCGCCGAATATTTCGACCGTCGAAAAGCGAATGCCGATGCCCTCGCCGACCTCGCTGTCCAGAACTTCGTCGAGATGCGCGACAAAACCGCGTCGAAAATTTTCCGCGCGAAAAAGAACCTCGACCATTGGCTCGAAGCGGTGCTCGCCGGGATTTACCTTCCGCTCTACACGATGGTGACGTTTACCCGAATGCCGTATGCGCAGGCAGCGCGGCGGGCGCGGCTCCAGGACGGCATTATTTACGGAACAATCGCGATCATGATGGTCGCGCTTGCCGCACTGCTTTGGTTCGCGCTTAGGTAATTGTGGTTACGTCCGCGCGAGGCGGGCGCGATAAAACAGCTGGGCAACGGTAATCGAGAGGATACTGATTGCCGCGTAAAGGCCAATCGTTGTCGTCGTCGACCGTCCGTAAAATCCGGCGAAATCGAGCATGCGGTTCTGCCCCTTGTCGTTCACGACGACGTACCAAAATGTCAGGAATAGCACGATGAACGTCTTCGGATTCGCCGTAATGACGCCGAGCGCCGTTGCCATTGAGGCGACGAGCACGATCCCGCAGATAAGCGCCGCGAGGGCGACTCCGCCATGCGAAATCGTCCGGAGAAGAGGCGCGGCGCAAAGCAGGAAACTGAGCAGGAGCGTGGAACCGAATTTCCACCACACGTAATTTTCCCGAAGGCGTGGAACCGAGCGGACGCTCGCCATCGTTCCAGCTCGGCCATCGCGCGTCGCGACATCCGACACGATGACGGCCAGGACCGCGAACACGGCGGCCATCACGCCGGCTGGCGCGGGAAACAAAGTCTTAATCGTAATCGCGACGAACGCGACGAATGCGAACGGCAACACCGTTAAGGTCAGCAGGGCGTCGGTCCACATCGCGCCGAGGAACGAACCGCCCCGGCCCGGGATTGTCAGGAATGTCACCGCGCGCCGGCTTAATGGCTTGAAAAGGTTCTGGATCTTCCGGATCCAGTTTCGGCGTCCTTTTCCGGAGACTCGCCCGGTGCGCACTGGATCGAAGCGGTGGAAAAAGAATGCTGCCACCGGATGCAAAGCCAGTGGAGCTACCATCGAGACGAGGCGCGGAACGATCCATTCGCTCGTCAATCGGAGGCCGGGAAAAACGACGGTTGGTTTTGCCGGATCGAAAGGAGACGCGCCGATCGAGACCGAGTGGGTCTGCAAGGTTCGTTGCATTTGATCGATCATGAATCCGAAGCCGGTAAAATCGAAACAGCGCGCCCAGTTGATCGCACCGTGGGTCGCTTCATTCGTGGCGACGATTCCGATTACGGACATCCAGACGAAAAAATAGAGGACATCGCCGACTTTCCCCGAAAGCCAGCGGATCGATTCAAAGAGGACGGCTACTGCCGATACGAACACGATCGCCGGTGGAGTGAGGAGAAGATATTGCTCGAGGAAGACGAGGGGCTCGAGCGGCGCTTCGCCGCGGACCAGCAGCATCGTCATGGAGCTGAGGATGAAGCCGACGACGAAGGTCGCGAGAAAAACGACATTGCCGAGAAACTTTCCGACGAGGTATTCGCCCGAACGCATCGGTGTGGAAGCTGCGACCACGCCGCAACGGGTGGCGATGTCGCGCCGGATCGCATTCGAAATCACGTAGAACCCGAATAACCCCACGAAGATCATCCCGAGCGACGCTGTGCCCAGCCCGATCGCGCCGGAATTGTAGATCGCGCGCTGGCCGTTTATCTGGATGAGGGTCCGTCCTGTGGAAGGCGAGGGGATCCAGACGTAGGCGAACGCGCTCAGCAAAAGAAAGACGATCACTGTCGAGAGTCGTCGGAACCGGATCCGGAAATCGGCGCCGATGATCGCGCGAATCCGGGAAAGCGATTCGGTCATGACAGCGGCGGTGGTTGGCCGGCGTTCCCGAAGTTCATCAAATAGAGAAACGCATCTTCCAACTCAGGCTCGACGTGATCAGCCGCGATTGCCGGTGACGGGCCGACGAACCGGATGTGGACGCCGTCCGGCTTGCGGACCGCGCTCGAGATTTTCAGGGTCGTTCGGAGCTGGTCGAATTGCTCGGAGGCGACCACGGCTTTCCAAACCTGGCCTTCGCATACCCGCAACAGCGCTTCCGGCGTCGCCATGGTCATGAGGCCGCCATCTTTCATGACCGCGATCTCGGTCGCGATCGATTCCACATCCGAGACGATGTGGGTGGAAAGGATCACCAGCTTCCCGAACCCGATTTCCGACAAAACATTTCGGAACCGGACCCGCTCTTCGGGATCGAGACCGGCGGTTGGCTCGTCCACGATGACGAGCTCCGGGTCGTTGATCAGGGCCTGGGCGATCCCGAGCCGCTGTTTCATGCCGCCCGAAAATCCGCCGACGGTGCGATTCGCGACGCCGTGCAGGTTGACGCTCTTCAGCATTTCCATAACGCGCTTTTTCGAGCGCACGCCTTTGAGGGCGGCGAAATAAGTGAGGAATTCGGTCGCGGTCAGGTTGTCGTAAACCCCAAAATCCTGGGGCAGATAACCGAGTTTGCGGCGCAATGAGTTCGGTCGCCTAACGATATCTTCCCCGTGAAACAAAATCCGCCCGCTCGTCGGTCGAGTGATCGTCGCGATCATTTGCATCAACGTTGTTTTCCCCGCACCGTTCGGTCCAAGCAGACCGATCACTCCGGATTTCACCTCGAGTGACAGATCGCGCACTCCGTAATTTCCGGCCCTAAACCGCTTCGACACCTTCTCAATCGTCAGCACGTGATGAGTATGTCAGGGGCCCAACTGCGAGGTCACGAGCAATACGGACAGGATTTACAAGATTAGCTGGATTTTCCTGTAGCGACGGGCGGGTCGCCTGCAGACTCGCATCGCCCAATACCTTTCTTCCATCCTGTAAAATCCGGTTAATCCTGTGTAATTTTGAATTTGTGAACCACGACCTCGCCCAACTCGCGAATGACCGTTACGAAATCGCGGACGCCCTTCACCGCTACGCCTTTGGCCTCGATCACGGTGACGCCGATGCTCTCGGGTCTGCCCTCGCCGAAGATTGTGTCTTCGATTTCAGCGCTGCCGGAAAAAAGCTGCGCCTCGACTTCCCAAAGTTAAACGGCCGACAGGCGATCCTCGATCATGCCCTTCCGCTGATTGGCCCGCTCGATACCAGCCACACCACGAGTAATCTCCAGATCGAGGTGAGCGACGATTCGGCTAAGCTTTCGGCTTACGTCATGTCGCAACACTTCATGCCGCGCGAAGGTTCCAAGCGCGGCGCGGAAAACGCGCTCCTCATGAATCGGTATGATTGCGACCTCGTCCGCGACGGCGCCAAATGGCGTTTCAAACGGATCACGATCGCTAATGCCTGGTCGCAGGGTGATCCCGAAATTCTTAACGCCCTCGCGACCTACCGCGTCCTCACGTCAAAACCAAAGCCGCCAAAATAGCAGCGACTTTAAACGACTGATGACGCCGCTTGATCTGTCCCGACAACCACCTCGATCCCCCAGGGACGAAATTGGCGGCCTCTGCATGCTGCCGCGAATGATCGATGTCGCGCGCGCAAAACTGCCGGGCGGCAAGATTGGCACCTATCAGATTGGTCGTGGCATGAGTCGACTGGTTCTGGCACACCTCGAAATCACGGCGGACGAATTTGTCGACGTGGTCGCGAAGGCGGCTAACGAAGACGAAGTCGTGGCGAAATTCGCCGACAAGCGGACGCCGGCCGACAACCGAATGCTGAATGTCAGGTTGCGGCGAATTACTGTAGCCGATGTCCCCGACGATCTGCGCAAAAGTTTCGAGCGATTTTACGGCGCCGATCTGCCCGCGAATAAACGAGTGTTCGATGTTCTCGAGGAAGACGATGCGCGCGCGTTCGGTGCGAAGTAAAAATTAAGAAGTAGGAAGTAAGAACGAGGATGGTACATTCGCCGCAGGAATGGAAACGCTTGATCATCTTTTCGAAAAAAATCGGGCCTGGTCCGAAGGAATTCGCCAGGTAAAACCAGAGTTCTTCCTGGAGTTGGCGCGACAACAGGCGCCAAAATATCTTTGGATCGGCTGCTCCGACAGCCGGGTGCCCGCGAACCAGATTGTCGGGATGGCGCCGGGCGAATTATTCGTTCACCGCAACATCGCGAACCTGGTCGTCCACACGGATCTGAATTGCCTCTCAGTGATGCAATTCGCGGTCGAT
>JBJMXC010000166.1:0-13769 GCA_045809825.1 Chthoniobacterales bacterium | reverse complement strand
CTGTTCGCCCAGATGGTCGTGACCCAATTGTTGAGCAAGCATCGAATCCTGACCCAGGTTGCCGGCCACGCAATGGACGTTATCAAGATTCTGCCGCCCCTGATCATCGGCGAACGCGAGGTCGACTTGTTCGTAGCCGCACTCGACGATGTCCTGATGGAATGCCGAAAATTCCCCGGCCCCATGTGGGAAATCGGCCAGAACTTCGTCCGCCACGCCCTCGGTTCGAAGCGCGCGGCGACCGAGCGCCAGCCGGCTTCTACCTAAAAATCCGCGGCGACTTTCGGCCGCTGCGATTAGGCGAAAAATATTGTGGCTTTATACGCAGCAGTCGTTACAATTCGCGCCTTCACATCAGCATGAGATCCCCCTTCCGCGCCGCTACCTCCGCTATCGCTCTGCTCCTGGTCGCTACGATCGGTTCGGCGACGGCTTTTTCTCTTACCGGGAAATCGTGGGCGATCGGCTCCCAGATCGAAATACACCTCGGATTGAACAGTCGTTTCGCCGTTCCTCTACAAGATGGCAGCGCTTCCTGGAACGCCTCGGTATCCGATGCGCTTGCCATTTGGAACCAGTATCTCGTGCCGACGAAGCTTGTCGCAGAGGCCGCGGCGACTCCCGGCCAAAGCGATGGCGTTAACAGCGCCTTCTTCGCCAGCGACATTTACGGGGACACCTGGCCAACCGGCGCGCTCGCCGTGACTCTCGACTTCTCCACTGCCGGAAGTTCACTGACTGAGAAGGACGTCATCTTCAATAACAACCTCAAGTGGAATTCCTATCGCGGACCAGTCCAGGGTAGCGGCCAAACTGGGACCTGGGACGTGCATCGGGTCGCGCTCCACGAATTCGGGCATGTGATCGGACTCGACCATCCGAATGAACATGGCCAGACCGTCGTCGCAATCATGAATTCGATAATCAGCGACCTCGATCATCTGGCCGATGACGACATCGCGGGAGCGCGGCTTCTATATGAACTGCGGGTAACGAGTGGTCTCACGCCATCGCCCGGCGAGATCGGGATCTCGTTTTCCTATCAGGTCGGAGCCAACAATCTGCCCGCGGGGTATGAAGCTGCCGGTTTGCCGCCGGGTCTAACCCTCGACGCCGCGAGCGGACTAATCTCCGGTGTGCCTACACAGTCCGGAACGTTCACGGTCACGCTCATCGTTCACGGCAGCCTCGGCGACGTCACTGCGACTCTTCCGATCCAGATTACGCCGCGCCGAATCACAAGTGCGCTGAGCGCAGCTGTGGATATCGGAGGGGTTTTCTCCTATTCGGTCAGGGCAGATAACAACCCGACGACGTTCGACGCCTACGGGTTGCCGAGCGGCCTGAAATTCAATCCGGCAACCGGAACGATAACCGGCGTGCCGGAACTCAGTGGGACGTACAACGTGACAATTGTTGCGCATGGAGCTCTCGGGGACGCCACCGGCGTCTTGCGACTTGTCGTGAATGCCGTGACGCCGCCGATTCCATTGCTGGCGACGTTGTCGATAGAATCATACACGGGGCTCATGCTAACCGACCCCAAACGGTCGCAGATTTACGTGGCTTCTACCCTTGGCATCACTGTCATCGACACGAACACGCTCAAGATAAAAGCCAACGTGCCAGTCAGCGGTTCCCTCGGTGACATGGCAATCTCCGCCGATGGAAATCGATTATGGCTCGCCTACGGCATCTCAAGCGACGCCCAGAATAAAGTTCGCAGCATTGACCTAACGACGCTGACAGCGTTGCCCGATCTGCCCATCGCGATGCCACCCGTGCGCATCCGGGAAGGCCTGAATGGGCGTCTCTACGTGTCCAGTTTTCAAGGCAGACTCGCGTCGATCGATATCGCGACCGGGAACACCCTCTCTGACATGAGCACAGGTTTGTTTGCCGCTGCGCTCGCCATCAGTCCCGATCGCAGCGTTCTCTTTGTGGGCGCGGAAAACCCATCGCCAGGAGCGATCACCAAGTACGACGTCTCAAGTCCAACCCCGCAAGTTCTGCAAGCTGCCAACACCGGTGGTTATGGCCAATACCTGAGCTTGAGTAACACCGGCAAATATATTGGCTTGCCGAGCAGCGCGGGGCCGACACCGGATGGGACAATCGAGTTTTCGGCCTCCGACTTGAATAAGACCTTCGGAACTCTTCAGATGAACAGCGTTTTGCGGATGGCATTCAGCCCCGATGATTCGCTGGTTTACCAAATCGGTCAGCAGGCCAACTACGTCGGTATTTATGATGCGGCGAATTGCCAGTTGCTTAGAAAGCTCGACCTCGGAGCCACCTCTTATGCGCACAATATAACAACCGATGCTACCGGCTCTCGGATATTTGTCATGGGCGGGGCTTTCAGTGGGTCCTACTCTTTCTGGGTGCGCGTTTACGGCGCTAATCCGCCTCCGCCAACTCCGCCGCATTCGTTGCTCAATATTTCAACACGGCTCGCTACCGACAACGGCGACAACGCGCTGATCGGCGGATTTATCATCAACGGTTTGGAACAGAAAAAACTCGTCCTGCGCGCGATTGGGCCGTCTCTTCCGCTGCCGGGAAAACTGGCTGACCCCGTTCTGCAATTATTCGATGCCGGCGGTCTTTTGGTTGGCGAAAATGACAACTGGAATGCGCATCGACCTGAAATCCTCGCCACGAATATTGCTCCCCTCGATGAGCACGAAGCGGCCATGGCAGTTACTCTGCAGCCCGGCAGCTACACAGCTATGGTGCGCGGGGTGTCAGGCTCGAGCGGTGTCGTTCTCGTCGAGGCTTACGATTTGAGCCCGAGCTCCAACTCGAAATTGGCCAACATTTCTACCCGCGGGAAAGTGGATGGCGGGGATAACGTGATGATCGCCGGTTTCATCGTGGGTGGTACTGAAGCGACGAGTGTGGCGGTACGAGCCATCGGTCCGTCGCTCACAAGCGCCGGGGTGCCGGGGGTCCTGAGCGATCCGACCCTCGAAGTCCACGACGGAAACGGTGTCCTCCTGGCCCAGGATGACGACTGGCGCATGTATCAGGAACAATTGTTGATCGATACTGGCCTGGCACCGACTGATGACCACGAGGCGGCCATGATTTTGTGGCTTCAGCCTGGGCCGTACACCGCAATCGTCCGCGGAAAAAATAACACCACTGGCGTTGGCTTGGTGGAAGTATACAACCTCCAGACGAACTAAGCGGTCCGCCGAAGATTAGTTTGGAGTTGGCTAAGGCCGGTCGGATGGCTAACCTAAAGGATGATCGCGGCCATTCCGGTCCGGTCCTTCGAGGAACCTTGCCATGACGACTGCCACTGCCGAACAGGAAAAAATTGGTACGAAACTCAACCAGCTGGAGCAGCTCAAGAAGTTCACGGTCGTGGTTGCGGATACGGGCGACTTCCAGACCATCAAGGAATTTAAGCCGCGGGATGCGACGACGAACCCGAGCCTGATCTACGCGGCGACGCAGAAGGAACAATATTTTCATTTGCTCGATGAAGTGCTGGTGGACCGGAAAAATTCCGGCTTGTCCGGCGCGGCCCAAATCGAGGACACGATTGACCATCTGTTGGTCAAGTTTGGCTGCGAGATTCTGCAGATTGTTCCCGGGCGTGTTTCGACGGAGACGGACGCGCGACTTTCGTTTGATGTCGACGGCTCGATTAACAAGGGACGGCAACTGATCAAGCTTTACGAAGACCGGGGCATCGATCGGGAACGCATCCTGATTAAGATCGCATCAACCTGGGAAGGATTGCTTGCTGCCGAGCAACTCCAAAAAGAAGGAATCCGCTGCAACCTGACGCTGATGTTTTCCCTCGTCCAGGCCGTCCGCGCGGCCGAAGCCGGGGTGCAGCTCATCTCGCCGTTCGTCGGCCGGATATACGATTGGTTCAAGGCGACAAACAAAAAAGAATACTCAGGCGCCGAGGATCCCGGCGTCCAGTCAGTCACGGAGATTTATTCGTATTACAAAAAGTTCGGCATCCCGACCGAGGTGATGGGCGCGAGTTTCCGGAACACCGGCCAAATTCGCGAGCTGGCCGGCTGCGATTGCCTGACAATCAGTCCGGAGTTGATGAAGGAGCTGTCGGAATCCACTGACCCAATTGAGCGCAAGCTCGACCCGAAGAAAGCAAAGTCGGAGAAGATCGAAAAGCTGCAGCTTGATGAAAAGAGCTTTCGATACGGGCTCAACGACAACGCGATGGCTTACGAAAAGACCGGCGAAGGCATTCGGAAATTCGCCGCGGATATCGTGAAGCTCGAGAAATTCGTCGCGGGCAAGTTGTAGCCGGATAGTCGCTCCCGGGCCGCATCGGCGGATGTCGGCTACAATGTTCAACGTCGTCCTCGTCGAGCCCGAGATACCTCCTAATACCGGTAACATCGGCCGGCTCTGCCTCGCGACCGGCTCCACGCTGCACCTGGTCAAGCCGCTCGGCTTTTCGCTTAACGATCGCGAACTGAAGCGGGCCGGGCTCGATTACTGGCCGGAGGTCGAGGTGCGGCTGTGGGATTCCTTCACCGAGCTTTATCGGGCCCGCGGGGGAGACTCGCGTTTCTTCTTTCTCACCACCAAAGCAAAACGCGCCTATCACGATGTTCAATTTCAAGAGGGCGACTTTCTCGTTTTTGGACGAGAGACGAAGGGGTTGCCGGCACCGTTATTGAATGAGCATTCGGCGTCGTTGCTCACGATACCCATGCGGGGTACTCGAAGCCTGAACCTCGCTACCGCGGTCGCTATCGTTTTGTTCGAGGCGGTTCGGCAGACGAGACAAGGTGAATAAAGGGCGGCCGATACGGTCTAACCTCGGAGGTACAATATGAACAAATTTCTTTTATCAATGTGCGCGGTTACGGTCGTCGCGTCGCCGGTTTGGGCCGAGGACCAAGACCAGCCGGTGCCGAAACCCAAGCCGCAGACCCAGACTGCGCCGCCGCGCCATGTCCCGCCGCCGCGCACGGTCACGCCACGGAATGTCCCGCTGCCGCGAGTCCAGAACCTGCCGGCAAACACGCAGCTTCAATACCGCAACAAGCCGTCCGTTGCGCCGAGGACATACCCGCCGAGAACCGTCAATCCAAACGTGCAGACGCAGAACCGCACTCACACCCGGACCGTTACTCCGCTGGACCAGGACGCGCCGCGCTCGAACACCACCGCTAACACGCAATGGCAGAACCGGACCCGCAATCCCAATAACCCGAACGTGGTCACCCCGCAGTCCGAGTCCAATACGACCGTGCAAAACCGCGATTGGCGAAATCGGGATCGAACCAATACAACCAACGGGGCCAATACGACGAACCGGAATTGGCAGAACAACCCAAACCGCAACTGGCAGAATAACAACAGGTCGGGAGCCTGGACCTACGACCAGGCGCGCCGTTATCACAATCGGACTCACCACGATCGGAATTGGTGGAGGAGCCACTACAGCCGGATCGCGCTCTTTGCCGGCGGCTATTACTATTGGAACAGCGGCTATTGGTATCCAGCCTACGGCTACGATCCGTACTACAGCACCTACACCTACGACGAGCCGATCTACGGCTACAACAATCTCGACCCCGGGCAGGTCATTGTTAACGTGCAGAACGCACTCCAGGAACAGGGCTATTACCAGGATCAGGTCGACGGTCTGATCGGGCCCAACACCCGAGCCGCCCTCCGCGCCTACCAACAGGACCAGGGACTTCCGGTTACCGGGGCAATCGACGGTCCGACATTGCAGGCCCTGGGACTCGATTAAACGCTTATTGTAGCCAGAAGCCGTCCGGCGGAGTTCCGCCGGGCGGTTTTTTTGCAGACGGCGCGGATTGCGCACGCCAACGATTCGGCGATGCTGTCGCGCCTATGCCCGAACCGCAGCTCCTCGCGCGTGACCTTCGCCGCTCCTTCCGGATCGGTGCGCGACGGATAGAAGTCCTCCGCGGCATCTCGCTGGAAGTATGCCGGGGTGAGGCGGTCTTTCTTTGCGGGGCGTCCGGCGCAGGAAAGACCACGCTTCTCTATACACTTGCGGGATTGGAGAGGCCGGAATCAGGGACCGTCGAATTCGAAGGCCGTCGGCTTTACACCGGAAGCTCTTCTTCGCAGGCCGAAATGCGTAACCGGAAAATGGGTTTCGTTTTCCAAGGCTACTTTCTTTTGCCGGAGCTGACCGCGCTGGAGAACGTGATGCTGCCGGGCTTAATCAGCGGGAAAAAGAATCGGGCGGCTGGCGAGGCGAGCCTGAAGGACGTTGGACTAGCGGACCGGTTGCATCATCTGCCGGCGGAGCTTTCGGGCGGGGAACAGCAGCGAGTCGCGATCGCACGCGCCCTGACAAACGATCCGGACATTATTTTTGCGGACGAGCCGACGGGCAACCTGGATTCGAAGACCGGCGACGCCATTATCGACCTGCTCTTGGAGCTGGCGCGAAGCCGGCATAAAACTCTACTGGTTGTGACTCACGACGCGCGGCTCGCCGAATTGGGCGACCGGCAATTGCGCATCGTTGATGGCGTGCTCGCCTGACTAATCGTATAGTTCGCAGGTGAGGGCGGGGTGGCTTTGGGCGGTGGCGGCAAGCGTTGGGGTATCGGGTGGCGGAAGAATCGCGGCGCAGGAACCGGGAACATTGCCCCAGCAATGGATCACAAAAAGAAGCAGCCAGGGTTCATATGCGACCTCCTCCGGCGCCATGGTTGAAAAGCAGCTTCGGCCGCGCGGAATCGACGATCCTCGGGTCCTTCGGGCGATGGCCAAAGTGCCACGTGAAAAATTCATCGCGAAGGCATTGGAGCCAAGCGCTTACGAAGATCGCCCCCTGCCAATCGGCTTCGGCCAGACGATTTCACAGCCATTCATCGTCGCGTTCATGACCCAGGCACTGAAACCGAAACCGACCGATCGCGTCCTCGAAATCGGGACCGGTTCCGGTTACCAGGCCGCGGTTCTTGGCGAGCTGGTTGCGGAAGTGTTCACGATCGAAATTGTCCGGCCGCTGGCGCAACGCGCTGCCACCGTCCTGAACGCGCTCGGTTATAAAAACGTCCTTGTGAAAGGCGGCGACGGTTACAAAGGCTGGCCTGAGCACGCGCCCTTCGACGCAATTATCGTCACGGCCGCGCCCGATCACATTCCGCAGCCGCTGGTTGACGAATTGAAGGAGGGCGGACGGATGGTTATTCCTGTCGGCAGCGCATCGGCGCAGCAGCTGTACGTGATGGAGAAACACGGCGGCGCCATGAAGCGGACAGCGGTCGTTTCGGTAAAGTTCGTTCCCCTGACGCGCGATCGGGGGAAGATGTGACCGGCCGCATTCCTACTTGAATTGCCTGCCGAACCACCGGACATTTTTTCGTGCTAACAAAATCCTCGACAGCTGGTGGTGCGGTAATCGACCAACCGGAACCGAAGGCGAAAGCTCCCGTCAAGCCTGCGGTTGACTCGCAAACAAAGACGACGCCCGCTGCCGCGCGCGAATTGACGATTTATCTGGATGGAAAATTTGTGCCGGAATCGGAAGCAAAAGTTTCCGTTTTCGATCACGGCCTGCTTTACGGCGACGGCATTTTTGAGGGCATCCGTTTTTATAACGGCCGGGTCTTCCGGCTCGAACAACATCTGGACCGGCTTTGGGATTCGGCCCGCTCGATTTGCCTCGAAATTCCAATGAGCCGCGGCGAGATGACCGAGGCGCTCCTCGAAACGATCCGCCGCAACGACCTGCGCGAAGGTTACATTCGGCAGATCGTGACTCGGGGCGTCGGCAATCTTGGATTGAACCCGACCCAATGTAAGCGGCCGAGCGTCATCATTATCGCCACCACGATCGCACTTTATCCAAAGGAAGTTTGCGAGCGCGGCCTGACTGTCGTGACCTGCGCGACCCGCAGAACGAATGCAGCGGCCCTGAACCCGGCGGTCAAATCGCTCAATTATCTGAACAACGTCATGGCCCGGATCGAGGCTAACCTGGCTGGCGCCGATGAAGCTTTGATGTTGAATGATGCCGGCAACGTCGCTGAGTGCACGGCTGACAATGTTTTCATCATCAAGAATGGCCACATCTTCACACCACCGATATCGGCAGGTGCGCTCCGCGGCATCACCCGCTCGGTCGTATTCGATATCGCGGCAGAGCTTGGACTAAAAATTACCGAGACCGATGTGACGCGGCACGACGTTTTCATTGCGGACGAATGCTTCCTCACCGGCACCGCAGCGGAAGTGATTCCAGTCGTAAAAGCCGATGGGCGAACGATCGGGACTGGCAAGCCGGGCGCGATCACATTGCGGGCGATCGAGCGTTTTCGCGAGATGACGCGGGCAACCGGGACGCCCATTTTCGACTGAACCTCGCGGAAAACCAGATCGGCGTAGAAGGTGCTCAGCTCGGTCAGTGTTGAATGTTTCGAGCGTTTCGAGGTCTAATCTACAGAAATGTTGTGCGACGTTTGCAAATGCAATGATGCGACGGTGTTCCTGACGCAGATCCTGGAAGGGAAAATGCAAAAGGTGAACCTCTGCGATGCCTGTTCAAAGGAAAAAGGCGTCCAGGATCCGACTGGTTTCGCGCTCGCTGATTTGCTCCTCGGCATCGGCGCCGCGGAAGAAATCGAGAAGGGGACGCCAACCCAGAAATGCCCGATGTGCGGCTTTACCCAGGCCGACTTCAAAAAGACAGGCCGGCTCGGCTGCAGCGTCTGCTACATCACGTTCGCCGAAGGGCTCGGGACGTTGTTAAAGGCCATGCACAAGGGGACCGAACACGTCGGCAAGCTGCCGCAGCGCGCTCACCGCGAATTCGAGCTGGACGACCGGATGCGCTCCCTCAACGAAGATTTGCAGAAAGCCGTCGCCGAAGAGAATTACGAAAATGCCGCTGCTTTGCGGGACCAGATTAAGCAGCTCGAGCACGAGAAGGCACTCTAGCCATGAAGTTCGCGAACATCATGTCGACCGGTGGCGAATGGCTGCGCGGCGAAGGCCCGCATCATCAAATCGTGATTAGCAGTCGCGTGCGGTTGGCGCGCAACCTTAAGCAGCGCGCCTTTCCGGGCTGGGCAAAGAAGGCCGAGCGCACTTCAGTGCTGGAGATGATCAAGCCGCGGGTCGAAGAGCTTCCCGAGATGCAGGATTCGTTTTCGGAATTGCTGCAGGACCTTTCCGCGCTCGAAAAACAGGTTCTCGTCGAGCGCCACCTGATCAGTCGCGAGCATGCCGCGAAAAGCGTCGGCAGCGCCGTCATCATGAATCGCCGGCAGACGCTTAGCATCATGATCAACGAGGAGGATCATCTGCGGATGCAGTCGATCCGTTCCGGCCTCCAATTGAAGAGCGCGTTTAAGATGGTGGACAAAGTGGATAGCACGCTCGAGTCGAAGCTCGACTTCGCCTACGATTCGAAGCTCGGTTACCTGACGGCCTGCCCAACCAATGTCGGCACCGGGATGCGCGCTTCGGCAATGCTCCATCTGCCGGGCCTCGTCTTGAGCGAGATGATCAACCAGGTCATCCAGGCCGTGAACAAGATTGGCCTGGCCGTTCGTGGCCTCTACGGCGAAGGCACCGAGGCGATGGGCAACCTGTTTCAAATTTCCAACCAGACCACCCTGGGCGAGAAGGAGGACGAGATCGTCAGCCGCCTCAGCAAAGTCATTGAGACGATCATCGAAAAGGAACACGACGCCCGCCAGATGTTGATCCAGAAAAAATCGAACACGCTCTGGGACCAGATCGGCCGTGCTTACGGTGTCCTGACTTTCGCCCACGCGATGACTTCAAAGGAAGCTCTCAACTTGTTGTCGATCATGAAACTCGGGATCGACCTCGGCGCATTCCCGGAAGACCGCCGCTTGCCGATCGACGAACTCTTCATTGAAACCCAGCCAGCCCATCTCCAAAAAAGTTCGCAGCAGAAGTTAAATGCGGAGGAGCGCGACCATTTGCGCGCCCAAATTATCCGCGAGCGTTTGCGAGTGTTCCCTAAACCTGATATTACTAAAGTGGCGAAGGAATCGGAAAACGGATCGACTCCGGAGCCGCCGAACCAATGAATAATTTCACGCCGCGCGCCCAGCAAGTCCTGGCGCTCGCTCGCAAAGAAGCCGACCGCTTCAATCATAACTACGTCGGGACCGAGCATCTGTTGCTCGGCCTGATCAAACTGGGGCAGGGCGTTGCCGTCAACGTCCTCCAGAAGATGGGGCTGGATTTGGAGACCGTCCGGATGGAGGTCGAAAAACAGGTCGGGTCCGGGCCGGAAACAAAAATGGTCGGCAATATTCCCTACACGCCGCGAGTGAAGAAGGTCCTCGCCCTGGCCGGCAAGGAAGCCAAGGCGCTGAACCATTCGTATGTCGGCACCGAACATATTTTGCTCGGCTTGCTCCGCGAAGGAGAAGGTGTCGCCGCGCGCGTCCTCAAGAGTCTCGAAGTTGATATCGAGCGGACCCGGAACGAGATCCTGAAGGAGCTCGACCCGAATTTCACGCCGCCCGAATCCGAACAGGAAGGCGGCGAGCCGACTTCTGGAAAAAAGGACGTCAAGACGCCGGCGTTGCGCGCTTTCGGGCGCGACCTGACTGAGCTGGCCAAGAAAGGCGAGCTCGATCCGGTGATTGGCCGGAGGAATGAAATTGAGCGCGTCATCCAGGTGCTCTGCCGGCGGACAAAGAACAATCCGGTCCTGCTCGGTGAAGCGGGCGTTGGCAAAACCGCAATCGCGGAAGGTCTCGCCCAGGAAATCGCCAACGGGAATGTCCCGGAATTGTTGCGGGACAAGAAGGTGGTCACACTGGATCTCGCGTTGATGGTCGCCGGAACGAAGTACCGCGGACAATTCGAAGAACGGATCAAAGCCGTCATGGATGAGATTCGCCGCTCGAAGAACGTCATCCTCTTCATCGACGAGTTGCACACCATCGTTGGCGCCGGCTCGGCCGAAGGCGCCATGGACGCGTCGAATATCATCAAGCCGGCGCTGAGCCGGGGTGAGTTGCAATGCGTGGGCGCGACGACCCTGAACGAATATCGCAAATACATCGAGAAGGACGCGGCCCTGGAACGCCGCTTCCAGACCGTGAAGGTGGATGCGCCGACCGTTGAAGAAGCGATCCAGATTCTGAAAGGCCTGCGGCCGAAGTACGAACAGCACCACAAGGCCAAGCTGACCGACGAAGCGCTCGAGACAGCGGTTAAACTTTCTGAGCGTTACATCACCGGCCGCTTCCTGCCGGACAAAGCGATCGACGTCATGGACGAAGCCGGGGCCCGCGCCCGGATCAACGCCATGACGCGTCCGCCCGACGTGAAAGAAATTGAGCGCGAGATCGAAGAGATTCGTGTCGAAAAAGAAGCCGCGATCAAGGCCCAGGATTTCGAGAAGGCCGCCTCGCTTCGCGACAAAGAGAAGCAAACCAAGGAAAAGCTCGACGGGATTCTGGCCACCTGGCGCCAGGAGCGCGAAGAAAAGGAAGTCCTCGTGACGGCCGACGACATGATGCACATCATCTCGAAGGTGACTGGCGTGCCGCTTCAGCGAATGGAGCAGAAAGAAACCCAGAAGCTGCTCGCCATGGAAGGCGACCTGAAGCAGCGGGTCATTGGCCAGGACGAAGCAGTCACCGCAATCAGCAAGGCGCTTCGGCGTTCGCGGGCGGACCTCAAAGATCCGAAGCGGCCGATTGGCTCCTTCGTGTTTCTCGGGCCGACCGGCGTCGGCAAGACCTTTTTGGCACGCACCCTAGCGGAATTCATGTTCGGGGATTCTGACGCGTTGATCCAAATCGACATGTCGGAATACATGGAGAAGTTCACTGCTTCGCGATTGATCGGCTCGCCTCCGGGATATGTCGGTTATGAAGAAGGCGGCCAGCTCTCGGAAGCCGTCCGGCGCCGTCCTTACTCGGTGGTTCTTTTTGACGAGATTGAAAAGGCGCACCCGGACGTGATGCATTTGCTCCTCCAGATCCTGGAAGACGGTAAAGTGACCGATTCGTTAGGCCGGAAGATCGATTTCCGGAACACGATCATCATCATGACGTCGAATGTCGGCGCGGATCTGATCCGGCGGCAGACCACGATGGGCTTCGGCGCACCGAAGGACACCCAGGACTACGACACGATGCGCGAGAAGATCCTTGAGGAAACGAAGCGCGTTTTTAAGCCGGAGTTTCTTAACCGGCTCGACGAGATCATCGTTTTCCACACATTGGGCAAGCCAGACCTGCTCAAGATCGTGGACCTCGAGGTCAACAAGGTGAAGCGCCGCCTGAAGCTGAAGGAAATCGAGATCGTTCTCGACGACCCGGCCCACGAATTCGTGATCAACAAGGGATACGATCCGACCTACGGTGCACGCCCAATGCGGCGCGCAGTCGAGCGTTATCTCGAAGATCCGCTCGCGGAAGAATTGCTCAAAGGCGCGGTGAAAGCCGGCGATATCGTGGAAGTGACGGTAGCCGGCGAGAAGCTCGCGTTCCACGTGGCCGAGCCACACGGTAGTCCGGCGACGAGCGCGAGCTAGTCGTTCTCCTGTAGCGGCGGTCTATGACCGTCGACTTCCGGCTGAGTTCGATCGACGGTCATGGACCGCCGCTACAACTACGCTCTCGGGTGCGCGTCGGCGTACGCTTTCTTCAGGCGTTCAACGGTGACGTGGGTATAAATCTGGGTCGTGGACAGACTGGCATGGCCGAGAAGTGCCTGGACGCTGCGCAGATCGGCGCCGCCGTCGAGCAGGTGGGTCGCGAAGCTGTGGCGGAGCTTGTGTGGACTCACCGCGATCGGAATCGAGGTGTGCCGCAAATAGCGCTTAAGGATCAGCCAGATCGAGCGTGGCGAAATCCGCCGGCGTAATTTGTTGATGAACAGCGGGCCGGTTGGGACATTCGCGGCGGCCCGATAACGCGACACTGCCTCGAGCGCCGGAAGCCCGACCGGGCAAACTCGCTCCTTCCGCCCTTTGCCCAGGATCCGGACTGACTCGGTGTACACGTCGAGATCGGCAACGTTCAACGATGCCAGCTCCGCAAGCCTGAGGCCGCTGCTGTAAAAAAGTTCCAAGATTGCGGCGTCGCGAAGCGGCATCCACGAAGGCGCTGCTTTTTCTTTTGGGACCCGCAACGGTGCGCCGAGCAGTTCATCAATCTGTTTTTGCGTGAGGACGAGCGGTAATTTTTTTTCCGGCTTCGGCAATTGGAGCTGGCGTACCGGATCGATCCGCAGGTTTTTCCGCTCGACCAAAAAACGGTAGAAAGTCCGAAAAGCCGAGAATTGCAGGCGGATGTAGGAACGCGCCTGACCTTGTTTCATCAAATCGAACAGATAATCGCGAAAATCGTCGGCGCGGCACTTCAGCCAGGATGACGCTCCTTCACGGTCGCGGAATGCGTCGAGCGCGTTGCGATATACCGCGACCGTGCGGTCGGATGCGTTGCGCTCGACCTCAAGAAAGCGAAGGAACTCCTCGACGAGTTTGTCGCGGGAGTTGCGCGTGGCCACGTTACTCGGGCTTTTCGATTTGGGTCCGGCCGACCGCGGCCCGGGCGCGATCACTGTATTGGCTTCGGAAAATCGGCGCCGGATTCCGTGAGATGAGCTCGTAGCGTTTCAGAACGAACTCCGGATAAAAGCCGTTGCTGGCAGGCTCGTAAACCGTCTGCCCGCTGAAGTTGCCATAGAGCTTGTATTCGTAGTTGTTGTCGCTCCCGAAACTTCTGATTTCACGATCCGGAGCGAGCTTTTCCTTTTCGTTGAGAACGACGAGTTGG
>JBJMXC010000165.1:0-4424 GCA_045809825.1 Chthoniobacterales bacterium | reverse complement strand
TCATGCTCCATCACGAGCAAAATATTTGGAAGATGGGCGGGCTCGCGGGCCGGCTCGGAATTACTTTCCTCACTTTTATGGTCGGCACGCTCGCGTTGATTGGGCTGCCGCCGTTTAGCGGGTTCTTTAGCAAAGACGCGATTCTCGTCCTCGCCTACGAAAAGGACCGCGCGATTTTTTGGATTGCCCTGTTCACGGCATTCCTGACTGCCTTCTACATGTTGCGACTAGTGGTGGTCGTATTCTTCGGGAAACCACGGAGCGACCAGGCCCGGAAAGGACTCGAAGCGCCCTGGGTAATGATCGGGCCGCTGATCCTGCTCGCGATCCCGGCTTTCGCATCCGGGTTCGGATTTATCGCGCGGGTGTTTGTGCCAGCACCGATTGAACATGAGACCGGGTGGATTGTGCCCGGCCTTGCCTTAACCGCGGCGTTGGGAGGCGCGATTCTCGCCATCGGTCTCTACCGCGGCCGGCAACAGGAACCGTTCAGTGTCGGGCTCTTTCGAAACCGATTTTATTTCGACGAGATTTATTCGCTGCTCATCGCGGCGACCCAGGGGTTACTCGCCAGGCTTAGTGCGTTTGTCGATCGCTGGATTGTCGATGTCCTCGCAATTCGCGGCGCGAGCACCGCGACCTGGGGAATCGGATCGCTCCTCCGGCTGTTTCAGGTCGGCAATCTTCAAGCCTACGCCTTCATCTTCGGAATCGGCATCGTTGGGCTGATCTACTTCACCGTCTTCCGATGATCATTCCGCTCATAGTTCTACTCCCGCTTGCTGCCGCGATCGCGATCCTCCTCGGGATGCCAGCCCGGCGGACGGCGCTCTGCGCCTCAGGACTCGCGCTGGTCGGAGTGGCGTTTGCTTATGTGGGGTTCGAGCCGAGCCAACGGACCTATCAAATGGTGACATCGGTTCCGGTGAGTGCGGACTGGAACATTAATTTCGCCCTGGGCGTCGACGGCTTTAGCCTGATGCTCTTGCTCCTCACCGCGTTAGTGACCCTGGCCGCGGTTTGGTTCACCGGCGAAATCGCGCAGCACCGCAACGCCTTTTACGCCTGTCTTCTTTTCATCGCCGCTGGTGCCATGGGCGCATTTGCCTCCCTCGATTTGTTTTTCTTTTACGCTTTCCACGAGCTCGCGCTCATCCCGACCTTCCTCCTCATCGGAATTTGGGGAAGCGGTAATCGTCAGCTCGCGGCCTGGAAGATCACGATCTATCTCGCGACCGGCAGTTTCATTTTGCTCCTCGGCCTCATCATGCTGTATCGCGCGGTGCCGGAAGCAGCGCGCAGCTTCGATTTCCGTGTCCTGCAAAAATCAGCGATCCTGATTCCGGCGGCCGCGCAGGGAAAAATCTTTCTGCTTCTCCTGATTGGATTTGGAATCCTCGTCTCGCTTTTCCCATTTCACACCTGGGCACCGGAGGCGTATGCATCGGCACCTGCGCCAGCGGCGATGCTGCACGCGGGGGTCCTGAAGAAATTCGGCCTCTATGGGCTGCTTCGGGTAGCGATTCCGCTGCTGCCTGATGGGGCACAGCAATACTCCAAGCTCCTGATCGTCCTTCTCCTCGGCAACATCATTTACGTCGGGCTAGTTACGATCGCGCAAAAGAAGCTCGATTGGATGCTCGGTTACTCGAGCGTGATGCACATGGGTTACATTTTCCTCGGGATCGCCAGTGGCACGCTGGTTGGGATAAACGGAGCGGCCATCCTGATTTTCGCCCACGGAATTTCCATCGCTCTTCTCTTTGCCCTGGCCGGTGAAATCCGACAACGCACCGGGACCCTCGAGCTCGAGGATCTCGGCGGCCTCGGCAAATTGATGCCGGCAGCGGGGTTCGCGTTCGGAATTGCCGCGTTCGCTTCGATCGGCCTTCCGGGTTTCGCGAATTTCGCGGGTGAAGTCATGGTGCTGTTCGGCACTTTCCGGAATGGCGCGAACCCCGACGGCTTCGGCCTTTACCAGATCGCCGCCGTGCTTGGACTCTGGGGCGTCGTCATTTCTGCCGTCTATATGCTGCGCGCGTATCGAGCTGTTTTTATGGGCACGCTCGGTGACTCGTTAGGCAGCGTGACCGACCTGCGCCGCGGCCTCCGGGTACCGGTCGGGCTTCTCGTCGCGATGACGATGTGGTTCGGATTTTCCCCGCAGTCCTTCGTCCGGATCGTAACGCCAACTTTCAAAAGTTACTTCACTGGCAAGCCATGACGATCATTGCGCCATCACTCGAAATCGCGGTGCTCGTTCTGGGTGTGCTCGTTTTGCTCTTCGAGATGTTCGCCGACCAAATGGACAAGCGGACGTTCGCCTTTACCGCCATGATTGGCCTCGGCGCGATCCTGGTCGCGAGTTTCTTTTTAGCAGCCCCGCCAGTCGCCAACGCCGAAACCGGGTTCTGGTCATTTTATACCGCTGACCCGCTTGCCATTTTCTTCAAGCGCTTCGCTCTTATCACCACCATCCTCGTGCTCGCCATGATGGTCGATTACGCGCCGGTCGTGCGCGATTCGATCCATGGCGCCTCGCCCCAGGCCGGGCTCGGCGAATTCTTCGCACTCCCCATTTTCACATGTGCCGGCCTGATGTGGATGGCGTCGGCCATCGATTTCGTGATGATTTTTGTTTCGCTCGAGCTGGTCACCATGTCCTTCTACGTCCTCGTCGCGTTCATGCGGCGAAATCCGGCCAGTCTCGAGGCCGGCGTGAAATATTTGATCCTGAGCGCGCTTTCGACCGGTTTCCTCGTCTACGGAATCACCTGGATATTTGGAGTCACCGGCGAAACAAACCTGGCCCGCGTTTCCGCCGCTTTGGCGGGACCGAACATTGAGACTGGCCCGGTCCTTTTCGGGATGTTGCTGATCCTGGTCGCGCTCGGATTTAAAGTCGCCGCGGTCCCTTTTCAAATCTGGGTCCCCGATGTTTACCAGGGCGCGCCGACTCCGGTGACTGCGTTCCTTTCGGTCGGTTCGAAAGCCGGAGGATTCGTCGTCCTGCTCCGAGTCCTCCAGCCATTCCTCGTCATGCCCCAGATGCAGCGCCTTCTCTTCGTCGTCGCACTTTTGACTCTCATTTACGGAAACCTCGCCGCTCTGCCACAAACCAATCTCAAACGGTTACTCGCCTACTCCAGTATCGCTCATGCCGGCTATCTTCTCGTCGGCGTCGTCTGCCTGGCTGGCGACGCGGTCGTTTATTATCTCGGCGCGTATCTTCTGATGACTCTGCTGAGCTTCGCCGTCCTCGTCGCGGTCGCACGGCAAACCGGCGAGGAGATCGAGGACTTCAACGGCCTCGCCAGCCGATCGCCGTTCCTTGCTTTCGCCATGTTAATCGCGATGGCCTCGCTGGCCGGACTCCCGTTTACGGCCGGGTTCCTCGGAAAATTTTACATCTTCAACGCCGCGATCGCGCAGCAGCAGACCACTCTGATTGTGGTCGGCGTGATCACCGTCGCCTGCGGATTCTATTACTATTTCAAAGTGGTGCGGGCGATGTATTGGGAACCGGCCAAGGGCGAGGCGGCGGTACCGGTCAGCCCGGTTTCGCGCTTCGCGATGATCGCAATGATGGCGGGGATCATCGTGCTTGGAATATATCCCGGGCCGGTTTTGAAAACGCTCCGGGCCGAACCCGCCACCGCGTTATCCACTCGGTAGGCTAATCGCTTAGCTCGACGTTCCAATAAGCGAGGTCGACGAAATGTCGCCAGCTTTCGTGGTGCTGGGCACTGAACGTGACGTGGACAAACGGCCGCCACTTGGGCCGCTTCGGCTTTCGGATCAGCGCCATATGGGCCTCGTGCGGAAGGCGGTTTCCCTTCCGGGTATTACATTCGATGCAGGAACAGACGACATTCTCCCATGTCGTGAGGCCCCCCTTATCGCGGGGAAGGACGTGATCCAGATTCAACTCCGTCCGATCAAATCCGTGGCCGCAGTACTGGCAGGTGTTTTTGTCGCGCTCAAAGACGTTGTGCCGGGTGAATTTCACTTCTTTTTTCGGCAAGCGATCGAACAGGAGCAGCACAATCACGCGCGGCACCCGGATTTTCCATGAAATCGTCGTGACCACTTCGTGATCGGGCGCGGTCACGGAAAAATCGCGCCAGCTCTCGAAGTCGTGGGTGAGGAAATTGTTGGCCGGGTCGGAGGAAACGACCTGGGCATGGCCCTGGTAAAGAAGAGTAAACGCTCGGCGGGCAGAGCAGATGTTAACCGCTTGCCAGAGGCGATTAAGCACGAGGACCTGGGTATTTAACAGGGTCTCCATGGCTGGGTAAATTGCGGCGACGGTATCACCGCCGTTTTTTCCTGTCAATGCGGTCAAACGCTACTGCTCGGGTTTAATCAGGTTCAGCCGGCTGGGTTCTACTGCTGGAGACGGGAAAGCGCTTCGATCATCTCCG
>JBJMXC010000164.1:0-18210 GCA_045809825.1 Chthoniobacterales bacterium | reverse complement strand
TGCAGTACGCGTTTACGCGTCCGATCGCCGCCCACATGTTAAAGAACTATGACGGTGTCCTGAAGATCGATGGCGAAGTTGGCAACAAGAAGCACTATGATCCGCGTTCCTACCTTGCTATGGCCGAGGTCGCTATGGCGGAACGCGTCAAACAGGCCGTGACCGATCTCCGTGGCAACGGCAAAACGATGTTCTCGTGAAGAGCGCGGTGCCGCCGGCCCACAAAACGAAGATCGTCGCGACGATCGGCCCGGCCTCTGAATCGCCGGAAATGTTGGTGCGCCTCATTCGGGCGGGTCTCAACGTAGCGCGGCTCAATTTTTCGCACGGCGATTTCTCCAAGCATGGCGAGCTCGTTAGGCGAATTCGCGACGCTGCAAAGGAGGCGGGACGCCGGGTTGCGATCATGGCCGACCTCCCGGGGCCTAAAATGCGGCTCGGCAAAATTGATCCCGAGCCGATCCATCTTTCTCCCGGCGACCGCTTCATCTTGACCAACCAGGACATGGTCGGGAATGCCGGGCGGGTCTCGATGACTTTCAAGCAGCTGCCGAAGGTCGTGAAGGCGGGGAACCGTCTCTTCTTGAACGATGGCCTGGTCCAACTCGTCGTTGATGCTGTCGCTGGTGACGATGTCGAATGCATCGTCGCGGTCGGAGGTGAATTGCGGTCACGCAAGGGATTGAATCTGCCTGGGATTGACCTCGGGATTAGCGCATTCACCGATCGCGATCGCGAATGCCTCGAGTTTGCAATCGGCGCCGGCGTCGATGCGGTGAGTCAATCCTTCGTCGAGCGCGCCGGCGATATCGACAAGCTCCGACAGGCTGCAAAGAAAGCAGGTGGCCGTCCCTTTATTATCGCAAAGATCGAACGCGCGGATGCGTTGCAACATTACGACGAGATCCTTCAGGCCACTGACGGGATCATGGTGGCGCGGGGCGATCTCGGCGTGGAAGTGCCGATCGAAGAGATCGCGTTCATCCAAAAACAGCTCATCGCGAAAGCCAATCTCGCGGGAAAACCGGTTATCACGGCGACCCAGATGCTGGAATCCATGGTGGCGAGCCGTTTGCCGACACGCGCCGAAGCGACTGATGTCGCTAACGCAATCCTTGACGGAACCGATTGCGTCATGCTTTCAGGCGAATCCGCGATGGGAAAATTCCCCGAAGAAGCAGTCGCGATGCTGGCGCGGATTGCCTGCTTTACTGAAGGTCATCGGCCGCGACAGAGCCTGGCAGTTCGCCGCGAGCTTTTCCCGGAGCGTCGGACAGCGATCGGCAGTGAACGGATGGGCTCCGTGGTCGAGAACGCCCTCGAGACGGTCCCTTGCGATGCCGTAATCGCGCCCACGCAAAGTGGGACAACTCCGCGAATCATTTCCCGATCGAAACCCCAGGTGTGGATTGTCGCACCTTGCCGGGACGCGGCCGTCTGCCAGGGCCTTGCCTTTTCCTACGGTGTCCATGCAGTCGATGTTGACCACGAAGATGAATGGCACGGTTCGCCCGAGCGGTTCGTCCATGGGACTGGTATCGCCGCCAAGCGTGTCCTTCTCGTCGCGGGACCCTCGCCGACTAACCCAAAAGCGAATCATCGCATTGAATTAATCAAATTCGGGGCTGATGAAATCGACCTCGGGGAAGATTCCTAACCGACTGGATCGAGCGTTGCGTGGCGCGTAGGCCAAAGGTCCGATAGGCAAGGGGCGGAGCGCCAGTCATTCTTCAAGATAATGAAGACCTTGTCAGTCATCGCGATTTCGGTGTTAGCGGTAGTAAGCGCGTCTGCGTCCAAGGGGGCGACGATCCCGGCGGGGACAATATTTGTTGTTCGAAGCTTGCACGCTGTTTCATCCACAGACGTGCCGGGCACGCCATTCCCCGCGCAGCTCGCGCATGACATTACGGTAAAAGGAAAGACTGTGGTCCCCGCCGGGACGCATTTTTCCGGGAGGATTGTTACATCGCGTCGCCTTGTTCGTAGCTCGGATCGACTCACCGTCGACCTGACCGGCATTCAGCGCAGTGGGCACAATGTGCCGATTACAACGACAGGCGCGCAGTTCCTCAGTAATAACATTAGAAGCCGACACGATGTTTCGGTCTCCCGTGCGAGTTACTCCGTCGCGTCTGGGAAACAAATGCATTTCCAGCTGGCGCGCCCGGTCGTGTTGTAATCGAAGTCATCGGCCGACCAACGAAGCCATGATCACAGGTTTTCTCGCATTGAAGTGGTGGCAGCGCCAAGGATAGCTCTCTGGCCAGGCCGCCCGTCGCCGCTCGGTGCGACCTGCACCGGCGATGGAGTTAATTTCGCGCTCTTTTCGGAGAACGCGAGCAAAGTGGAGTTGTGCCTCTTCGATTCTGCCCAAGCGACAACTGAGTCTTGCCAGATAGTTTTACCGGAGAGAACCAGCCACGTCTGGCATGGTTTCGCCCCCGACCTGCGAGCCGGACAGATGTATGGTTACCGCGTCTACGGCCCCGACGAACCGTCGCAGGGGCACCACTTTAATCCGCGGAAGCTCCTACTTGATCCTTACGCCAGGTTAATCGCGCGTGACCTGACCTGGCATCCATCGGTTCGCGATTTCCAAGGTAATACCGCAGCCGTTGCACCGCTTGCTCGCGTCGTCGATACCCAGTTCGCCTGGAATGGCGACCGCCCGCTGCGCAGGCCCTGGCACGAAACGGTTATCTACGAGGCCCACGTTAAAGGCTTCACGATGCAGCATCCGGATGTCCCGCAAAATGTGCGGGGAACCTATGCGGGCCTGGCGTCACCTGCCGCCATCAGGCATCTGCGCGAGCTCGGCGTGACAGCACTTGAACTACTCCCCATTCATTATCATATAGACGAGGAGTTTCTGACCGACCGCGGCCGCGTTAACTATTGGGGTTACAATACCCTCGGTTTCTTCGCGCCGGACCCGCGGTATGCCGCCGGCGGGCCTGAAGAGGCGATAACTGAATTTCAAGCGATGGTGCGGCAACTTCACGACGCCGGCATCGAAGTCATCCTCGACGTCGTTTACAATCACACCGCGGAAGGGGGTGAACGCGGGCCGACCCTGTCATTCCGCGGGATTGATAATACCAGCTATTACAGACTCGACAGTAACCGTCGCAGTTACGTGGATTTTACCGGTTGCGGTAACTCCTTAAACATGGCGCATCCCCGCACGCTCCAGCTTGTTATGGATTCACTGCGTTACTGGGTGACCGTCATGCACGTGGATGGTTTTCGTTTCGACCTGGCCACCGCCCTCGCCCGCGACGTGTGGGAAGTGGATAAGCTCAGCTCCTTCTTTGACATTATTCAGCAGGATCCAGTTCTCTCTGAGGTGAAGCTGATCGCGGAGCCCTGGGACGTGGGCCCGGGTGGTTATCACGTCGGTAACTTTCCTGTTCTCTGGAGCGAGTGGAACGGTAAGTATCGCGACTGCATTCGCAAGTTTTGGAAAGGAAGTGGTGGCACGCTGGGCGAACTGGCTTCGCGTCTCTCCGGTAGCAGCGATCTTTATGGGGACGATGGACGTCACCCAAGCGCGAGCGTAAACTTTATTACGGCGCACGACGGCTTTACGCTTCGAGATCTGGTCAGTTATAACAACAAGCATAACGAGAGTAATGGGGAAGAGAATCGAGATGGAACTAACGATAACGAAAGCTGGAATTGCGGCTGCGAAGGCCAGACCGATGACGCGGCCATCAATGGGTTGCGTGCGCGACAGCAGCGTAACTTCCTTGCGACGCTGCTTCTTTCCCAGGGCGTTCCAATGCTTCTCGCAGGCGATGAATTCGGTCAGACCCAGCATGGTAACAACAACGCATATTGTCAGGACTCGCCGGTAGGGTGGCTAAGCTGGGATCTTTCCGAAGAACAGCGCGCATTACTCGATTTCACCCGTGAAATCATGCGGCTGCGCAGGACCGAGCCAGTGTTCCGTCGCCGCCATTTTTTCCATGGCAGGCCCATTCACGGGGAGGACATCAAGGATCTGTATTGGCTGAAACCCGACGGGAGCGAAATGTCCGAGACGGATTGGAATTCCGGACATGTCCGCTGCCTTGGAATGGCATTACCCGGCAGTCAAATCACGGAAAGAGGCGAGCGTGGCGAACAAGTTTCCGGAGACTCTTTCGCGATTCTTCTCAATGCCCATCACGAAGCCGTTCCTTTTAACCTGGGCTCGGACCGTCGTGATCTGCGGTGGAAGTGCATTTTCGACACTGGCGCGCACGATTGCGAGCCGCGGATCTTTGAACACATGAGCAGTTTTCCGCTGCAACCTCGTTCCATGGTTGTGCTACAGGCGGTGCCCGGAGACATGGAGATGTAAATATGAGCAAAGCCGACTCAAATTTCGGTCAATCCGATATCGTTAAGCTCAGCGACGAAGATGCGACGATAGCTTTGCTGCAACGCTCCGTCATCGGGCTCTGGAGCGTAGTGAACGATCTCACGCGCCTGCGTCGCACCACCCGCCAGAATTATCGGGTCACGATCTTTGGCTCGGCCCGGATCAAACCTGGCACGGTAGCCTATGACGGCGTCAAAAACCTCGCGGCTGAGCTCACGAAAATCGGTTGCGATATCATGAGCGGCGGGGGCCCGGGTCTCATGCAGGCCGCCAACGAAGGCGCGGTCTCTGTCGCTCCCGACGCGTTACACCGTTCTGTCGGTATTCGAGTTGATTTGCCGTTCGAGCAGGCGGTCAACCCATTCGTAGGGCAGTCCTATGAGCACCGCAACTTTTTCTCACGGCTCCATCACTTTATGATTATCTCGGATGCGTTCGTCGTAGTCCCCGGCGGGATCGGTACCCTGCTCGAAATGTCGCTCGCATGGCAGCTCCTCCAGGTTAACAAGCTTTACAAAACTCCGCTGGTCCTCGTCGGAAAGATGTGGCCCGAGTTGATCGAATGGGCGCGCCGTTTCATGCTCCAGGAAGGTAGCGAACTGGCGAGTGCCGCCGATTTTTCTATCCCGCAATGCGTGAACACGATCGAGGATGCGCTCGGTTTGATTCGAGAGAGCCGCACCGCGTGGTTGAGTACTCAGGCAGAGACCGGGTAACCATTGCCGGGGGAGATTAAGCGCCCGGCGATAAGACTATCGTCCCATGGCGGAAGGCCCCGCGAAGCTGCTATCAAGGCCGTCCAATTCAACTCGTCACATGGCTGAACTGGTAGCACCCGCCGCTCTCCTCGGGCGAGCTGCGCATGACACCGTCGCGCCGCTGAAAGCGTCTTCTCGCTGGGTGCGCGGACCGCTCTGGGATGGATTCTGGATGATGAGCGCGCTATGGCTCGCGCCGGTCGTCCTCTGGCTTGCCCACGGATACTCTGACCCTGAATCGAGTCCGCTGGATTCGCTCTACTTCGCGCTCACGGCATTATTTTGGATTGGCCACCGGCTTTGCAGCACCTATCTGGCCTATTGCACGGAAGCTTATCGTCCTCTTCTACGAAGTGAGCCGGTGCGGTTCGTGATTATACCGCTCCTGGTCACAGGAGGCTGTTTTGCCATTCTCCTTCCAGCCGATACCGCACTGCCCTGGACGCGCGAAGAACGAATCATCGCGCTGGCGATTATCGATTATGCCTGGGTAACTTATCACTTCGCTTCGCAGCATTTTGGCGCCTTATCGCTCTATCGTTCGAGAGCTGGACGAGCTGGCTGCATTCAAACCAGGCGGATGGATCGTCTTTTCGCGCTGATCGCGGGCGGCCTCCTTGTCTTCGTGGCCGATCTTTTGGCCGGGGCAGTTGCCTACCAGGACCAGTGGATGGACAGATGGCCGTTTCTTGCCTGGATTATATCGGGCCAGGATGGCATTCGGATCGGCGCAACAATCCTCCTCGCCATCCTGACCGTGGCGACGCTGGTTGCCGAGTTACGCACCTCACAATGGTCCTTGCCTCGCTTGTTATACATTATTGGAATTGCAGTGATGGTCGGGCTGGCCCTTCGTCCTCGCAGTTTGTTTCTCTTCCTGGTCCTCTGGACGTCGCAGCATTGGATCCTTGCGACCGGGATGGCTTCGCGAATCGGACGAGGCGAACCTGCGCCCACGGGCGGCTCGGTTCGCCGGGTGCTCCATGGATTGAATGTCCGACCATGGGCGATCGTTGTTTTTCTCACCGTGATATCGGTGACGTTCCTGCCACTCTTTGAAGTGGAAGCCAACCGGCAGAGCGGCACTTACTACGGCGATCGGATTTTCGGCGCGATCGCGACCGGGCTCCGGACTTCAGCGTGGGTACCTGCGCTGGTTGCGCTCGGCTTCGCTACCGGCTTTATCCACTACCTGCTGGATCGGAGCGTTTATCGAATGTCCGATCCAAAAGTACGCTTAGCCGCGCGCGGGTTGCTTAGTCAGGGTTGAGTTCGCCCGTCTGGCAGACACGGCCCATCACTACTGCCGGGCCTACGTAGCCTCCAGTTTTTCCCTAGCTGCGGCCAACTCCTTTAACTTGTCCTTGCCCACCTTGGGATATTCAAGGCCGAGAGAATCCAGCGCTTCGATCACACCCGCGGCCACCACTAACCGGGTAAACCACTTGTTGTCGGCTGGGACTACATACCAGGGCGCTTCTTTGGTTGCGGTATTACGAATCATGTCTTCGTACGCGTTCATGTAATCGTCCCAATAGTCGCGTTCGCTCGCGTCGTTCGAGGAGAACTTCCAATTCTTGGTTGGATCATCAATCCGATCCATGAACCGCCGCTTTTGCTCCTTCTTCGAGACATGCAAAAAGAATTTCCGAACAAGCACCCCGTTGCGCGTCAGGTATTGCTCGAAGTTTCGAATATCCTCAAAGCGTTCCTCCCAGATGTGTTTCGTAATGAGCTCGCGCGGTAATTTCTGCTTCTCAAGATATTCAGGATGGACGCGGACTACGAGGAGCTCCTCGTAATAGCTCCGATTAAAGATTCCGATGTTGCCACGGTTCGGCAGAGCTTTCATACACCGCCACAGGTAATCATGGTCCAGGTCTTCGGAGGAGGGCGATTTAAATGACTGCACCTGACAACCCTGCGGATTCACCCCGGACATTACGTGCTCGATCGCCCCGTCCTTGCCGGCTGCATCCATGGCCTGGAACATGATCAAGACAGCCCACCGGTCTTGGGCGTAAAGCGTTTCCTGCAATTCGGCCAGCGCCAGTCTTCCTGCCGCCAGTGCTTCCTTCGCCTTTGGTTTGTGTTCGTCGGTCGTAAACTCCAGCGTGTCGCCCGGATCGACATCTTTGAGCTTAAAGTCCTTGCCTTTGCTGACTCGAAAATGCTCGGAAATTTCTCGAGCCCGTTTGATCAGTTTGTTTGTTTTCATCACGCTAGTTCCCGTTGCGGACACGGGGGAGATAATGCTCTCCCGGCGCATAGGAAAGCTAACATAAGACCTTGGGCCTATAGCCACCGCAGCCCGGCCAAAGGCAGAGTTGGAACCTCTCCGAGATCCCGTGGACCATATTGGCTTTCTCAAGGAACGTGTAGCGATCTTCAGGGATTTCACGCCCGATCGTCTAAGGCAATTAGTTGGCCGCTCGCAGATCAGATCCTTCGAAGCGAATGAAGTCGTTGCCCACCAGGGCGCCGAAGCCACTCACCTCGGCGCGGTCCTTAGCGGAACGCTTGCTGCGTCAGTCGTGAACAACGGAAGCCGGCAAGTACTCGGCCAGTTACAGGCCGGGGAAACATTTGCCGAAGAAGCTCTGATGACGGGCAACCCACTTCTCGCGGATTTCGTCGCGGACGGACACTCCGAGGTGTTGCTCATTCCCGTCTCGGTCTTTCAGTCATTCATTGTCGCAGAGCCCGCGGCAGTGCGGCACATCTCGCGGACGATCGCGGAGCGGACGCGAATGCTCATAGCCGACCCGGCGAAGGCGAGTGCGGCTTTTGGCGAGAGCCGCGATCCATATGGGTTGATGCTCAAAGGCGAGAAGTCGGAGAAAATTCTCGTTATCAACGTGGGCTCTTCTTCTCTGAAGTATTCATTTTTCGACACCGCCGACGAAACGCGCAATGCGAAGGGGCTGGTCGAGCGGATCGGGATCGATGGTACCCGTCTCAAGCATCGAGGGCTGAAGGGCGAGGTGAAACGTGATCTCGAAAAAGGAGATCACTCAGCCGCGTTCAAGCTGATGGTGGCGGAATTGACGGCGGAGGAGACCGGAGTCATCAAGAGCGCAGCGGAGGTAAGTATTGTCGCCCATCGCGTCGTCCACGGAGGCGAAAAATTCACCGAAGGCACGCTTCTCACTGACGAGCTCGTGGCCGAGATGGAAAAACTTAATCCGCTCGCGCCGCTCCATAATCCGGTGATCATCGAAGGAATTCGTGAAATGCGTCGGCTTTTTCCCGCCGTGCCGCATGTAGGAGTGTTTGACACTGCTTTCCACCATACGCTCCCGGCTTACGCGTTCCTCTATGGACTGCCCTACGAGTTGTATGAAAGGAAAGGGGTGCGTCGCTATGGCTTTCACGGCACCTCCCATAACTACGTGGCGTTGCGCGCAGCCGAGTTCCTGAAGAAGCGTCGAAACGAGCTCCGCCTCGTCAGCTGTCATCTCGGCAATGGCGCGTCGATGTGCGCGGTTGATCACGGGAGATCGGTCGACACCACCATGGGTTTCACCCCTTTGGAAGGACTAATGATGGGAACACGCTCGGGCGACGTGGATGCAGGGGTCCTGGCTTTTCTCGAGCGCGAGGAGAAACTGACCGCCTCCCAGAGTGAGGAGCTCTTGAATAAGAAGAGTGGCTTGCTCGGATTGTCGGGTCTTTCGAGCGACATGCGGGAAATCCTGAAGGCGGCTGATGAGGGTCATCAGCGTGCCTTGCTTGCGCTAAAGGCGTATTGCTATCGGGTCCGCAAATACATAGGCGCTTACGTGGCCTCGATGGGTGGATTGGACACCGTGATTTTCACTGGCGGCGTCGGGCAGGGAAGCGCCGTAGTCCGAGCCCTCGCTTTACAGGGGCTAGATTGCATGGGGATTAGGCTCGACGACGAACGAAACCGCGACGCTAGCGGTGACGAGATAGCTCGCATCACGAGCGATGAGTCAAAGGTGACTGTGCTTATCGTCCCGACCGACGAGGAACGGATGATGGCGCGTGAAGCTTTACGTGCGGTCAGCCGGTCTTATATCACGCGCGTGCTGGAGGCACAGAAGCAGGAGCCGTTTCTGGTGGAAATCTCGGCGCATCACATCCATGTCACCCAGGAGCATGTCGAAACGTTATTTGGCAAAGGCCACCAACTGACGAAGCATGCTGATCTTTCCCAGCCCGGTCAGTACGCCTGCAAGGAGCAACTAACGATTGTTGGACCAAAGGGGCGAATTGAACGTGTCCGCATTCTCGGGCCGGCGAGGAAATATACGCAAGTCGAGATCGCGATGACCGAACAATTCAAGCTTGGGATTCATCCGCCGATCCGGGAGAGCGGCGACATCGCGAACACACCGGGATGCACGCTGGAGAGCGCCAGCGGAAGCGTCCAGATCGACAAAGGTGTGATTTGCGCGCTTCGGCACGTGCATATGACTCCGGACGATGCGCTACGTTACGGTGTGCGCGATAAGTCGTTCGTGCGCGTGCGTGTTGCCGGCGACCGCGAACTCGTCTTCGGGGATGTGCTTGTGCGAGTCGATCCCACTTTCAAACTGGCCATGCACATCGACACGGACGAGGGGAACGCCGCCAACCTGAAGACCGGCGCAACCGGCTTTATTGATGGGATTCAAAGCGAGGGATAGCGATTAACAATCTGCCTTAATTAACCGATGGAAGTACTAACCGAACTACCTAAAGCGTCGCCGGCAAAAAACGGCGCAGCGGAAGGTCTTGAAGCCCGGGACCCGTGGCGTAAATTTAAACAAGGGTTATGGCAGCGCGATATTAATGTTCGATGGTTCCTCCAACAAAACTATACGCCCTATGACGCTGACGGTGCGTTCCTGGCACCTGCTACCGATCGGACCAGGGCAATCTGGAAGAAGCTGGAAGAAATGTTTGTCGAGGAACGCAAGAAGGGCGTGCTCGACGTATCTCCGATTCCAAGCTCGATTACGGCGCATGCCCCCGGTTATATCGACCGGGAGAACGAAATCATTGTCGGACTTCAGACCGACGCGCCGCTCAAGCGGGCCATTATGCCGAATGGCGGGCTGCGGATGGTGCTTAGTTCTCTAAAGGCATATAACTATGAGCCTGACCCCAATGTGGTCGAGGCCTTCACGAAGTATCGCAAGACACATAACGAAGGAGTCTTTGACGCTTACACGGCGGACATTCGGGCTTGTCGTAGTTCGCATATCCTGACTGGGCTGCCGGATGCCTACGGACGCGGACGGATCATAGGGGATTATCGCCGGGTTCCGCTTTATGGGGTGGCTCGATTGATCAAGCAGAAGGAGATAGAGAAGGCGGCGCTCGACTCAGCCATGTCGACCGACGACATCATCCGGGACCGCGAAGAGCTGAGCGAGCAATCGCGCGCGCTGAAAGAGTTGCAGGAAATGGCGAAGAACTACGGCTTCGATATCTCGCGCCCCGCCAGTAACGCGACGGAAGCGGTGCAATGGCTTTACTTCGCTTACCTCGGCGCCGTGAAAGAACAGAATGGCGCGGCCATGTCACTAGGCCGGACTTCGACGTTTCTCGACATTTATTTTGAACGCGACCTCGCGGAAGGCACTTTGACCGAAGAGCAAGCCCAGGAGATCGTCGACGATTTTGTTATCAAACTGCGGATCGTTCGATTTCTACGGACGCCGGAATACGACGACCTTTTCGCGGGGGATCCAACCTGGGTGACGGAATCGATCGCGGGAATGGGCGACGACGGGCGTCACTTGGTCACAAAGACGAGTTTTCGCTTCCTCCACACGCTCTACAACCTGGGGCCTGCGCCCGAGCCGAATCTTACAATTTGGTATTCACCTCGGCTGCCAGACGGTTTTCGTAGCTTCGCTGCCAAGGTCGCAATCGATACGAGCGCGCTTCAGTTCGAAAGTGACTCGCTCATGCGTGGGGCCTGGGGCGATGACGGTGCAATAGCGTGCTGTGTTTCGCCAATGTTGATGGGTAAGCAAATGCAGTTCTTCGGTGCGCGCGCGAACCTGGTAAAGTGCCTGCTCTACGCGATCAACGGCGGCCGCGACGAAGTGTCGGGCAAGCAGGTGGCTCCGAAATCCGCTCCAGTTGAAGGCGACTACCTAGAATTTGAGGACGTGGTCGGAAAGTTCGAGCAGATGATGGAATGGCTGGCGGGTGTGTATGTGAACGCAATGAACGTCATCCACTACATGCACGACAAGTATTCGTACGAACGGATCGAGATGGCACTGCACGATTACGCGCCGGTCCGGACGATGGCCTTCGGCATCGCCGGTTTATCCGTGGTGGCCGATAGCCTGTCCGCCATCCGCTTTGCGAAAGTAAGAGTGATCCGCGACGAGACTGGGTTGATAGTGGATTACCAGACGGAAGGAGAGTTTCCGATGTACGGAAACAATGACAACCGCGTCGATCAACTGGCGGCGGCAGCGGTTACGATGTTCATGAGTAAGCTTCGGAAGAGTCCGACTTATCGGAATGCGATCCACACCCAGTCGGTCTTGACCATTACGTCGAACGTCGTTTACGGAAAGAGCACCGGTCACACCCCCGATGGACGCCGCAAAGGCGAACCGTTCGGGCCCGGCGCGAATCCCATGCACGGCCGCGACTCGCACGGTATCATGGCTTCAGCGGCGTCGGTCTCGAAGATCCCGTATCGCGATGCCGCGGACGGTATCTCGCTTACTACCACGATGGTGCCCGAGGGCCTGGGTCGCACCGCGGGCGAGCAGGTAGAAAACCTTGTTAGTGTGCTGGACGCATTCTTCGGGATAGCGGGCTACCACATGAACGTGAATGTCCTTAACCGCGACATGTTGCTTGATGCGATGGATCACCCGGAAAAGTATCCATCGCTTACCATCCGGGTTTCCGGTTACGCCGTGAATTTTGTTCGTCTCACTCGGGACCAACAGCTGGACGTCATCAACCGGACCTTCCATGGCATGTCGTAGCTGACATGAAGCTGGAAACGCTCGCTCCCGAAACTCCGGCCATTGGGAGTCCCTTTGATCTGCGCGTTTCCAAGGCGGACAGGATAGACGAGACCGATATTCGGTCGGCCCTCGAAAGCGGCGATTGGGGATTTATTCATTCCTTCACTACCGGCTCGGCGGTTGACGGACCCGGTATGCGGATAGTGGCATGGCTGACCAGTTGTCAGTTCCGGTGCGTTTACTGTCACAATCCTGATACCTGGAAGCTAACGAATGGGACACCGGTGCAGCTGAGCCGCGCAATAGATGTCGTGGGCCAATATAAGACAAGCCTGCGGTCGATGAAGGGCGGACTAACTGTTAGTGGCGGTGAACCACTGATGCAGCACCGGTTTCTCTCGAAGTTGTTTCCGGCCGTGCATAAGCTCGGCATTCACACCGCGCTCGAAACGAATGGTCACCTGGGTGAGCGGATAAGCGATGATGATCTCGCTTCGATCGACCTGGTGATGCTCGGGCTTAAGGCAATCGAACCGGGGTTACACAAGCGCCTGACGGGGCTGGAGAACAAAACCGTGCATGCTTTTGCGCGCCGGCTCGCAGCCCGAAAACATCCTGTCTGGATCCGGTTCGTCGTCGTTCCCGGCTGGACCGACAACATGGATGAAGTTGGCCGCATGGCCGATTTCGTGTCCGAACTTGGGAACGTCCAGCGGGTCGACGTTCTACCCTTCCATCAAATGGGTCGCTTCAAGTGGGACAAGCTGGGGATGGATTATCAGCTCGACGAAGCCAAGCCCCCATCGCGTGAAACAATGGACGAGGCAATCGCCCGCTTTCGGGCGAATGGCCTTAAAGTGGTTTAAGCAATTAAGGACCGATAGCACGACCGGAGTTCGATATTCGCGCCTCTACCGGCGATATCCAAATTCTGCCCGTCGAACCGCTGGCGAAAGAATAACGCTATTCGGGCAGTTTACTTCCGTCCAACTCCCGGCAAATCGAGTCGATCCGCTCGAGAAATTCTTCGTTCGGCGGCGGTTTAAGAAAAAACGCGGCGGCGCCCCCCTGAAGAGCCTTGGAACGGACCGATGGATCGTCCTTGCTCGTCAGTACGACCACTTCGGTGGACGGGGAAACGCACCGTAGCCTCGCCTGGACTTCAAGGCCGTTCATCACCGGCATCCAGATATCGAGGACGACCAAAGGTGGATGACTGATCTCAGCATAGCGAAGAAAGGCGGCGGGATCGGTAAACGATTCGGTCTTCCAACCAGCGGAAGAAAGGAGCCGGCAGGTTGCCTTCAGAACAGAGGGATCATCGTCGACGAGACAGACGGTGACATTATGATTATCAAACTCACTGCTCACTCTGGACCCCTTTGGTTCCGCCAAGCCTTCCGCGAATTTCAATCGCGCTGATGGTTCGCCGGGATGGTTCCGGGAACACTCTGGTAACGCTTCCCGATCGCTAAGTGGTTTTGTTTCTTTTATTTGCCTGACCGCGTCGAGAGGCGGTTGTGGACCCGCCGGGAGGATTGGGACATTCACGAAGATATCGCCAGGGGCGGCCACGCCAAGAGGTTACGGGGATGGGAAGACCGGGCTATGGGACCTTCGGCTATGGGACCATGGTCTCAGCTCCGAGGCGGCCTCGCCCCGGGGCCCGTCGGTCCCTGCCGCGGAATGCTGAGCGCCCGATTCACCGCGATGAGGAGTTCTTCGTCGTCGAATGGTTTGATCAGAAACCCGAAAGCGCCCGCAGCCATAACGGTAACTTGCGCTGCACGGTCATCGTGGCCGGTGATAAAAATGGCCCGCGTCCAGGGCGAGCGGGCGCAGAGATGGACTAGCAGTTCCATTCCGGACATGCCGGCCATCCAGACATCGAGGATGACGACCGGGACAGGCGTGCTCGCGAGGAAGTCGAGAAAGACCTCGGCCTCACTAAAAACGCGCACTTCTAAACCGGCGGATTGAAGAAGGCGCCCCACCGACTTCCGGACCGATGCATCGTCGTCTATGACGCAAATGATATCTGCTGGGGCCGGTGCAGGGACATTTCCGCCTGTGACCGGTATGTGCATTTTTCGCGGTTAGTTCGGACCGAACTGGAGTCGTCGTCAGAATTCGTTGGCGCGATCTCCGCCGCGAGGCAGCGGGAAAATCCGCTCCGGATTCATGGGCAGTCGACCGCTGGTAGCGGGAAGCGGGAGAGCGCAGCGGGCAAGGAGCGAAATAATCGGCGCAGAACAACCTGTCTTCCGTGGTTCGTTCGGCATTTGCCGAGTTAGCTTGCCGGTCTGACAATGGAAAATCAGACCTTGGTCCCATGCCTGGCCGGGGAAACGACCCCGGCCCTTTGCACGAGCCTGACCAATTCGGCGACGGAGGTAACGCCGAGTTTTTGCATGACCCGCCCGCGGTGCACCTTCACTGTTTTTTCCGCCGTGCCGAGTTCGCCGCCTACTTGTTTGTTCAACATTCCGGTGCTGACGAGCTGCATGACTTCAAACTCTCGTGGGGTCAGCAGATCGAGGAGCCGCCGGGCTTCGGCTTTTTCGCCGGCGCTTTGGCGTTGTTTCATGGAGCGGGCGAGAGCGCGTTCCACGCATTTTAGCATTTCCCGGCTTTTGAAAGGCTTTGTCAGGAAATCAACTGCCCCCGCTTTCATGGCCTGTGCGCACATCGGGACATCGCCGTGACCGGTAATGAAGATGAGTTGTTCTTCCCGGCGCCGTTTGATCAATCCCTCCTGGAATTCAATCCCGGTTAACCCCGGCATCCGGACATCCACGATCACGCACGACGGGCCGCCCTGCTGCGGGCGCGCTAGAAAATCATTGGCCGATTTAAACACTTCGCTGTCATAGCCGGCGGAGGCGAGCAAACGCTTTACGCTTTTTCGGACGGCCTCATCGTCGTCGATGACAAACACAATCGATTTTAGGGAAGTCATGAGAGGTGATTTGTAGTCGTAGGGAGAGTGAAGAAGAAGCGCGCTCCTCCGTCCTCCGGGTTGTCTGCGCCGATCTTTCCACCGTGCGCTTCGACGATGGAGCGAACAATGGCGAGGCCCATGCCGAGACCCTCTTCCTTGGTGGTGACAAATTGGTCGAAGAGCCGGCCGCGGAGATCCCGGGGAATGCCAACGCCGCGATCCCGCACTGTTACGCAAACGGTCCCGTTGCCATTGGGCTCCGTGGTGATTCGCACTTTTCGCCGGCCCTCCGGTGTCTCGCGCATGGCATCGAACGCATTGCTCACGAGGTTGATCAGCACTTGTTGAATCTGGAGCGGGTCTCCCTCGATTGCAGGCAGGTCCCCGGCCAGCGACGTTTCCATCTCGCAAGAATAAACCTTCGCATCCGGCTCCACCATATGAACGACTTTCCCGATGGTGTCGTTGAGATTAATCGACTCGCGAATCGTGCCACCTTTTTTGATGGTTCGGCGCACGGCGTCGATGATGTCGTGAGCGCGACGTCCATCCGCTTCGACGTCCTCCATGATTTCGCGCAGGACATCAGGATCGGCATTTCCATTGTCGATAAATCGGCTTCCGGCATTCGCGTTGTTCACGATCGCCGACAACGGCTGATTCAATTCGTGTGCGAGCAGGGCAGTCGTTTCGCCGAGCAGGCTAACCCGGCTCAGAAGTTCTATCTGGTCGCGCTGGACTTGGGCCTCTGTCTCGGCAGCCTTGCGGGCTGAGATATCAACAACGTTGGCCAGGACGAGTACACCTTTCGGCGTCTGAATGGGACTCAACCCTATCTCAACCGGAAACTCGGTCCCGTTTTTGCGGAGTCCGCACAAGTCTGGCCCGGTGCCGAGCGCGCGGGCTTCGAGATCCGCCAGGAACTTGTCCCGGAGCCCGGCATACTCGGTGGCAACGCGCTTGGGCACGAGGACCTCAACGGGTTTTCCGATCAGCTCGCTCCGTGGATAACCGAATAGTTCCTCAATGTGCGCGTTGAGAAGAACGATACGGCCCTGGTCGTCCACGAGCAGCGTGCCGCTGGGCGAGGCTTCGATTGTGAGACGAAAGAGTTCCTCGGCCTGTTTACGCTCGGTGATATCCATGGAGACCCCCAGGACGCGGCTCAGGCGGCCATCTTCGTCAGGGAGGCAGCGCCCGCGTGCTGCGATCCACCGAGTCGTCCCATCCGGAAGCAGCGCGCGGTATTCAATTTCGTAGTCTCCGCGCTCTTCCATCGCCCGCTTTACCACCGCGTCACGTAATCCCCGATCGCCGGGATGAATCCGGCTCAAAAATTCCTCATAGGTGACTTGCGGTGGGCCGTTAAGTTGAAAAAGCTCCAGCGTCTTGTCCGACATCCAGATCTTGTTTGTGGTTGTGTTCCACTCCCACACCCCGAGACGAGCCGTCTCGGCGGCGAGGGCAACGCGTTCCTCAGACTCGTGTAAAACCCGCTCTTTATTCAGCAGGTCAGTGATGTCGACACACGCGCCGACGTACCCGACAAAAGTCCCCGCTGCATCGTAACGCGGCACGCCGTTGTCGGTGAGCCAGCGATATTCGCCATCGTGACGCCGGAGTCGGTATTGCATGCAGAATGGCTGCCGGGCGTCAAAGGCTGTCGTGTAGGTCTGCAGGCATTCCGCCAATTCCTGAGGGTGCACTCCGCCGCTCCAGCCGTCACCGAGCTCCTGATCCATGGCGCGCCCGGTGAATTCAAGCCAACTCGTATTGAAAAAAGTGCAGAGCTTATCCGGTCCGGACATCCACAAAAGAACCGGCGCCGCATTAGCTGTCAGGCGAAAGCGTTCTTCGCTTTCAACGAGGGAACGCTCGGCGCGCCGGCGCCGAAGCAAGTTGGCGAGAAGCGCCGAAATGAGCAGCGCCTGGGCGATGAAGATTGAGGCACCGACGATGATCCACCGGCGGTACTGCTCCCAGCCGATCGAAGTCCGATACAGGATCGTGCTACCGGCGGGCAGGTGGTTCTCGTCGATCTTCCAGCGTTGGAGCTCCCGCCAGTCGTAGCGCGGCGGCAGCCGGCCGATCAGCTTTGGTTCAAAACTCGAGGCAGCTTCACCATGCAGGATCCGGATCGCGGTTGCAGCGGCCTCTTTTCCAATGCGCTCGGTCTGGTAGAGGCGACCCCCCACGATTCCCAATCCCAGTTGATGATCGAAAATGCTGTTGATGGGCGCATTGGCGACATCATGCAGGCGCCGCAGCGCCACGTCGGCATTATGGGTTATCCCAGCGCTGTCGCGCAGAAGGAGGACAAGGAAAATGTAGGAGTCAGGTGGAAGCGTCTTTGCATTTTCCAGCATTTGATCAAAGGAAAGCTGATCCCAATAAATGAAATTGAGCCGCCCGGAAAATCGTACGGCTGATTGCCGGAAAATTTCCTTCCAGCTTTGCTCGAGCGGCGTCGCTCCGACTACCACCGCGACGTTCTTTGTCGCCGGGGCAACCTGGAGCATGTCTTCGATCCAGCCATCAACCTCGAACGTCTGCCCGACGTAAGCCGCATTCTTCGTGAGCGCGCCATCAGGCAATAGTCGGCGGTCTAGGGAAGCATAAAGTATCGGCGTGTCCGGAAAGAGCCGGTCGCGATAGTTCGCCACGAAAAGGCCCGCCGGCGATCCGATCGGCACGACAAGGTCAGGCCGCCATTTCAGCTGTCGCTTTTCGACGTATTCGACCATCGCTTCCTGGGCGTCAGAATCGGCATAGCGCGCCATATCCAAGGACACCTCATCCAGATCGACGCGTTCGCCGAGCTTCTCGACCAGCTCGGCTTCGAAAGCCATCGCGTGGACTGTGAATGGTGGGGCCGTGCTGCCAAAGGAATGAACGACGAGGACCCGCTTCGTGTGCTCACTTTGTCCGGTTGCGCCGATTGGCGTTACCAGCCCGACGAAGAGGATGATTCCAATGATCTTTCCCGTCCTCGAGATGTGCGCATGCCTGCGGGCCGGGGCGATACGGGGTTCGATGGCCTCGCTCATACTTCCATCGTCTTTGACGACGATGATCTGGGTACCGTCATCCATGGGGTTTCCAACGCAGCAGTGCTTTGCTCTATCATGCGCAGGCTGGCCTTCGTTTTTGCATTGGCCTTTAGGGAGCTTGGCCCTGCCCCAAAGGCCG
>JBJMXC010000163.1:0-8572 GCA_045809825.1 Chthoniobacterales bacterium | reverse complement strand
GCCGAGATCGGCCGCACTCAGCGGCTCGAAATTCTTAACACCCTTAAACGGACTAAGGGCTTGTCCGTCAATGAGCTGGTAGCCCGAATGAAGATGAGTTACATGGGCATCAAGCAGCATTGCCTCACGCTCGAGCGCGACGGTTATCTCGATACGTGGCGACGCCCGCAAAAAATGGGGCGCCCGGAAATGGTTTATCGCCTGACCCGGCGCACTCACGATTTGTTCCCCTGCGACAGCAACGATTTCACGCTCGAGCTGCTCAGGTCGGTCAAGGAAGTCTACGGCGCGAATGGGCCCGAGAAGATGCTCTTCAACGTCTTCGAGCGGAAGACAGCTGGCCTCAAGGTGAAGGTCAAAGGCGAGACGGTCGTTGACCGGGCGAAGTGGCTGTCTTCCTATCGCGAAAAAGAAGGTTTCATGTCTCAATTCGTCGCCGACGAAAGAGAAGGCGGCCCGCAGATTCTTGAATGCCATTCGCCGATCTTGAATTTGCTCGACCAGTATCCGATCATCGGCCGGCTCGAGAAAGACATGTTCGAAGCTGTTCTCGGCACCGAGGTGCGCCGGGAAGAGACACGCACCTCGGGTCTTTACGAGTGCGCGTTTTACTTCGCCGTTTGAGTTAGTCGCGCGGCGGCACAATTCCCCCTTTCGCGCTCGGCGAATTTCAGTTGATTGATGGCCCCATGCTTCGGGCCTTTCCCACCGCCGTTATTGAAAATCTGCAGCCGCTGGTAGACGGCGGCCGCTACATGGTGAAGCGCGTCGTCGGTGACGATCTTGCTGTTGAAGCGGACGTCTTCAAGGACGGCCACGACGTCGTGGCAGCGGTTCTCAAATGGCGGCGGGTTGGCGACCCGGTTTGGCACGAGACTCCGATGGCGCACATCGATAACGACCGGTGGCGTGGAGTCTGCACCCTCTACGAGAACGCAATCTACGAATATACCGTCGAGGCCTGGACCGATACGTTTACCGGATGGCAGCACGAATTCGCCAAAAAGTTCGAAGCCGGGATCGATAATCTCTCCAGCGAAACTTTGGAAGGCGCAGCGCTTCTCGATGCTGCCGCGGATCGCGCGGAAGATTTTGCAGACGGCGAGCGGCTTCGGGAATTAGCCAACACGATGCGGAATGAGAAGCCGGGGCGGGTGAGTGAAATCGCGCATTCTGGCGAACTCGAAGTCCTGATGGCGACTTATCCGGACCGCAGCACTGCCACCCAATACGCCCCGGCCCCGCGCGTGATTGTCGATCGCATGGAAGCACGAACGGCAGCCTGGTACGAATTTTTTCCACGCTCCGCCGAAGGCCGCGGCGATCGAGGCTCGACCTTTCGTGATTGTCTGCCCCGGGTTGAAGACGCAAAACGCATGGGGTTCGACGTCATCTATTTCCCGCCGATTCATCCTATTGGGCGCACCAACCGGAAGGGCCGCAATAACTCGGTGACTTCCGAGCCATGGGAGCCGGGAGTCCCCTATGCCATCGGAAGCGAGTTCGGCGGCCACAAGGCGATCGAGCCCGAGCTCGGTACCTTCGAAGACTTCGCCTGGCTTCAGAATGAGATCCGGAGCCGCGGAATGGAGATCGCCCTCGACTTCGCCATCAATTGTTCGCCCGACCATCCCTACGTCCACGAACATCCGGAGTGGTTTTACAAACGGCCCGACGGCACCATTAAGTTCGCGGAAAATCCGCCGAAGAAATACGAGGACATCTACCCGCTGAATTTTCGGTGCGAAAACTGGCGCGCTCTCTGGGAGGAGATGAGAAGCATTATTCTCTTCTGGGCGGAGCGCGGCGTCCGAATCTTTCGGGTCGATAATCCGCATACCAAGCCGGTCGCGTTCTGGGAATTCCTGATCACCGGGGTGCGGGCCAAATTCCCGGACGCAATCTTTTTGTCGGAAGCATTCACGAAGCCCAAAATGATGAAGGCGCTCGCGAAAGCGGGCTTCAACCAGAGCTACACCTACTTCACCTGGCGCACCTCCAAGCCCGAGCTGACGGAGTATTTCTCCGAGCTTACCCAGACCGACATGCGCAATTATTTTCGCGGCAATCTCTGGCCCAACACGCCGGACATCCTGCCGGTCCATCTTCAGGAAGGGGGCCGGCCCATGTTCCTGATTCGCTCGGTCCTGGCGGCGACCCTGTCGAGTGTCTACGGCATCTATAGCGGCTTTGAGCTCTGCGAGAACGAACCGCTCCCAGGGCGCGAGGAGTACCTCGATTCCGAGAAATACCAGTGGAAAGAGCGGGACTGGGATGCACCGGGGAACATCAAGGATTGGGTCACCCAGATAAACCGGATCCGGAAAGAAAACCGGGCTCTCCACCTTTACGACAATCTCCGGTTCTACCGCGCCGATAACGAGGCCATCCTTTGCTACGGCAAAATGACCGCAGCCCGCGACAACATCATCATAGTGGTCGTCAATCTGGACCCGGACCGCCAGCAGAACTCATATGTCCACGTTCCCTTGGGCGATTTCGGGCAAATGGATTCGGACACGTACGAGGTCCACGACCTCCTGACCGATCAGCGTTACCTCTGGCGCGGGGAACGTAACTATGTGGAGCTCAATCCCGGCGTCCAACCCGCCCACATCTTTCGCGTCCGCCGCTGGCTCGTCGGCGAAAAGTTTGTTTGAACAAGGGCGAATCCGGCAGCGTCTCTCCTCTGACGGCAATTTGCATCTCTTACTGGCGCCGCCTATCGTAACCGCACTTTTGGAATGAAAAATCTCTTCGCGCTGTTTGCCGGCGCAATGCCATTCCTGGCCCAGACGCCCGCCCCAGTTGCCCCCGATCTGCCGCGCACGAAATCCATTCTCGACACCCTCATCGGAGCTGGCCCGGTCATGGGGTTCCTCCTCGCGCTGTCGGTCGTTTTTGTGATGCTGGTCGTCACCTATTTGCTGACGATCCGTCGAGGGTCGGTCGTTTCGAGCGGGTTCATGGCAACGGCGGATGCGCTCCTGCGGAAACGCGATTACCTGGGGTTACTCGCGGTTTCGAATCGGCACGGCGAAGCGATAGCGCGGGTCGTCCAGAAGATGCTCGATTTTACGACGAAGAATCCGACCGCGGATTTCGCGCAGGTACGCGAGATCGCGGAGACCGAAGGAACACGGGTCGCATCGAGTTTGAACAACCGGGTTATTTACCTCGCGGATATCGGCATGATCGCCCCAATGCTTGGATTGCTTGGAACCGTGTTCGGCATCATCAAGTCGTTCAGCGCGCTCGGGGCCGATTTGGGGACCGCGCGCTACGCGCTCCTTTCGAGCGGGGTGAGCCAGGCGCTCGTCAACACCGCAGCCGGCTTGGCCGTCGGCATTCCCGCAATGATTTTTTACGCCTACTTCCGCGGCCGGGTCCAAAGGATCATTTCGGAACTGGAATCCGCCGTGACCCACGTTCTCGCGCTTCTCTCCCTGCAATACAACAAACGGAGCCCGGAACGCGCGCCGGTGCTGTTAGAAGATGAATTTTAGGCGCGCCGGCATCGCGCATACCGGATCATGAACCTGCGCCGACACGCAACTCCCGTGCATCCCGGGATCCAGCTCGCCCCGCTGGTGGACGTTTTGTTATTGCTCCTGATTTTCTTCCTGATGACCTGGAACGCCGCTCGAAATGAAAACGAGCTGGACGTGAAAGTGCCGAAGGCTGCGTCCGCGAAGGAGAAAACCGCGACAATGGGCGACGTCGTCGTCAACGTGAAGGCCGACGGAAACGTGATGGTGAACCGGCGGACGCTGACCGGCGCCGAGCTCGGCGACATGCTGCGTAACCTCATTCAGCTTTATCCCGAGCAGGCGGTCGTGATTCGCGGCGACGAAACCGGCGCCTACAAAAATGTCGTCGGCGTCCTGAACATTTGCAGCGAAGCCGGCGTGACTAACGTCGCCTTCGCCACCGCGAAATGAAACTGCGCCGAGGCGCGCTTTGCCTCGTCCAGGCCGCCCTGATCCTTGCGGTTGTCCCGGGCGGATTCGCACAACAAAGAACACCGGAAGTGCGGCGGGCCCAGCCCGCGAACGAGCCACCGACTCCGAAGGCCATCCCCTTTGACCCACCGGAACCAACCGCGAGACCGCGCCGGACGCCGGTCGAACAGAACGACAATCCGAAGCAGAGCGATGACCAGAATTCGGAAGGACCCGCCCCGGAAACGGAAGGGGCGGATCGCCGCCAGCTTGAATATGCCAACGGGCTTTTCGCCCAGAAGCAATACGATCTGGCGGCGCCCGAATATGAAAAATTTCTCGGACAATTCGCTGGGGCCCCGGGCCGATCGAGCGCGTATTTTTATCTGGCGGAATGTTATCGCGCATTGAAGCGGACGGGTGCGGCCCGAACGAGTTTCCAGAGCGTGCTGGACAATTACGGCGACAGCGAGTTCGCCGGTCCGGCCGCCTACGGCATCGCCGAAATTCTATTTAACCAAAAGGATTTCGCAGGGGCTTTACCGATGTTCCATCGGGCGTCTGCTCGATCGAAGGAACCGACCCTCGCTCTCTCAGCCCGCTACTTCGAAGCGCGTTGCCTCGAGAACGTCGACCGAAAAGACGAAGCGCAGAATCTTTATCAGCAGGTCGCCGAAACCAAGAATCCGAACCCCTACCGTGAAGATGCACGGATGGCCGCCGGTACGATCGCGCTGGCGAAAGGGCGCAAGCTCGACGCATTTCGAAATTACGAAGCACTCGCGAACGAGACCCAGAAGCCGGCTTTGAAGGCGGAAGCGACGGTCCGCGCGGGCATGGTCGCGATTGATCTTCAGCAAACGGAAAAGGGAAAGGCCGACAAGGCAATGATGGAGAAAGCGGTCAGCCTGCTCTCGAAAGGGCGGACGCTTCCCGAAGCCGGAAAATGGCGCGCAATCGCGGAAGTCGGGTTGCTGCGTTTGCAGTATCAATCCGCCCAGTACGACAAGGTCATCGCCGAATACAAGCGGAACGAAAAAGACATTCCGGAGGAGGTGCGGGCCGAGATGCTGTTGATCGTCGGGAATAGTCAGCGCCAGCTCCAGCACTCGAAAGAAGCAGACGACGTCTACCGGCTGATCATCGAGAAATACCCGGCGAAGGAAGAAGCCAAGGACGCCCAGTACCAGCGGCTGATTAATTTTTACAATACCAGCGCGCCGACATTGCTGAACGAAATCGACGAGTATCTCGCGACCGATCCCGCTCCCGAACGGGCCGACCAGGCGAAGCTTCTGAAAGCCGAACACTTTTACAAGGAACAAAAGTTCGCCGAGGCGGCGCCGATTTACAGCGAGCTCCGTTCCTCGCATCTGTCACCGAAACTCCGCGCTGAATCCGCCTACAAGCTGGGGTGGTGCTATGTCCAGTTAAAGGACAGCGTAAATGTCATCGACGCGTTCGATTATTTCATCAAGGGGTTTGCCGACAGCCCCCAGATGCCGTCCGCCCTGACCCAGCGCGCCCTCGCGAATCAGGCCGCGAAAAATTACGACGCGGCCCTCGACGATCTCAATGTCCTCCTGGCGAAATATCCTGGCGCGCGTGAACGCGAGGCGGCCCTCCAGCAAAAAGCGCTTATTCTTGGACAGAAGGATGACCCCAAGGGAATGGCGGATGCCTTTCGCCAATTGCTCAAGGAATTCCCGAAGAGCTCGGTGGCCGCGCAGGCGAATTATTATATCGGCAAGGCCGCCTTCGAGGCCAAGGATTACAAGGGCGCCCTCGCCCCGCTCGATACTGCGCGCCAGCTTAACAAGGAACAATATTTGAACCTGGCGACGCTCCGGATTCTCTCGTCTTTGTTTTACCTGAAGGATCGCGGCGCGCTCACGAAAGAAGTCGACGCGTATGTCGCAGCGAACCCTGAGGCACGCGTTCCGGCCGAGATTTTGGAATGGCTCGGCCTCGAATATTACAACGAAAAGAATTACGCCGCTTCCGCGCGTTTCCTCGACCTTTTGGGTAAGACCGAAAATCTCGGCAGCGTGAAGCCCGACTTTTGGTTCTATCTCGCCGACGCCCAAACCAAGCTGAAGAATTTCCCGCAGGCCGAGGCGGCCTACGAAAAATATCTTCAGATCGCGACGGATCCGGCGGCGAAAGCAAAGACATTGCTCGCTTTGGGCGCGGCCAAGATCTCCTCCCACAAGCCCGATGAAGCGCAGAAAATCGCGGAGGAGATCATGAGTTTGCAGCCGGAAGGCCGGGTCAATGCAGAAGCGCGGTTGTTGGCCGGCGACGTCCAGATTGAGCGGCAGAATTTCGATGAAGCGGGCAAGGCATTCATGGGCGTTGCCCTCCTTTACGACGATCCCGCGATCACGCCTCGTGCCTTGCAAAAAGCGGCTTTCGCTTACGAGAGGGCCGGCAAGAAAGAAGAAGCCGACCAGGTGGCGAAACAGTTGCACGACAGATATCCCGATTTCGCGGGCAGCTAGATCGGGGAAGGATGTGCTTCTGCACGCCCGGCTTTTTCAGCTGACGATTCAAAATTACGGACGTGCAGAAGCTCGTCCGTTCGAAAAAATCGCGAGGACATCAATCGGCAATGCCGCGAGGAATTTGCTCGCGTCTTCAACTTGAAGGACCGGCTCTGCGAGATGAGCGGCAAGAAAGCTCGCGTCCGGCGTCGGCGCGATGCCTGCCCGGGCCGCGATCTCGGCTCGAGCGAGTTCGTCGACCACTTGGGTGACTTTTGCTGCCACATTTTTTACGTCGGTAAATTCCACGGTCGCAAGTCCGGGCCCGGTTGCTTCCACGTAGGGCGACAACGTCGCGGCAAAATGAAGCAGAACGTCCTGCAAATTTTTTTCCTGCCCCCGGCTCCGCACCTTGATCACAAGTTCGAGAGTGCGGGCAAGACCCTGGCTCGGCGTCATTCCAATTCGTACGCCGTTTTCTTGCGCGATCCGGTTCAGTTGAACGATCGCCGCTTTTTTTTCCTGGTCGTCGATCAAGCCAACCGGCTTGAACAATAGCTCCGCCTGATGGCGCAACGCAGCCTGTAAATAAAAATCCGGCAAATAGATCGTCGTAAACATCAGCCGGCGCGGGCAAGGATTTCGCGGTGGCCCTGAACCCGATCGACCGCGACGTTCAGTTGTCCCACCAGGTTTTCTTTTTCGAGGTCATTCAGTTGCCACGCGTTAGTCAGAGACACTTTTAATTGCGCGCTGCTGATCATGCTGCGGCGTGTCAGAACCAAGCACGCCGTCGGCGCCGCTTCGACCAGGCGTTGGAGCCGATACCAGTGCGTCTGCGGGATTTTGCGCAATTCTTCGACCGCATTCAGGACCAGGTCGAGCACGACCAGCGGGAAATTTCCGTCGCGCAGGAGGAAATCAGCCGCTTGAAGTGCGTGGCCTGCCCTTTGACACCGTACCCACAGCAGGTTTGGCAGGACGGCCCGACTGCTGGCGTGGGGATCAAACGAATCCCGACCGTCGACCAGCGCGAAAAAAAAACCGTTCCGATGCGCAGTTTGCAAAAGGGCATGAATCAAGAGCGCAGTGCCCGCGCTCGGATTCGGAGCAGTCAATTCTGTGATGGCGTTTTTCGGTAATCCACCGCCGACCCGATCGTCAATCGCGGGGATTCCGGTCACGAGGCATTGAGCCGGCGGTGCAACAGCCTGCGGAAATCGTTCTGCAAGCAGTTGTCGCAGATCGATCAGCTTGCTGCTCGGGCCCATGCCTCAGACTGGCATAAAGGGCGGATACGTTCAAACGAACATTTACGCTTCCGGCTCTTGGTAGCAAGACGCTGTCGAGGCTCGAGCCCGGAAAAGACCACCGCTCGGCTCGACAAAGTCTCGCCCTCCCGAAACCGCTAGCCGCGCTTCCGCCGAGCTGGCGGGATCTGTTTGCGAATCAGGGAAATCATTACGCCCTGGATCCGCAATTCCCGCGCTGGGACCAGGTTCGGATAGAGAGGGTTCTCCGCTTTCAAATACGGCCGGCCATGTTCCGTGACGTAACGTTTTAATGTCGTCTCGCCATCGATCAATGCCGCCACGATGTCGCCGTTCTGGGCGTCCTTGCGGTCTTCCAGGATCACGATGTCGCCATCCAAAATATGGGCGTCGAGCATTGAATCTCCCCGGACTCGCAGGGCAAATGTCTTCGCGTTCCTGGTAGCATTGGCGGAGAGCGCGTCCAGCGACACCTGTCCTTCCACGTTCTGTTCGGTCAGCGTTGCCATGCCCGCGGGAATCTGGCCGTAGATTGGAATGTCGGTAATCCGCACTTTCTGGACCGGGGTAATGAGGGCACGGGCTTTCCGCGCGTGGCGATCCAGGAAACCTTTCCGTTCCAGGGTCGCGATGTATTGCATGACCGAGGTCTGGCTGGCGAAACCGAAGTGGTGCTGAATCTCGCGAGTGCTGGGGGTGATACCTTTTTCGCGCTGCTCGCTTTGGATGAATTCCAAAACGGCTCGTTGCCGGTCTGTCAGCATAACCTAACGATGGGCGGAACCGCCAGCGTGCGCAAGTTCAAATGAACATCTCAAGAGGCCGACGGTCACAGACCGCCGCTACAGGGACAATTGAAACGCGAGGTCATCCAACT
>JBJMXC010000162.1:0-39272 GCA_045809825.1 Chthoniobacterales bacterium | reverse complement strand
TTTCCCGTCCTGCTTTTCGGCGATTACAACAAGGGAGCGCCGGCATGGTACAGCCTGATCTGTTTCACCTTCATGGTCGTCGCCGATTCATACATCCTGGCGTGGCTGACCCTGCGCTCGAACAGTCTCTGGCCTGCCGCCATTTTCCACGGGAGCCATAACCTCTTTATTCAGTCAATCCTCACTCCGCTCACTCGCGATACCGGCCTAACCAATTACATCATCGACGAGTTCGGTATTGGCCTTGTCATCACGGTCGGCGTCGGCGCATTCATCGCATGGCGGCAGATGCGTCTGACTTGATCCGCCGCCGGGAACAGCGTTATCCCTAGTTTCACCATGAATCACTGGATCGGGACGTCGGGCTTTCAGTACGCCGAATGGAGGGGCACGTTTTATCCGGAAGATTTGTCGACGGCGAAGATGCTGCCGTTTTATGCCGAACGTTTTTCGACGACGGAGGTGAACTATTCCTTTCGCCGGATTCCGAGCCCGAAGACGATCCAAGGCTGGTGGGACGCGACGCCGGAAAGGTTCAAGTTCAGTCTGAAAGCACCGCAGAAAGTGACGCACTTCGCGAAGCTGAAGAACTGCGGCGACACCATGCGTTATTTTTGCCAGGTCATCTGCGACCTCGAAGCGAAGCTCGGGCCGATTTTGTTCCAGCTGCCGCCGAACTTCAAGAAGGACACGGGGCTTCTCGCGGAGTTTCTGAACGACGTTCCCGCTGGGTTGCGAGCTGCGTTCGAATTTCGTAATCCCTCCTGGTTCGACGAAGAGGTCTTTGCGTTGCTGAATACGAAGAATATCGCGCTCTGCATTGCCGAAAGCGCCGACCTGACAACGCCGGTCGTCGCGACCGCGGACTACGGTTATCTGCGCTTACGCCGCGAAGATTATACTGACGCGGATATCGAACGCTGGGTCGGGGCGATCCGCGAAAAGGAGAAAGTCTGGCCCGATGCCTTCGTTTACCTCAAGCACGAAGAGAGCGGGATGGGGCCGCGTTTGGCGAAGCAGTTGATGGAACGGCTTGGCAAGGCGGCTTGAGCCGGTCGCTCTAACACGATGGTTTACGCCGCGACCCGACGCTTCTGTTTCACGAGCGTTGAGGTCGAACGGCCGGTCGCCGGCTTCGTCCCGTTGCGTTTCGGCTTGAGCGATTGATTTCGGTTCAGGCTTTCTTGAAGGACCTTAACAAGGTCGACCACGTTAGTCGCTCGCACCGCGGGTGCGGCTTTCTTCGCGACCTCCTTGTGTTGCGCTTTCTGCTCGATCATTTCCATGACCGCGGTCCGGTACTCGTCGCGATATTTGTCCGGTTGCCATTCAACCGACATGCTCTCGACGAGTGATTGGGCCATCTTTAATTCCTTGTCCGTAATTGCCGTCGCTCCGCCATTCTTCAATTCCTCCGGCGCCAAGATCTCCGACGCGAAATGCATCAGGTCGAGGACCAGGAACAATCCATCCGGTTTCACCGACGCAAGATATTCGCGGTTGCTTATGACGACTTTCGCGATCCCAATCTTGCCCGTGCCCGCGAGCGCCTTGAGCAACAGTGCATACGCTTTCTCTCCACCTTTTTGGGGTTCGAGAAAATACGGTTTGTAGAAGAACTTCGGGTCGACCTGCGTCAGGTCCACGAAATCAGTGATGTCGATGGAGTGGGTCGATTCGATCCGGACCTTCGCGAAATCCTCTTCCTTCAGGACGATGTAACGGCCTCGTTCGTATTCGAAGCCCTTCACGATCTGGTCGGCCGTGACTTCCTTTTGGTCCACGTCGGCGACTTTTTTGTAACGGATCGGGCTCAGGTCGGTCGCCCGGAGTTGGCGAAAACTGAGTTTTTCTTCCCTGGTCGCCGGATAGACGGCTATTGGAATATAGACAAGGCCGAAGCTGATACTACCCTTCCAGATCGCGCGCATAGTGGAAGAAGGTTATTCACAACCCCCTGTTAATGTCAATCCAAGCAAGCCTTTGGCCAGCGCGGGGAGATTTCTGAGGCGCTAAATCCAGACAGCAGACTTAACGGGCCATCGAGACGGTCTTGAGATTCACGAACTCACGGATCCCTTCCGAGCCCAGCTCCCGGCCGAAACCGGAACGTTTGGCGCCGCCGAAGGGCAAGCGCGGATCAGACGCGACCATGCTGTTAATGAAAACCATTCCGGCCTCCAGGTCGCGCGCGAACATCTCTTTTTCGGCGGCATCATTCGTCCACGCACTCGCGCCTAACCCGAATGAGCTATCGTTCGCGATTCGGACCGCCTCCCGGGAATCCGAGGCGCGCAGGATACAAGCGACAGGCCCGAAGATCTCTTCGCGGTAAGCGGGCGAATCGGGTGGAATGTCTGCGAGGACGGTGGGCTCGTAAAAAAATCCGGGGCGGTCGATGCGTTTTCCGCCGGTTAGTAATTTCGCGCCGGCCGCGATCGACTTTTGCACTTGCTCGTCAACGCCTTCGAGAATTGCTTCCGTGGCCAGCGGACCGATTTCGGTTTCCGGCTCGAGCGGATCACCGACCTTTAGCGCCCGCATGCGGCGAACGAACTCGGGAACGAATTTATCGTACACCGGCTCCGACAAAATGAAGCGCTTCGCCGCTATGCACGATTGGCCGGCGTTCTGGATCCGGGCCGCGACACCGGTCGTGATCGCCGCCGCCACATCCGCGCTCGGCATGACGATAAACGGATCGCTTCCACCAAGCTCGAGTACGCTCTTTTTAATCTGTCGGGCGGCCACGCTGGCCACTTCGCTGCCGGCGCGCTCGCTGCCGGTAAGCGTTACTGCCTTGATCCGCGGATCTTCAATCACGCGCCGCGCCTGCTCCGTTTCGATGAGTAGGGTTTGGAAGACACCGTCCGGAAATCCGGCAGCGGTGAAGATTTCATCAATCGCGAGCCCGCATTGCGGGACGTTCGCAGCGTGTTTGAGCAGCGCCACGTTCCCCGCCATTAGGGCGGGCGCTGCGAAACGAAAGACCTGCCAGAAGGGAAAATTCCACGGCATGATCGCGAAGATCGGTCCCATCGGCTCGCAACGGACGAAATTATGGGCCGCATCGGTCTCCACCTGTTTTTCAGACAGGAACCTCTCCGCATTTTTAGCGTAGAAGCGACAGCCGCGCACGCATTTCGTGATCTCGTCTTCGGCCGCACGGAGCAGCTTTCCCATTTCGAAGGTCATCATTCGCCCGAGCTCGTTCCTGCGTTCCGCCAGGACGTCCGCCGCTGCGCTCAGCCACTGAGCCCGCTGTTGAAAAGATGTTTGTCGGTACGACGCGAAAGCCAGTGCTGCCTTCGCCAGTTTCCTTTCGATTTCGCCGGCGTCGATTGGCGGGAACTGCTTCAGCATTTCCCCGGTGGTGGGATTGACGGAAGCGATCGGCATCAAGGAACTACAATCGCAGTCCTTTTGGAATCAAGAGCCGATCGAGCAAATCGAAGCTCCATTGCACGAGCAAGGCGAGAATCGCGGCTGGGATCGCGCCCTGCAAAATGGTGACGTGATCATTCAGGTTCAGTCCGCTCAGGATTGGTTCGCCTAATCCGCCGGCGCCAATCAGGGCCGCCAGGGTCGCGGTTCCGATATTGATGACCGCGCTGGTCTTGATCCCGGCGAGAATTGAACGCGACGCGATTGGCAAATAGATTTTCCAAAGCTGCGCTGATGGTTCGAGCCCGAGCGCGACCGCCGATTCGCGAATCGGTTGCGCGATGTCCTGCAACCCGGTCGCCGTGTTGCGGACGATCGGAAGCAAACCGTAAAGAAACAGCGCGGCGATCGCGGTCCTCGGACTGATTCCGAAAAATGGAACGGGGACGAGCAACGCGAGAAGGGCGAGCGACGGAATTGTTTGGACCGCACTAACAAACCCGAGAATGCCCTGGCCGACCGCTCCACCTCGGCTGGCGGCGATGCCCAATGGTACCCCGACGATAATGGCGAGGAGAAGCGAAATGCCGGCGAGCTGTAAGTGTCGCGACGTCCAGCGCCATAACTTGTCTCCGAACGCTTCGCCGATCCGTGGGCCCTGGGGCGAAGCGCCGTCATGAAAATAGAGATCGGCCGCCCGCGCGTAATTCTTCATCCGTTCGGCCTCGGCGTTCAGTCGAATCATGCGCTTCGCATCCAGCGTGCCTTCCAGGCCCCGCAAAGAAGCAATTGCCGTCGTCGGGAGTGCGAGCCGATAAAGGAAAACAGCTTTGTACTGCGGGAAGAACCCGAGATCGTCCTCGAGCGCGACCAAATCGTTCTCGCCGATTTTTGCGTCCGTCGAATAGGCGTCTTTGACGTCGATCGAACCGTTCCGCAAGGCTTCGTAACCGAGACCGTGATCGATGCCGGCGATATTCTGCGCGGGAAGATGATATTTCTCGGCGAGCGGCCGCCAACCGTCCCGTCGGTCGAGGAATTCGTGAGTAAGTCCGAACTTCAATTCAGGATGACTTCGCAGATCGCTGATCCTGTGAATTTGTTTTCGCTCGGCCAAGGCGCGTCGAACGACCAGCGCGTAGGTATTGTCGAAGCCCAGCTCGCCCGTCATGCCGACCCCGTATTTAGCGAGCTGTTCTCGCATATCCGCGGGTGGAATCACGGACGTTGTCTTGAGGATTTCCTCACCAATGGTGCCGGTGTACTCGGGATACGCGCCGATCTGGTCGCTGCGCAAGGCTTCCCACAGGATGATGGTGCCGCCCATGCCCTGGCGATGCTCGACCGCGACGCCGGTATTCGCGATCGCGCGTTTCGCGATCTCCGCCAGCACATACGACTCGGTGAACTTCTTCGAGCCGATGAGGATGGGTTCGGCGAAGGCAACGCCAGGTAGCAATGCCGCCGCGGCAATAAGTCCTATGGGGCCTATATGTCGTATGGGGATCATTTGAGCGCGATCGTTCGATGCGCAGTCACAAAGTCAGTGACAAACGTGTTAGCCGGATGATCCCTCAGGTCCTCGAGAGATCCTTCCTGCACGACTCGGCCTTCGTTCATGAGCACGATCTCGTCGCCGAGATAAGCGGCTTCCGCCAGATCGTGGGTAACGAGAACCGCCGTCTGGTTCAGCCGCTGGAAAATTTCTTTTAGGTCTTTTTGAAGAGCGGCGCGGACGAGCGGATCGAGCGCACCCAAGGGCTCATCGAGCAGAAGTAATTCCGGCGCCAGCATGAGTGCGCGCATAAGGCTGATGCGTTGGCGCTGACCGCCTGACAACTCCAGCGGATAACGTTCCAGCGCGGCTTCAGGAAACCGCGTCAGGGCGCACAGCTCAACAATTCGTTTCAGCACTTTGTCTGGAGGCCATTTCAGATACCGCGCCATCAATGCGATGTTTTCGCGTGCCGTCAGATGGGGGAACAACCCGCCGTCCTGGATCACGTAACCGATCTTGTGCCGCAGCTCCGAGATGTTCGTCGGCGATACCAGCGCGCCGTCGAATCGAATCGTCCCGGTATCCGCATCGATAAGCTGAATGATAAGGCGGAGAAGCGTCGACTTTCCGCAGCCACTCGGGCCGATGAGCACGGTCGTCTTTCCTCGAGCGAAACTCAGATCGGTCGGATGCAGGGCAACGGTGTCGCGATACCTTTTGCTGACGTTGTCGAGCTCGAGGAGCGCCTTCATTCGCGCCCCGAGATTATTCCGCCACCGCGAAATGGAACACCGCAAACCAGCGGCGCGGATCGGTCCAGACGCGAGACGCTTCCCGAAATCCGGCGGAGACCGCCAATTTTGCGAAACCTTCGACTGTGTGCTTGTAGGAAAATTCCGTGATGATGGATTCGCCGGCGGCAAAGTTGAAATCGCGGTCAGCGACCCGGACCGTTTGGGGACCGTCGCTGACCAGATGCATTTCGATCCGGCCCTGCTCTTCGTTGTAAACAGCGCGGTGCTTCCAACGTGAGAGGTCGAAATCCGCGCCGAGCTCGCGGTTCGCGCGCTTCAGCAGGTTGAGATTGAACTCCGCCGTCACTCCGCTGCTGTCGTTGTAGGCCGCCTCCAAAATCTCCCGGCTTTTTCGCAAATCGACGCCGATGATGAGGCCTCCATTTTTCCCGCACAACCGGCAAACGCGCTGGAGAAAATCCTTGGCGATCGGCGGCTCCATATTGCCGATGGTGGAACCAGGGAAATAGACCGCGACATGGTCCGGCTTCCGGAGAGGCGTTGGCAACTGAAGTTCCTGGAGGTAATCGGCGCACACTGGAAGGATTTCGAGTGCGGGCATGGCCCGGCTGAGTTCAATCGCGGAATCGATCAGCCGCTGCTTCGAAATATCGACCGGGATGTAGGCAATCGGGTTTTGCAGGTGCTCGAGTAGCATCCGGGTTTTAATCCCGGCTCCGGTGCCGAATCCGGTCAGCGCCGCGTTCGCGCCAATCGATTCCGCGATCTCAGATCCGTACTGACGCAAAAGCTCAGTCTCGGTCCGCGTGATGTAGTACTCCGGAAGCTCGCAAATTTTTTGGAACAGATCGGCGCCGCGTTCATCGTAAAAGAATTTGCAGGGCAGCGATCGCGGCGAGCTGGAAAGCCCAGCCAGAACTTCATCGAGAAAGTCTGCGTTGACGGGCTCGAGATCGAGAATGGTGACCCGGCCGGGCGCGCCACTCATGAGGGATCGCGGGCGAGGCGGATGCCGTTAAACTGCCAGCGCTTTTCCGGCTGAAAGAAATTGCGGTAGGTCAGGCGCATGTGGTTTTGGGAAGTGGCGCAGGACCCGCCGCGAAGAACCATTTGGTTGCTCATGAATTTACCGTTGTACTCGCCGAGTGCGCCGGGACCGGCGCGATAACCGGGGTAGGGCAGGTAAGCGCTGCGCGTCCATTCCCAAGCGTCGCCAAACATTTGGCGCAATCCCTCGGAGCCCGATGCGAATTGAACAGGCGCGGGATGAAAGCGCTCCTCGTCTACGAAATTCCCGGCAATGGGCAAATCCGCCGCGGCGCGTTCCCATTCGAACTCCGTGGGCAATCGCGCACCGGCCCAATTCGCATAGGCGTCCGCTTCAAAATAACTGATGTGGGTTACGGGCTCGGATTCATTGACCCGGCGCAAACCGGACAGGGTGAAATTCCACCATTCGCCGTCACGTTGAATCCAGTAGAGAGGCGCCTGCCAACGCTGTTCATTTACCGTCGTCCAACCGAGCGATAGCCAAAATTCGGAACGGGGGTAACCGCCGGCATCGATGAAGGCGAGATACTCGCCATTGGTCACTAATCGGTTCGAAAGGGAGAACGGCAGGACCAGCGCGCGATGGCGCGGACCTTCGTTGTCGTAGGAAAATCCGCAGCCGTCGTGACCGATCGAAAGCGTCGTTTCATCGAACTCGACGAAATGCTGCGGCGAAACCGGCCTACTTGCAGCAACAGCCGATTCGTGAAAGACGGGGTAAAGCGGGTTCTGGGCGAAGACGTGTTTGATATCGGTTAGCAACAACTCCTGGTGCTGTTGTTCGTGATGGAGGCCGAGAATCAGGACCGGCTCGATTTCAGCGAGTTGCTTCTCGCTCGCTTCGCTGAGGAGCTGCGCCACGCATTCGTCGATCGACTCGCGGAAACGATAGGTTTCCGCCACGGTTGGCCGCGAAATCAATCCGCGAAGATCGCGTCGGTGCATGTCGCCCGCCGCGTTGTAATAGGAATTAAAAAGATAGGCGTATTGCGGAACCTCCGAGCGATAACGAGGCATCCAGACTTTGACGACGAAGGTTTCGAAGAACCAACTCGTATGGGCCAGATGCCATTTCGTCGGGCTGACATCGGGCATCGACTGCACGACGTAATCTTCGGGTTGCAGACTTCGGCAGAGCCGCGCGCTGAAACCCCGGACCTTGCGATAGCGCTCGAGCAATTGCTCGCCGTTGCCGCGCCTTTCGGGAATCGACGTGCGGAGTGCGCCATGACCGGAAGGCGCCTCGGTCACGAGGGTGCCTGAGGGTTTCAAGGAAATCAGCCTTCCTGATTCAGCTCCTCTTTGCGGGCCTCCACCATCTGGTCGTGGACCGCTTCCTCGATTCCGTCGCTGACCAGTTGTTCGCCAAGATTATCGTCATCTTGCTCCACCTTTGGCGCGCGGTGTCCGCTCGAAGAGGCGACGACGTTCCATTCCTCGACGACCTCGGCGTTCTCGTCTGTCTCTTCCGGCGCGTTTGCCATCTGGCCCCCCCGCAATTCCCGCCGGGCCTGTTCCCAATCGGCGTCGGTGAATTCATCGGGATCCCGCTCCGCAATCAGCGCGATTTCGCGTGCCCGTTTCTCCACTTCGTCCGGAGAAGGAGCGCCGAAGCCATCGCCGTGAACAGAAATTTTGCCTGCCGGATGAGTGTTATCGTTCATATCAGTAAATACGAAAGAGGGTTGAGACCTGTCCGCATCAAAATGACTATTCAGCGCTGTCGGGCGAAAGGCAATGCTCGGTTTGCTTTCCAATGAGTAATCGCATCGACCTCGTAACCTCGAGCGGCGCAACCGTCGCCATAAGCGAGTATGGCGACCCGAACGGCGCGCCTGTGTTTTTTTGCCACGGCTGGCCGAGCTCACGGACGATGGCGGAGCTGGCGCACGACGCTGGGCGTGATCTCGGCGTCCGAATTATTTCGCCGGATCGTCCGGGCATTCGCGACTCCGCATTCGGCCCGGATCGCAAACTCATCGATTGGCCGCCTTTGTTGAAGGAAATCGCGGACCAACTTCGGATCGGGCCGTTTCGCATCCTCGCAATTTCTGGGGGTGCGCCCTACGCGTATGTAACTGGTTGGGCAATGCCGGAGCGGGTGGAGAGGATCGCGGTGGCGAGCGGGGCACCGCCGTTGGATGAGCTGACCGAGCTGGACGGATTGCTGCCGATTCATCGCCGAATGTTGCGTATGCGCGAGTCCAGGCCGTGGCTCCTGCGAACGCTGTTTCATGTTGCGCGTCCCTTCGTGCTTTTGCGAATGCCGATCCGTGTCCGGCCCCTGATCTTGAAGTTTCTTCAACCGTGCGACGCCAACGTCCTTCGGGAATCCCGCTCCTTCGATATTTGTTTCGAGAGCGCGCGACGGGCGTGGCGATCTTCTGCGCTCGGTGTGATGACGGATGCGGAAATTTATGCCACTCCATGGGGATTTCGGCTCGAAGAGATGAAAGTGCCAGTCGCGCTTTGGCACGGCACAAAGGACCGGACGTTCGCGCCGAATTTGGCGCAAGACGTCGCCAGGCGTTTGCCGAGCTGCGAATTTCATCTCGTGGAAGGCGCCGGTCATTATTCGCTGCCGATCCGCAATATTCGCGAGATTTTGCAAGATCTCATAGGTGGATCGGGTCCGGCCGTGGCGGGGGCGCTCGGTGCTTGAATTGGCGGCCACCTTCTAATCGCACCCGGAACGCACGATCCACCTTGGTTGCACAGGCGCCTGCCCGGGCTGAAACTTCACGGTGGAAGATTTCACTGCCGGCGCCACGCACAACCAACCGTCCCGCCGGCAATCCTCGATCGATCCACCCTTTGACGCGCGGGTGCGCGAGCTCGTTGCCGATTGGGGCGCCGAAAAATCCCCGGAGCTCGTCGAGGAATTAATCATCACCGCATTGAAGATGGCGCGGGACAAGATGGGGACCGGCGACCTCAAGCTGATGAACCGCTCGCTCAAGGAGATGCGGTATGCGGCGAAGGTTTTTTCGCAGTATCGCCAGCATCGAAAGGTCTGTGTTTTTGGCTCCGCCCGGACCCCGCCCAGTGAGGCTCAATATGACGTCGCGGAGCAATTCGCTCGCGAGATGGTGAAGCACAATTACATGGTCATCACCGGGGGCGGGGATGGAATCATGGGCGCGGCGCAAAAAGGCGCCGGCCGCGAGCACAGTTTCGGTCTCAACATTCGTCTGCCTTTTGAACAGCACGCCAACGTCACGATCGAAGGCGACAAAAAGCTCATCAACTTCAACTATTTCTTCACCCGGAAACTGAACTTCGTGAAGGAGACGCATGCCTTTGCCCTGGTTCCTGGCGGCTTCGGGACCATGGATGAAGGCTTCGAGGTCTTGACCCTGATGCAAACCGGTAAGGCCCGCATAATTCCGGTCGTCATGTTAGACAAGCCCGGCGGGGTTTATTGGCAGACCTGGATGCAATTCTTGACGGAGCACCTGTTCAAGTTCGGGTACGTCGGCGCGGAAGACTTCCGGCTTTTCAAGATCGTGTCGAACGTTGAAGAGGCGGTGGCGGAAATCGTCGACTTTTACAAGGTCTATCAATCGTCACGCTGGGTCGGGACCGATCTCGTAATTCGGATCGCGCGAAAGTTGTCGGCGAAAGCCGTGGCCGGCTTGAACCGTGAGTTCGCCGATATCGTCAGGGCGGGGGAAATCGTGCAGGGAACGGCGCTGCGCCAGGAAAAGAATGAGCCCGAGATCTGGAATTTACCGCGGTTAATCCTGAACCCGCACCGGCGAAGTTTTGGGCGGTTCCGCGACCTGATCGACGCGATCAACGCGGCGGAGCTGGCCGAATAAACACTTCGGGATCAGGCGCCAGCGCGCTTTTCCACGAGATAATCGTGAATCGTGTTCACGGTTCGAAGCGCTTTTGCGGCGACTTCGGAATTGGGAACGCCGACGCCAAACGTCTTCTCCATGCTGACGACGAGCTCGAGCGCGTCGATTGAATCCAGCCCCAAGCCACCCGGACCAAAAAGCGGCAGATCATCGCCGATTTCTTCGGCCGTCGTCTGGAGCATCAGATTCTTCACCAGCATTTCCTTGATGCTGGCGCGCAGGTTCGGTTCGGACATGGATCTTGGGTAGTCGCGCACCGGAAATGGCGGCACGCGAGCCGCGACTGTGTCGCAAGGTTGGGGCTGCGTCAAATGATGCCGCCGGAGGGATGGCCGATGGCCGTTCGGATCGCGGCGTCGCGGACTATTAAATCCGATCCGTCCGGTCGGGATTCGGGACACGCGGCTGTTCCGCGGCCGGGGGCGGCACGCTCGCCGTGGGCTGATTCTCAATCCGCGGCACCGTATCCGCCGGGGTGCGGACTTCCGTCTTCGCGACGTCGGTTTTGCCGGCAGTGTGGAGCTCGTCCGTGAACTCGTCCTTCGCTTTCTGGAACTCCTTGATGGCCGAGCCCATCCCGCGGGCCAGCTCCGGCAACTTCTTAGCCCCGAAAAGAACGAGGATGATCAGCAGAATGATGATCAGGTCAGGGCCGCCAAGGTTCGGCAGCAACGCGAACAAGCTCATAGGCCCAAGCATGGGCTTATCTCCATAAGTTGCAAGGCATTTCGTGGGCGCCAGACGGTATGTTATGTAAAGGCATGGGCCTGCTCGCGCAGCAATTACGCTCTCTTTTTGACAAGGAGTATCGCCGCGCGTTCCGCAATTTGCGTCACCTCCCGAGGCTGAAATATCGGTTCGTGATCGACGCTGGTGCGAACCGCGGTGGATTCACGGATGCCTTTCTTCGTTTGCACAAACCTGAGCGCGTCGTTCTCGTCGAAGCGAGTCCGGAATTCGCGTCGAAGCTGCGCGACAAATATGCGGCTGACGCGCGCATCTCCGTGATCGCGGCTGCCTTATCCGACCGCGGCGGCGAGGCGCCTTTCGAGATCAACAGCTACCCCGATGCGAGCTCGCTCCTGTCGATTGATCCGCGGAACTCGGAGTGGTGGAGCCGCGACTTGAGTGTGGCCCGCTCGATCGTCGTTCCCACTGTCAGTCTCGAAGAATTGGTGTCGCGGGAAAACCTTGAGACCGTCGACCTGCTCAAGCTCGACGTGCAAGGCGCGGAGCGGTTGGTCCTCAGTGGCGCGGCAGATATTCTAAATCGAGTTCGCGTGATTTATACCGAGGTCTTCTTCGAAGCGCTCTACTCCGGCGCCTGGCTGTTCCGGGAGACAAACGAGTTCCTGGCCGCGCATGGATTTAAGCTGTGTGGTTTGTCGAACATCGTCCACGCGGGCGATGGCGACCTACTTCAAGCAAACGCGACTTTTCGCAAAATCGCCGTAACCTGAATGTGATGACGTTAGTTCGTCTGGCCGTCGCAATTTTCCTTACCTCGCTCCTTCCCGTTTCGTCGTCCTTCGCGGCAACTCTCGCCGGTCAACCCGTTCAGCCTGGCGGCAAAATCGAGATCCGTTTTCCAGTTCCCGCTTACTTCCAGAACATTGCGGCCCAAGGCGGCAACCCCCGACCCGACACCGGCCGGGCCGTCGTGGCGTTCCCGGCGGCCTTCGACCCTGGACGAACGTGGCCGATCCTGATCGTTACCTCGACGAGCGATTTCAACCGAACCAGTGCCATGGACGCCGAATGGTATCGCCAGCCCGCGACCGCGGAGGGTTGGATCGTCCTCGGGCCGGACGCGACCATCAGTCCGCGCATCGACTCCACCCCGTGGCGACTCGGCCTCCTCGGTGCCGCGCTTGAGGTGATCCGCAAAGAGTGGCCGCAATCGGCGCGCTGGCCGCTGGCATTCGCAGGTTTTTCCGGCGGCTCGAAACGAAGCGGAGCCCTTGGCGCGATGCTGGCCAGCAGCGGTTCCGTTCGAGTCTGCGGATTTTTTCTGAGCGGAATTAATGAAGACCGCCTCGGAGAAGCGTACCTGACTTATCATCCCGGCGGAAATTTCCTCAACGTCCCAATTTGGTTGAGCAGCGGGGCAAGCGATACGGTCGCAACGCCGCAGGCGCATAATCTCGTGAAGGCCTCGCTCGAGAAGAAAGGTTTCAAGCGTGTTCGGCTCGAACAGTTCGGCGGCGGCCACCAGCTCAAATTGGCGGAGGTCCGTCGGGCCCTGCAATGGTTCCGCCAGCTTGGCGGCTTCTAAAATTCAGAAACGGGCGGGTCGCCAGCCGCTAACGGCCATGACCGGAAAGTTCTCGAACGGATTCACCGGCTGGGTGAGATCGAGTTTCACCGCTTTGGTTTCCAACGCGTGCGCCTGTAGGAAATACGCGACCTCCATTCCATACGCCATCATGTAGGGCGCCTCGTTCCATCCTGTCGGGCCTTCGCCCGGACGAGGCAGAGTCGGCGGCGGGCGCGGAGGCGTTGCGAACGGATAATGACCGACGAGCCACACGACGCGCCCCTGGCTGAGCGTTGCCTCAATTTTCTCGAGGATGGGGTGAACTGGAGCGTCGGCCTGCATTTGGGCCTTGAACAAATCGAGGCGCTGGAGGCGATGATCCGCAAGCGGCGGCAAAGTTTCCCAGCTCGCCTTACCATTGTAATAACGATCAAAAGTCGGGCCGCAGAACCACGGATGGACGAGAATGAGATCGCCATCGCTGGCCTCTCGACTCAAACGCGCCGCGACGACATCCAGGTTGGTCATCCGAAGATGGGTTTGCTGCCAAATGCCGCCGGCCGTCACCGCCGCGAAAAGAACAACTACGGCTAATCGCATTACGCGGGTCGGTACGGTTCGCCCGGCCAGGAAGAGCAGAGCGTCGAGCGCCACGGCGATGACTGCCATCCAGGGGAGGTAATACCAAACTTCAGTCGGGAATTTTAAAAGCGTGAGGAAAATGTAATAGGCGAGCGTGACGCCAATGATCGCAATGACGAGGAATAGGGCCGCGTCGCCATCCGCCCCGGGCCTTCCCTTCTTTTTAGACAGGAGAAAAATGCAGCTTCCGGCAATGGCCGTCGCAGGCAGTCCAACCCAAAGCCAAAACATCAACGGTCCGGGATCGCTCAAGGCACGATGAAGGACAAGCCAGATCCGGGATAAGTCCGCGCCCGTTTCCGTTACGATATTCCATTGCTTCGCCCGGCCGATGACTCCGAGATACGGAAGCAACGAAATCGCGCCGGCAAGCCCGATCGACGTGATCAATAGCGCACGTTTGAAATCGCGGCGACGCACCGCCGTAATCGCGCCGGCGAGGGAAAACGCCACGAGCACGAACACGCTTTGGTAGAGGGCTTGCGCGGCGAGCACTGCTGCGACCGCTGCAAAAACAAAAGTCGGGCGGGACCAGGTGCGCGTGAACTTCCAGATCAGCCCGAGCGAGAGCAATAAAAAGAAAACACCGAGCCCGTAGGCGCGGAGCGAGTCGCCCCAGCGGATTACTGTTGGGCTGAGGGCGAAGAGGAGAAGGGAAAAGAGCGGAGGCGCCTTCGAAAATATCCATGCGTTCCACCAAATCGCCCCAACCACGGCGATCCCGACAAGCAATCCAAAAACCCGCAGCCCGAAATCGCTCCCGCCAAGTCCAATCCCCGTCCAGCCTCGAAGGAGCAAGGTCAGCAGAAGCGGAAACGATTCGTGCTCGAGATGCGACCAGATGCTCGCGAACGATGGGAAGGCCGAGAGATTAACCGCGGCTGCTTCGTCGCGCCAAAGCCCGCCGGCGTTGAACAGGTTCACGAAGTGGAAAACGATCGCCAGAACGGAGACTGCAAGTGCGACCAGCCATTCCGTTTTTCGAATCCACGCGTGGGGCGGCGGCGCCGGTTTCCGCCGTTTTTTCATTCTTCTCCATCGTAGTAGTCAAGGCTTTCACCTCGCAGCAGCCTGCGCTCGGGGGAACGGACCAGCCACTTCTTGCTGTCGGGATAATAAGCCGATTCGCCGATCGGATTATCGGCAACGAGGAAGAGGACCAGATCCTCTGCGCCATCGTTCCTGAACGTGTGCGGTTCTTCGGGCTGAAAGATGAAGGCATCGCCCGGATCGATACGCATCGTTCCATCCTTGTGGCGCACCTCGCCGGTACCCGACATCACGTAATAGAATTCCCATTGCGCGCTGTGGGCATGATACGGGTACGGAATCCGTCCCGGCGGGATTCGCGCAATCTCAACGTCAAAAGGATGACGCTCCTTCAGATCCGTCGAAAAGGGTTTGCGGCCCAGCGCGATCGAAATCTCTTTCCCGGCACCGCCGAATTTTCCGCTCGGTGAGGCCCAAGTCTCTTCCGCGATGTCCTTGATGTTAACCTTGCGCACGTAGTTTGACGCTAGTCGTCGTCGCAGCAGCTAACGTCGAGTAACAAGTCTACACGTCGTAATACATCGCGAATTCGTATGGGTGCGGACGGAGTCGCAATGCGTCGTACTCCTTCTGTTTCATCTCGATCCAGTTCGCCACGAAATCCGCATTAAAGACATCTCCCTTGAGCAGGAAACCGTGGTCCTCGCGCAAGGCGTTGATCGCGCCGATGAGCGAATCCGGGACGCTTGGGACGTTCGCCAGCTCTTCCGGTGGGAGCTCGTAAAGGTTTTTGTCGAGCGGATCACCGGGATCGATCCGACTCTGGATCCCATCGAGGCCGGCAAGCAAAAGCGCGGAGAACGCGATGTACGGATTCGCGGCCGGATCGGGCGTGCGAAATTCGATCCGCTTCGCTTTCGGATTGGCCGAGTAAGTCGGAATCCGGATCGCGGCCGAGCGATTGCGCGCGGAGTAGGCGAGATTAACCGGCGCTTCAAAACCGGGCACGAGCCGTTTGTAACTGTTCGTTGTCGGATTGGTCAGGCAGGTCAACGCCGGCGCATGCCGGAGAATGCCGCCGATGAAAAAGAGCGCGATCTCACTTAGCCCGGCGTAACCATTCCCGGCGAAGAGCGGTTTGCCTTCCTTCCACAACGACATGTGGGTGTGCATCCCGGAGCCATTGTCTCCGAAGAGTGGTTTCGGCATGAAGGTCACACTCTTGTTGTGCTTCTTCGCCACGTTCCGAATGATGTATTTGTAGTACATCATCCAGTCGCTCATTTGCTTCATCGGAGCGAAACGGATGTCGATCTCTGCCTGGCCCGCGGTGGCGACTTCGTGATGCTGGCGCTCAATTGGGATCCCGGCCTTTTCGAGCTCCAGACACATTTCGTTGCGAATGTCCTGGAGGCTGTCCGCCGGCCCGACCGGAAAATAACCTTCTTTTGCGCGGATTTTGTAGCCGAGGTTCGGGAATTCCTCCCGGGCGCTGTTCCAATGCCCTTCCGCGCTATCGACGAGATGAAATGACGAATTGCCGCCGTAACTAAAACGGACTTCGTCGAAGATAAAAAATTCCGCTTCCGGCCCGAAGAAGGCGGTGTCCGCGATGCCGGTGCTTTGCAGATACGCCTCGGCTTTTTCCGCGAGGCCGCGCGGATCGCGGTCGTAGGGCTCGCGCGTGATCGGATCGACGATCGTGCAAATGAGACTTAGGGTCGGCTCGGCGTTGAAGACATCCACCCATGCTGTCGTCGGATCAGGGATGACGAGCATGTCGCTCGCGTTGATGGCGCGCCAGCCGCGGATACTCGAGCCGTCAAACCCGAGGCCCTCCGAGAAAATCTCCTCGCTATACTCAGTCAGCGTCGTGGTGAAATGCTGCCAGGAGCCCGGCAGGTCGGTGAATTTAAAGTCCACGAGCTTGATCTCGTGGTCCTTGATCATTTTCGTGACGTCGGACGCGGTTTTATCTTTGTCTTTGGGCATTGGGATTGGGTTGGAGTTTTGGAGTGGTGGAAGGGTGAAATTCTCTAGGCACTAGAGCGCCAAATCGCCAAATCGCGAACCCGAGAGAAGCGGGGTCGAGGGAGCGATGGTGTGAGGTGTCGGCGAAAGTCAGGCGTGATTCCGTCACACCGCTTTCTCGCCGATTTCTTCCGTCCGAATCCGGACGGCGTGCTCGACCGGGAGCACAAAAACTTTTCCGTCGCCGATTTTGCCGGTCTTGGCGGCGCCGACAACGACGCTGACCGCCTTATCCACCATCTCATCGGCCAAAACGACTTCGACCTTCACCTTGGGCAGAAAATCGACGGTGTATTCGCTCCCGCGATAAATCTCGGTGTGGCCTTTCTGCCGCCCGAAGCCTTTCACTTCCGTGACCGTCATCCCCTCGATACCGAGCTCTGCCAGGGCTTCCTTCACTTCCTCAAGTTTGAACGGCTTGATGATCGCTTCGAGCTTTTTCATGTGGCGTAACCTTGCGGCGCGTGACTGTTTTTTAAACGCGAAAAGACACTTCCGAAACGTCCGCGCCCTTTCAAATTCGTTTCGGGGAATCGCCGCACGTGCTCTCTTAGCAATGTGCCCGGGAAGGTGCAACACCGAAATTTTTTGGCGGCAAAATTTCGCGCACTGTAGACGCCGCGCTCGGTCGCGACGTCGTTGCGCGGCGATTACAGCACCCTCTTCGCGCGTTCCCTCGCAAATTTGACCGCCTCGGACAGGCCATGGTTATAATGCCGTCGGATGCCTTCCGATTCGTTCGTTCACCTCCACCTCCATACCGAATATTCGTTCCTAGACGGCGCAGTCCGGATGAAGGAGCTGATGAAGAAGGCCAGCCTGTTGGGGATGCCGGCGGTCGCGATCACCGACCACGGAAATCTTCACGGCGCGATTGAGTTTTACCAGGAAGCGGAGAAGGCCGGGATCAAGCCGATCATCGGCTGTGAAGCCTACATGGCCCCGGGCGCGATAAAAGATCGGCCGGCCAACCAGCGTGACGCGGCCTACCATTTCACCCTCCTGGCCAAGGACGAGCGCGGCTATCGCAACCTCGTGAAGATGATTTCCACCGCTCATCTCGACGGGTTCCATTACAAGCCGCGGATCGACAAACAGATTCTCGCCCAACATTCATCCGGCCTCATTGGACTGAGCGGCTGCCTCAAAGGCGAAATCAACATGGCGATCCAGTCGGATAACCTCGCCAAGGCGCGCCAGAGCATCGCCGAATTTCGCGACATCCTCGGCCCGGAAAATTTTTTCCTCGAAATGCACGACCACGGGATCGAGGCACAACACAAGTGTAACCAGGTTATGCCGGGCCTCGCCAAAGAGTTCGGGCTCGGTCTGGTCGCCGCGAACGACGTCCACTTTCTTGAGCGCAGCCACCACGAAACCCATGACGTGATGATCTGCATCGGGACTGGCAAGATGGTCCATGATGAGCGCCGGATGCGTTATCAGCCGGAATTGTATTTCAAGTCAGCCGATGAGATGCGGGCCTTGTTTCCGAATCAACCCGAGGCCATTACCAATACGCTTGAGATCGCGGACCGAATTAATCTCAAACTCGAATTCGGCGTTTCGAAATATCCGGAGTACCCGGTCCCGGAGGGCAAGACGCGCGAAGCCTATTTGCGCGAGCTTTGCTACAAGGGGCTACACGAACGCTACGGCGAACGCGCTGGAACTGATTCCGACCTGATCAAACGCCTCGATTACGAGGTGGATATTCTCGAGCGGACCGGCTTCGTCAGTTATTTCCTGATCGTCTGGGACTTCATCCATTTTGCCAAACAACGCGGGATTCCAGTCGGTCCCGGGCGCGGTTCGGCGGCGGGTTCGCTCGTCGCCTACGTTCTGGGCATCACCGATATCGATCCGCTCCAGTTTGGACTGATTTTCGAGCGCTTCCTCAATCCCGAACGGGTTTCGCCTCCGGATATTGACGTCGATTTTTGCAAGGACCGGCGCGGCGAAGTGCTGGAATACGTTCGCCAAAAATATGGAGAGCGCCGCGTCTCGCAGATCGTCACCTTCAACAAGATGAACGCGAAGAGCGCGGTTCGCGACGTCGGTCGCGTTATCGGTTTGTCTTACGGCGAAGCCGATCGCCTGGCGCGCATGATCCCGAACGGACCGGGCCAGCAAAATATTTCATTAACGGACTCGGCCCTCGCGAACCCGGAGCTCCGGCGCGCGATTGAAACTGAGCCGGCAACGAGGCAGCTTTGGGATCACGCTCTCCTCCTCGAAGGCCGGTCGCGCAATTTCGGCGTCCACGCCGCCGGCATCGTCATAGCGGACCGGGATCTTTCCGAATACGTGCCTTTGCGACGCGATCCAAAAGAAAAGGAAGTCATCACCCAATATCCGATGGGGCCACTCAACGACCTCGGTTTGCTCAAGATGGATTTCCTCGGATTGCGGACGCTTACGGTCCTGCATGATGCCGAGGAACTCATCCGGAAACGCGTTCCGGATTTCTCGCTCGCGAGCGTGCCACTCGATAATGCTGCGACGTTCGCGCTTCTGAACCGCGCTGAAACGATCGGCATCTTCCAGTTGGAAGGCGGCATGACCGGTTTCTGCAAGCAATTCGATTTCAAAGCGATTGACGACATCATCGCCCTGAGCGCGCTCTACCGGCCGGGGCCGATGGACCTGATTCCGGATTACATCAAGCGGAAGAAAGGACTCGCGAAAATCCGCTACGAGCATCCGCTCCTCGAGGAAGTCTGCGCCGACACCTACGGCGTCATGATTTACCAGGAGCAGGTCATGGCGGCCGCGAGCCGGCTGGCCGGTTACTCGTTAGGCCAGGCGGATTTGCTCCGCCGCGCCATGGGAAAAAAGGACCGGGAGAAGATGGCGAAGGAGCGCGCCAATTTTATCGAAGGCTGCGCCCGGACGAACAAGATCCCGGAGAAAAAGGCCAACTCCATTTTCGACTTGCTGGAAAAGTTCGCGGGTTACGGATTCAACAAGAGCCACAGCGCGGCCTACGGCCTGATCAGTTATCAGACCGCGTATCTGAAAGCGAATTACCCGGTGGAATTCATGGCCGGGCTCTTGAGCAACGAAATTAACAACACCGACAAGATTTCGACCTTTGTGGGTGAATGCAAACGGATGGGGATTCCGATCCTGCCGCCGGACGTGAACAAGAGCAGCCTGAAATTCATGCCGGAAGCTGTCGCTGCTGTAGCGGCGGTCTATGACCGTCGATCCGAAGGCGGCGACGGCGGACCGGAGAAAGGGGACGACGGTCATAGACCGCCGCTACAAGGCGGAGTCAACGCCATCCGATACGGGCTCGCGGCAATCAAGAACGTGGGCGAGGGGGCGATGGAGATTGCGATCAGGGAGCGCGAAGCCAACGGCGACTTTGCTTCGCTGGAGGATTTTTGTCGGCGATTGGATTCACGCGTCGCTAACCGCAAGATCCTCGAGAACCTGATCAAATGCGGCGCCTTCGACTTCATCGGGCGCGATCGGGCCGAGTTGTTTGCCTGTATCGAGGAATCGATGGCGGCAGCGGCCTCTTCACAACGCGACCGGGCGAGTGGCCAAGTCTCTCTGTTCGATGAAATGCCGGCTCCGGCCCCGCGCTCCGGTTCGCGGAACGTCATTCCGTGGAGCGAACACGAAACCCTCTCCCACGAAAAAGAACTGCTTGGCTTCTATGTAACCGGGCATCCATTGGATGCCTACGCGAGCGTCCTCGCCAGCGGCGGTTATCAGACGATCACTTCATTGAATGAACTGGCGGATCGCGCCTCGTTCCGGATCGCGGGCGCGATTGTGCAGATGGACAAAAAGTTTACGAAGAAGGAAGGCAAACCGTTCGCTGTCGTCTTTCTCGAGGACCTGACGGCAACCCTGGAAGTCGTTCTGTGGAATGAAGTTTACACCACAGTCGCCGACGCCCTCATTCCCGGGCGCGTCATCGGCGTCCATGGAACTCTCGATCGCCGGGACGATTCTCTTCGTGCCGTGGCGCAAAAAGCAAAAGCGTTAACCCCGGGGGCGGCGCAGGCGCCGCGGCCTAACGAGTCGAACGGAAACGGGAATGGCAATGGCAGCCCTGGCAGAGAATCGCCACTCGTCCTTTCGTTTACATCGGCGGCTACGCCCGAGGAGTTGCGGCAAGTGCAGGCCGTCCTGGCGAGCTCGCCCGGAACGCAGCCAGTTCGCCTGATGTTTTGTCGGGCGGACGGCGGCTTCGTCCAGATGGATGCCGATCTCCAGGTCGAGCTCACGATGGAATTGCGCGAAAGGCTCGCACCCTGGTTGCCTCCGAAGAATTAATCAGCCGATTCTCAGGGCAAAAAGGAAGATTTGCCCCGCAGCGAAAGCGTCTTCCCATCCCGGCAAAAACTGAATATGCGTCGCGCCGGATCCTCTTCCTCCAAGTCCGGGTCGATCTTTTGCGACAAAGAGAGCGTCCAGCGTTGCCGACCGAGGTCACCCTGCAGATTGATCTGGTTGACCGTCGCCGAGAAAACCCTATCCGAAAGCGGGCCCGCAAATTCGACCTGGTTCACGCAGTCACCGGGCAGCAACGCCGACGTTTCGGCCAGCGGCGAGTTCGGTAGAAGAGTGGCGCTGACAGCGGACAGGTCGTGAAAATCGATCTCACCGCGAAAGGCAAAATCCGCGTCTTGTTTTCCGAGGTGCGCGAAATCGACTGCCGCTTTCCGGCCGTGAAAGGTCAGGCCGCCAGAGGCACGCAATCCATTGAGAAGCTGGCCATCGATCAAATTCAGATCCCCGGTAACCAATGGCTGCTCCAGGGAATCAGCGACGACCACGTTACCGCTCACGATGCCGCGGGTAAACGCGGGATGGGGAATGTAAGCCGGCAACCCAGCGAGCACGATCGCCGGAAACTTTATTGAACCCGACATGGGACCGCTCTTCTTTAATGCGTAGCCGCCTTCGATTTTTTCCAATTGGAGAGGAAAGGCACCTTCGAAAGTGAGCGGATCAGAGCCGGCAGCGGCAATTTTGCCTTTCACATTTGCGATACCGAGGCCCTGTCGTAACTCGACGTCGGCGCTGAGCGGTGGCGCAGCGTCGGTGACAAAATTGCGGGCATGAAATTCTGCAGTGGTTTGGAGCGAGCCGGGTGTGCCGGACAGTTGAAGGTGACCGCCGAACTTGCCAGACATGCTCGGGATCGCGCACACCGCGCCGGCGAATTCGGCGAGGTCCGTCTCTGCGAGTGTGAGGTCGACGTCGAAAAATGGATCGGTACTCATTGATCGCAGCCACCCGGCGTCACCCCGCATCTTGTCGAACGAGATTGGCAGAAAGAGCCCGCCGGTCACGAAAGGCCGACCATTCAGGTTGAAGCGGAGTTCCTGGACCTGCGAATAATCCTCGCCAAGCGTCACGAACGCGCTCAGATCGCAGCGCGAATTCCAGAAATGGAATTGCCGGAAAAATGTCGTCGCCGCGGAATACTCCGCTTCGAGCTCGGCGTCGAATGGAAGCGTCGCGGGCTGTCCAAGCCGGAAATTCCGACTGCGAATTTTGAAACTACCGCTCGATGGTGCGCTTTTCCATTCGCCTTCGATGCTTCCGGACGGCTCGCGGACAGAGAAAGTTTCCGGAATAAATCCGCGGTAATCCGCGATATCGGCGAAGGAAGTCTCGACCGAACCGGTCCACCATTGCTTGTCGTTCAACGCAATTGTTCCCTCGGCATGGAGAAAGTCTTCGCCGCGCCGAAGATCGAGGGGCGCTATCCTGAGCCGCGATTCCTCGACCGCGAGTTTCATCTCGAGCGACTCAATTTCGGATCGAAAGAGGATGAGTGAATTTCCCGTGATGGCCAGTTGTCCCTGCAATTTTCCTTCCTCAGCGCTGACGTTTCCGTTCGCCGCAAGTTTTCCGGCAAAATCCGCCGGAGCCTCGCCGAAGAGCCGCGCGAAATCACCGAGGTCGTTGATTGACGCTGAGATGTCGCCGCGGAATACCGGTTTGATCCACTCGCTCGCTTTTTCAGGCCAGGCGAATTCGCCGTCGAAGTTCAGTTCGTTGCTCCGCTGTTTGATGTAAAGGTGCTCGACCTGCACTTGCCGGTTGTAGAGCGACGCGCCGACCATCACGGTGTCCGCGGTGCGGTCCCGCCACGTCATTCCGCTGACTTCGGCCCAGACGGACGCGGTCGAGTTTCGAATATCATTCATCGCTCCGCGAAAAGTGAATTTGCTTGAATGAAGCGATCCGCTCGCACGATCGGCCCACCCAAGAGCGTCCGACATTTTTGCCAGCGATACGCCCGAGGCGCTGCCAGCCATGTCCCAGATCCGGGTGTCGCTTCGATCGTCGCTGGAAACGCGAGCCCGCACCTTCCCACCAAAGGCATCAATATTCAGCTCCATCGCGATCTGGCTGGCGCCGATCTGCGAGAGATCGACAACGAGCGTATCGACATCCAGCCCGCGCATCAGGCTGACGGCGCCGACGGCCAAACGCGTGTCCTGCCACGAGGTGGCGCCTTTCACGTTCACGAAATTTTTACGAAACCATGGTGCCGCGATCGAAATTTCGCCGGCCTGCAGAATCCCCGGCTCCATTTCCGAGCCACTCACGACGCCGTCGCGGACATCAACGGTGGTGACCCCGTTTTCGACATGGATCCGGATGCCGGAAAAATTGAAACTGTCCGACAACAGGTTTTCCAAAAACGTCCACGGAATGTGCCGGGATGAATCCGCCGTGGTCGGTTGACGGCGGATGTCGATGCTCAGTCCTTCAATCGTTAAAGCACGGAGGGAGCGCCGCGATCCGGTAAGGATGCCGTAGAGGTTAAGGTCGAATGCAATGCGTGCCGCCTGGCAATCGACTCGAATCGGTGCCCCGGGTGAAGTCAGTACATGAACATTTTTGGCAACAGCAGGCCGAAGGAGAGGCGCTTCGATTTGCTCAATTTCCAGGGTGAGACCTTCGCGGCGGGCAACTCGCTGGGACCAGGTTCGAAGTCCAGTCGCAACCATAAGAGGCCCAAGGGCGACGAAGAGCAGCGCGACTCCGAGCAGCCCAAGGCCAATGATCAGGAGCCGTCGCTTCAGATGCATTGCGGGTGGCACTGTAGAGGCTTGGGGTCCCGGGCGCCTGATTTTTTTCGTTAGGTCCGTGGGCACCGCCGGGATCGAACCTGAGTGCGCGACCAATCGCCTATTCTTTCGCCGGCGTCGTTTGAAACGTCAGGTGAACCGGGCGCTCGGCGTGAATTCGATCGCTCAGCTGGGTTTGAAGCGCTGTCTCCGCCTCTGCCAGAATTCCGCTGTCCGCTGCTTTCTGTCGGGCCAGCTCAGGAAGCACGGCGAGCTGCGCCTGGAGATCGGCTGCGGAAATTCGGTTCCAGAATCCGTTCTCAAACGCGAGGACGTCCACTTGCTGCTGCTCGACACCGAGAATCGTCGCATGCGGCAGCGTGATCAAAATCTCCCCCGGCTGCAGATCGACGGCGAGGTCGTGTTGCAAATCAAAACCGGCTTTGGCCGCAAAGGTCGCGTGCAATTTCACTCGCTTGGTGCTGCCGGCCCAGGTGTGGAGGAATTCGTGCTCGACCTCCACCTGTCTCGATAAAATCGCGAGCTGCGCCGTTGCCGTTGTCTTCTCCAGGTAAATCCGATTGTTGACCGTAACCCGCGGTTTGAGCTGCGCCATTTCCACGAGTGCATCACGGACATCGCGGCCCAGCCGTTCGAGCTCGTCCGTGCCCCGGCGCGCATTGCGTGCCGGCCACGTTTCGAGCCGGAAAAAAATGAATGCCACGACGCCGGCAACGGTGAGGACGATCAGAGTGAAAGCGAGCGGCCAGGAAAATCGCCGGCCGGGCGAGGGCGTGTCTGGATTCACGAAGTAATGGCCCCAAAAAAGTACCGCCCCCCACGTCCGATGGACGTGAAGGGCGGCTGTTCCCCCCAGAACATTTTGGAATCTGCGCAGCTATTAACCGAGCTTGTGCAAGGGTGCAACAGATTTCTTAATGATCTTAAACGATTTTTTTTTCGCAGTGCAATGTAAGATGTTTCCATGAAATTGGGGCTGCGCTACCAGACCACTTATCGCTACCAGGAACCGGTCGGTTTTTCTCCCCACGACGTCCGCCTTTTTCCCCGAAGCGATCGTTTCAGCCGGGTTCGCCGGCTCGATTTTTCGGCTACACCGAAAGCGACGATTCGGTATTCGCGCGACGTCTTCGAAAACATCGTCGCGTCCTGTTATTTTCCGGAGCGCGCAAAGGAGATCAGCTTCAAACTCGCGATCAATCTGGATCTTGACGAAAAAGATCCGTTTCATTTCATCCTGGAGCGGCACGCGATCGAGCTGCCGTTTGAGTACGACAAGACGATTGCGAAACTGCTCGCGCCTTACCGCGAGCGTCGCGTGAAAAAAGACCTGGTGGTCCCGGGGTGGAAGCCGCCCACGAACGGAAAAACGCGCGGGACCGTCGAAACCCTGGTGGAGCTGAACCGCCGGCTCCACGAATGCATTGGTTACGAGAGACGGGAGGAAGGCGAGGCGCGTCCGCCGGAGGAAACGTTGCGGCTGGGGCGGGGTGCTTGCCGGGATGTGACCGTGCTCCTTGCGGAAGTGTTGCGGCAAATGGGATTGGCCGCTCGCCTAACGAGTGGTTACCTGCGGGAAAGCGATTCGGAAACAAAGGTGGCCGAGGGGTCGCTTCACGCGTGGACGGAAGTTTATCTGCCTGGCGCCGGTTGGGTTGGCCTCGACGCCACCAATGGAGTTTTCTGCAATCATAACTTCATCGCCGCGGCGGTTGGATTGACCCCGGCCGATATCACACCAATCAGCGGCGCCTATTATCATCACAAAGGGGTGCCGACAGAAATGACAGCCAAGTTGGAGTTGATCAACCTGTGAGGAAATGACGAATGACGAAAGTTCGTCATTGGCCATTCGTGCTTCGTCATTCGCATAATGTTCGCTGAACTTCGGCTCCGGGACTTTCGCTGCTTCGAAGGGTTGCGGGTGGAGTTCGGACCCGGCTTCAACTTTTTCATTGGCCGAAACGGCCAGGGCAAGACTTCGATTCTGGAAGGCGCGTGCGTCCTCTTGCGGCTCCAATCCCAACGGAGCTCAACCCTCGCGCCCGCCGTTCGCTTTGGGCAGAAAGCCTTCGCGGTTACGGGCCGGCTCGACAATCACGTTCTGGATTTTCGCTACAGCGTGCTTCGCCGCAAAGTCTCGCTCGATGAGGCGGAGCAACGAACGCTCAACGAATATCTGCGCCTTGCCCGAGTGGTTTCGTTCGCGAACACGGATATCGAACTGGTCCGAGGCGGTTCCGACGCGCGTCGACGCTACCTCGATTTCCTCGCCGCCCAGGTCGATCCGCTTTACCGGCCAAGCCTGCGCGCCTACGACCGTGCCCTGCGTTCGCGGAACGCTTTGTTGAAGTCCGGCCAACCTCGACCGCGCGAAATTGCGGCTTACAACGCGCCGCTCATCGAGCACGGAAGCAAACTCATGACGATTCGCGCGCAACTGTCGGAGCGGCTCGCTCCTTTGGCGGCAGAAGCGCATCGCCGGATCAGCGGCATCGACGAACTGCTGGAACTCCGCTTTGTCCGGGGAGCCGGCGATGATTTCGCGCGAGATCTCGCCGCATCGCAGCCAAGGGAGGCGCGGCTCCGGCAAACGCTCGTCGGCCCGCACCGCGACGACATCGATCTTGCCGTGCAAGGCAAGCCGGCCCAGCAGTTCGCTTCCGAAGGTCAGCAGCGAACGGTCGCACTGGCACTAAAGATTGCGCAATCCCAAGTGTTCGCACTCGAGGAGGGAGCTGCGCCCTTGCTCCTGATTGACGATATTTTCGGCGAGCTCGACCCGGCTCGACGGAACGCCCTTTTAAATTGTCTGCCGGCGGACGCGCAGAAGCTGGTCACCGCGACGACAATCGATTGGCGGGAGAGAGCGATGGAAGGTCCCGTATTCGAACTCCATGAACGATCGCTGATCCGAAGATAGAGACGGCCGCGGGATGACCCGGTGAAACCTCTTGCGCGCCGCCCGGCGCGAGATTCTAGTTTTTTATGCGCAACTTAGGCGAAGGAATGCCGCTGAGCCTCGCCGGCTCGCTTTTGGTGGCGCACCCGAATATGCTGGACCCGAATTTTCGGCGCGCCGTCCTTTTTATTTCAGCCCACGACCAGGAGGACGGAGCCCTTGGCGTAATATTGAATCGGCCGCTCGATAAGCAGGTCGCTGATCTGGTTAACGAAGCTCCGCCTGAAGGCCTTGCGGAAGTGCCGGTTTTTCTGGGGGGACCGGTCGGCAAAAATCAGCTGATGTTCGCCGCGTTCGAATGGCAGAAAGGCGCGGGGCTCAAACTCAATCACAACGTGGGCGTGGATGAAGCCCACCACCTCGTGGACGAGGACCCGGCCTCGATCCGGGCCTTTGTCGGTTATGCCGGCTGGAGTGCCGGTCAACTCGAAGCCGAGATGAAACAGAAAGCCTGGATCGTGCAAAAACCTACGCGGTCCGCGCTCGCGCCGGCGCGTCTGCCAAAACTCTGGTTCGAAATCATGCGCGGTCTCGGCCCCTGGTACAAGATGCTCGCCGCCGCTCCCGATGATCCGTCGTTGAATTAGCAAGGTCATCAGTGACAAGTCGTTCAGTGACCAGAAAAGAAAGCAGCGCCTGCATTTTTGACTTATCACTTGTCACTGATCACTGGTCACTCTCTTTCAAATGATCATTGGCGTTCCGAAGGAGATTAAATCGCAAGAGCATCGAGTCGGGCTGATTCCCTCCACCGCCACGACCCTGACCCGAAAGGGCCACACAGTTTTGGTACAAAAGAACGCTGGGGTCGGCGCCGGGTACACGGACGAAAATTACACCGCTACCGGCGCACAGATGGTCGATCGCGCGGAGGACGTGTTCGCGAAGGCGGACATGATCGTGAAAGTGAAAGAGCCGCTTCCGCCGGAATATGGGCTTCTTAGGAAGGGGCAGATTCTTTTCACCTATCTCCATCTCGCGGCGAGCAGATCGCTGACGGACGCACTGGTGAAGTCGGGCGTGACCGGCGTGGCCTACGAGACAATCCAGGTCGGCAACAAATTGCCGTTGCTTGAGCCGATGAGTGAAATCGCCGGGCGCATGTCGGTCGTGATGGGCGCGTATTATTTGGCGAAGCACAATGGCGGAAACGGTGTCCTTCTCGGCGGCGTGCCCGGAGTGCTACCGGGTCGGGTCGTCGTGATCGGCGGCGGCACTTCGGGCGTGAACGCGGCGCGGATGGCCATGGGACTGAAAGCGGACGTCACCATCCTGGAGGTGGACGGCGAGCGGATGCGCTTCCTCGACCTGACGATGCCCGGTGTGAAAACCTTATATTCGAATGAAGCGAACCTGACTGAGCTGATGCCGAGGACTGATTTGCTAATAGGCGCCGTGCTCGTCCCAGGGGCCAAGGCGCCCAAGCTCATCACCCGCGAAATGTTGCGGCAGATGAAACCCGGGTGCGTGTTCGTCGATATCGCGATTGACCAGGGCGGTTGCGCCGAAACTTCGCGGGCGACCACCCATGAGGATCCGGTTTACGTGGAGGAAGAAGTGACCCACTACTGTGTCGCGAATATGCCCGGAGCTTATGCGCGCACTTCCACCCAGGCATTGAGCAACGCCACCGCCCGTTACGCTGAACTCCTCGCCGACTTGGGGCTCGAAGGCGCTTGCAAGAAACAGCCGGCACTGATTGGCGGGATCAATACGCGCGACGGCAAGGTCACCTACGCCGCTGTGGCCGAGGCTCATGGGCTTCCTTTCGAGCCGCCGATTTAGTTCAAAAGCAAACTTGTCTTCGGCAAGGCCGATTGCATAACTTGTTGCGAATCAGGTTTGTCCAAGATGGGCAACCAAATCCAAATATGAAAAAACTAGTCTGCATTTTAGCCAGCGCCGCACTCCTCGGAGGCTGCGAGCAAAAAAGCGAAACCGTCAATCCGCCCGCGGATAAGAAGACGGAAAGCAACACTACCGTCGTTAATCCGGCGTCGACTGTCGTGAAAGAGAAGACGAAGGAGACGACGAACACCAATACGAACACAACCACGGCTTCCAGTCCTCCGAACTCCAGCACGTCGACGACTACGACGACCTCGAGCCCCAGTCCGTAGGCCGTTCCTGGCTGTTTGCTTTCAAAAGGCTTCCCGCGGTCCATTCGCGGGAAGCCTTTTCTTTTGTGTTCTTGCTCCTGGTCCTGATCATGATCCTAATCTTCTGATTGGAGGCGCAAGCTTCGCGAGTGCGGCCGGCGAATCCGGCGTCGCTGGAGCTGCGCCCTCCAATGGGAAAGGTCAGAACACGATCATGAGCACGAAAGCGCTATCCTTTCCCAAAACGAGACGGCTCACCTTATCGGCTGAGTTCGCCCGAGTGAAAGGGCAGGGAACAACTCACCGTGGCCGGCTCCTGGCTGTCGGTGCGATGAAGGACAAGAACGAGAAATCCTTTCGGGCCGGGTTCATTACGCCGAAACACATCGGCGGCGCCGTGGAACGCAACCGGGTGCGACGGCGCCTCCGTGATATCGTGAGGACACATCAAGCGCGTCTCCACCCGGGGTTTTGGATGGTCGTCGTGGCGCGTGCTTACGCGAAGAATGCGACCTATCAGGAGCTAAAAGATGAGTGGTTGCGCCTCGCGGAGCGCGCTTCTATCCTAGCGCCCTGATGCTCTTTCTCGCGCGTTTTGTTATTCGCGGTTACCAAATCCTGATCTCGCCGGTGCTCTCTTTCCTGGCCGGACCGGGCAACGGCTGTCGCTTCACCCCGACCTGTTCCGCCTATTTTCTGGAGGCGCTTGAAACGCACGGCACTCTGCGCGGATTGCAGCTCGGCCTTTGGCGATTGTGCCGCTGCAACCCTTGGGGTGGTCGCGGACACGATCCGGTCCCTCCGCGTCAAGATTGCCGGCATCTGGTTTGTGAATAGCCGGGCTGGCTTCACCCTATGGACCGACAAGCCTGGATTGCCGTTACCCTTTGTGTCCTTGGGCTTTTGGGTTGGTATGCCTACACCGCCTCCCATATGCCGCCGCCCAGGCAGGGCCCGGTCCCGTCCGTCTCGCCAACGCCGGCCGCGGTCGCTGACGCTTCCGCAACTCCCTCGGCTTCACCCGCGCCGGGGACTGTAAACACGGCCACGGCAACGCCTGCGCCTTCGGCCGCCGCGTTCGTCGAAAAATCGGAGGTCCTCGCCAACGGAGATCTCGAGCTGCGTCTGACCAACCGCGGCGGCGCCATCACCGAGGCTGTCCTGCTCAATCAGACGCTCGATAATGGAAATCGTGTCAGCCTCAATGCGCGTGATCGCACGCCGATTGGCGCGATCGTGGAACAACCCGGCACTGACGCCTTGCCGGAATTCGCGATGGAGAAACAGGCGGACGGCAGCGTCCAGTTTGAAAACAAAACGCCGGAGGGCGTGACGATCCGGAAGCGGTTCTTCTTTCCACCGACGACCGAGAAGAAAGACAATTTCGTCGCCGAAATGGATGTCGATTTTCGGAACGACGGCGCGCAGCCTTACAACAATCCCGGCTATTTCGTCACTCTCGGCTCGACCCACCCGATCCATCCGAAGGACATGCCGGCCTACACACGGCTCGCCTGGTACGCGAACAAGGCTGGCAGCGTCGATGTGAACTGGTTCGCGGCGCAAAATTATCCGCTGGTCGGTGTCCAGAAACGCGCAGCCCAGGCATTCTACCGCGAGAAAACGAACGACCTTCAGTGGGCCGGGATGACGAACCAGTTCTTTACCGATTTGATTACGCCGTTGAATGCAAAAGGCGTCGAGCTCTGGGCACAACCGTTCGATATCAAACGGGCCGACGGGCCGAACCTCCTCGGCATCGAAGGAGCCATGGGCATGCCCGGGTTCCAAATCCAGCCAGGACAAACCACGTCGATGCGTTTCCAAATTTACGCAGGGCCGAAGCTCTATGGCCGGCTCGCCAGCCTCCAGCATAACGAGGCCGAGATCATGAATTTCGGGATGTGGAAATTGATCAGCCAGTTCCTGCTTAATTTCATGAACCTGATCCACAGCTGGATCGGCAATTACGGTTTCTCAATTGTCCTGCTCACTGCCTGCGTGAAAGGCGTCCTGTGGCCGCTTCAGAACAAGGCCAACAAATCGATGCGCAAGATGTCGGCGCTCGCGCCCAAAATGCAGGCGCTCAAGGAAAAATATAAGGACGATCCGACCCGAATGAACCAGGAAGTGATGAAGCTCTACAAGGAGCACGGGGTCAATCCGGTCGGCGGCTGTTTGCCGATGATGATTCAGATCCCGATCTTCTTCGGCCTCTTCAGCATGCTCGGCCAGGCGGCGGAATTGCGGAACGCGCGCTTCTTCTGGGTCCACGATCTCTCCCAGCCCGATACGCTCTTCACCATTCCGGGACTGACCTGGATTCCAATTCTGAGCAATGCCTCCGGGTTGCCGATCAACATTCTTCCCCTCATCATGGGCGCGACGAATCTCTGGCTCATGCGGATGACGCCGAAGACCGGCGATTCCACCCAACAAAAGGTGATGATGTTCATGCCCCTGATCTTTTTGATTTTCTGCTACAATTTCGCGGCGGCCTTGGCATTATATTACACGACGCAGAACCTGTTCACGATTCTGCAGCTTTACCAGAACCGGAAATTGCCGGCGCCGGTCCTGGAGAAAGTTGCGCCGCCAGGGAAGCGTCAGCGTAAAGGACGACCATGACGCCCAAGGAATTACTCGATACGATCCTCGGCTATCTCGGTTTCGTTGTGCAGATCGACGAGACTCAAAGCGAGGGCGGCAATCCCACCCTCCAGATTTACATGGAGGAAGCGCACACGCTCATCGGCCGCGACGGCGAGACATTGGAAGCTATCCAATTTTTGTTGAACCGGCTCATTCAATCGAAGGACAAGGACGCGCCGAAAGTGATTGTCGACTGCGAGCATTATCGGTCGATGCGGGAAGACCGGATCGTGCAGCGCGTCCGCGAGCTGGCCGAGCGTGTCCGTATTTCCGGACGTTCATTGCAACTCGAGCCGATGAATTCCTACGAGCGGCGCCTGGTCCATAATGCCTTCAAGGACGATCCCGACGTAGCGACATGGAGCCCATCCGATTCCGCCCGGATCAAGCAGATCACGCTCCTGAAGCGCCAGCCGAAGAAAGAACCGGCGACGCAGGAGTAGCCGCCGGATCTGGGCTGGGCGCGGCGACTGAGCACCGCGGCTACAGCACTACAATGTAAACACGATCTTCCCTGCGCGTTTGCTCTGCATCGCGTGCCTGATCGCAACCTGCGCCTCGCCGAGGGCGTACGTCGCTTCCACTTTTGTTCGCAGCAATCCGCGCTTCGCCATTTCGAAGACAGGCGCGAATGTCTCGGCGCGTTGTTCCGGCGTTGCTGCGTCGTACCATTTGTTTACCCAGAACCCGGTAAACCGCAGGTTCTTGAAAATCAGCATGCCGTTTGGAATGGAGAGCGGCTCGAGACTCATCGCGCCGTAGGTCACCATCGTGCCATTAGACGCGAGGCATTTCGCGACGCGGAGCGCGTTCTCACCACCAACCGCATTCAATGCCAGCCGGATCCGCGCGCCGTCGGTTGCAGCCGCGACTTCGTCACGCAGGGTCGGGCCGTCGACCACAACGACATCCCCGCCTAACGAACGGAGCTCGTCCACCACCTCGGGCCGCCTAACAACGTTCACCGTCCTTAATCCCAGCTGGTGCGCGATCTGGATCACGCATTCGCCCGCCCCGGAATTCGCCGCATTCTGTATGACCCAATCGTCCGGCCGGAGCGTTACAAAATCGTGCAGCATTCGCCAGCCAGTGATCGGATTGACTTTTAACATCGCCGCCTGAATCGGCTCGATATCTTGTGGCGCCACCACCACTTTCTCAGCCGCGATCACGGCAAGCTCGCGCCACGTCCCGTAGCTGTGCGGCAAAATTACCTGGCTCCCCACCGCGACGTTCTTCACGCCGGTTCCGGCTTTGATCACGACGCCCGCCCCCTCCATTCCCGGAATCGCCGGCAGCGGCGCCTTGATCGGGTATTTGCCCTCAATCGAATTGAGATCGGCTGGATTAATCGGAGCAGCCGACATTTTCACGACGACGTCATCTGGCCCTGGCTTGGGCAGGGGCAGATCGGTGACCCGCAGTACTTCGGCCGGGATTCCGTGCGTTTCGTAAACAGCGGCCTTAAAGGTGTCGCTCATGATGGCGGAGCGAATTGAGCCCATCGCGAACGATCCCGCCAGCAATATGCAGAGCGGCGCCCGGATCGCCCTGATCGGCATGCTCGCCAACATCGTCCTCACGGCCGCGAAAATCAGCGCTGGCGTCCTCGGCAATTCATATGTCCTGATCGCCGATGGAATCGAATCGGCGCTCGATATCGCCGGGTCGTTCGTGATCTGGGGCGGTTTGAAATTGTCGCTGCGCCCTCCGGACGCCACCCATCCCTACGGCCACGGCAAAGCAGAACCGCTGGCAGCCGCGGTGGTCGCCGCCGGCGTCCTACTCGCGTCAATCGGTCTCGCCATCGAGAGCGTGCGCGAAATTCTGACACCGCACCATGGCCCGGCCCCGTTCACCCTCATTGTCCTCGTCGTCGTCATCGTCACGAAGGAATTCCTTTATCGCGTCGTCATGCGCCTCGGAAAAAATGTCGAGAGCACGGCGGTCAAGACCGACGCATGGCATCACCGCTCCGATGCCCTGACGTCGACGGCCGCTTTCGTCGGGATTTCGATCGCGCTGATTGGCGGCGAGAAATGGTATACGGCTGATGACTGGGCCGCATTGTTCGCCTGCGCGATCATTGCGGCAAACGGGTGGCGCTTGCTGATGCCGGCCTTGCACGAAATGCTGGACACTGCGCCGCGCGGCGAGATCGTGAGCACGATCGAGCGCGCCGCAAGTTCGGTGGCCGGCGTCATCGAGGTCGAAAAATGTCTCGTCCGGAAAATGGGCGTGTTTTATTACGTGGACCTGCATGTCGGAGTTGAGGGTGGAATCTCGGTCCGCGACGGCCACGACATCGCTCACCAGGTAAAGGACGCAATCAAAAGCACGGACGCGCGGATTGCCGACGTCCTCGTCCATATCGAACCTGCCCGCAGCTGATCTCTACATCAGGTCGGCTCTGACAATTTTCTGCAGGGTCACGGTCAGCGCTTTGCGCGCCACGGCTATCTGTTCGCGGAACGCATTCAAGCGAGTCAAGGCGGATGGATGCGCCACCAAATACGACGCCAGCCGAAGGAAGTTCGTTTTCTGCCGCGCCACATCGAACAAAACCTTGGCGGGGGCAGGGAACGGCTCCGAAATAGTATCGCTAATCGCGCGCACGGACAGCATCGGCAATTCGTGGGAGGCGCACGTCGTCGCGATGATCTCGGTCTCCATGTCTACTGCGATCGCTCCCGTCCTTTTCGCGAGGTCCTCCCGTTCGCCTTGCAGCTCCACCATTCGCGGGACAGTCAGCAATTTTCCGAGGAAGGTTCCTTCGTCGTCCAATTGAAGCCGCGGCGAAGCGACCAGCTCCGCGGTCGAATAATTTTCCGCTACGAGGACATTTCCGACGCGCAACCCGTTCTCGAGCGCGCCTGCAAATCCCGCGCTGATCAGATACCGAAATTTTTCCCGGCGCAGGATGATTTCCATTCGTTCGAGGGAGACCTTGCGCCCGACGCCTGTATGGATGACGGCAACGGATTTGCCGCCGAGGAGGCCGCGCACGCTTTCAACTCCTTCCCGCGAGTTCGCGCCCGGCCGTTCAAGGAGCCGAATGAAGTCGGAACTCTCGGCAGGTAGCGCAAAGGTGATCGCTATCATGTGACGAAAACTTCACGGAGTCCCCGCGGCGAGGCGGTCGCCGACCCGGACTTGCAATATCGTGCGCTGGGCAGCCCTGGCCGATGGGTCTACCGGCCGAGGCGAATAATCAGGCGGCGCGAGCGGCGTCAAAGAACGGCGGAACTCCTCCACTCGGCTCGCGGGCAGATCGACGACCACGTTTATTCCCGTGCTGTCGGCGGGCGCTTTCGCTGCCGAACCGCCTGCCTGTTGCGCGAGAACGACGACGCTATCGGCAACCCGATCGCGGTCGCGACTCGCCGTCGGCAATTGGATCTCATCTGCGATCGTGGGCAAAGGCAGCGACGTCTCCGCCGTTTGTTGGAGCGACGATTCGAGCTGCTTTCGAGTTGCCGCTTCACGCGCCCGGATCTCGCCCGTTCCGTTCTTGCGGCCAATGATGAAAATGATTCCGACAACAACGTTGAGGAGGACGAGCGCGGCGAACGCTGTAATCAGCCGGCGACCAATCGGTTTTGCGGGTTGCGGGATTTCCGGGTCTTCCTGTTCACCGAGGACTTCGCGCGAACCGTGGGCCCGCCGGTGCATTTCGCGCGCGATGGCCAGTTCGCGTTGCAATTGTGGATCGGTGGCAAGTTGTTGTTCGAAAGCGTGCCGCTGTTCCGCGTTAAATTTTCCCTCGAGATAATCGAACAGCTTTTCCGGGCTCATGCGTGAACCGAGAGCATCGTCAGGGCGAACGGCGGGAGCAAGCATTCAGGCGGCGACGGTTTCAAACCGCCGGCTGCTTGTTGGAGCGACGGCGCAGCGCCGCTAACGGTGGAGCGTTCTGACGGCGACAGGGCGTCGTCGCTACACCTCAATGATCTTTACGTGATCTCGAACGCGATCGGTTTGAACCGATAATTGTTCGACATCTCCGCCGAACACGCCGTCAGACCGACAATCAAATCCATCTCGGCCCGAAGCAGGATCGATTCGCCCGCTTTCGACCGCGGCGGCAAAATCTTGAGCGTCCCGCTTCCATCGACCTCTACATTCATGAAGATGTTGAATGTCGTCGGAATAGAATCGGGCGCGATCCCGAACGGCGCCAGGTTCGCCGCCAGATTTCCGAAGCAACTCGGATGCGGCTCGTCGTTTTTGTAGATAATCTGGAACGTCTCCGGGCTGCATGGTGTGAGCAGGAAGTCGTGCCGGCCAACATCGTCCTCCACGATCGAGAGCATTGGCCGGCTTCGGTTCGAATAGAGAATGTCGCCCTTTGTCAGGTAAATCCGGTTCGCGTAATCGATGCTGCGTCCCGACGAAAGCGACTCGGCTTTGTCTGCCAGGTTGAATGCGATTAAGTCGGCGACCTGTTCGCCTTCGATGTCGATGACGCGCAGTAGGTGGCCGGTGCGCAATTCAAATGCGGTGCCGGTTTGCGGCGCTAGTCTCGTGGGATTCATCTCAGCCATAGCGACGGCGCTCTGTCGCCGTAGCACGCGTGATTACGGCGGGAGAGCGCCGTCGCTACAACTAAACAATGCATTTAATGCGCGAACGGACACTTCGGTTCTGCCTGAAACGGTGCCCGCCAGTTTTCCTCAACCGCGCGGCCGGAATACTGGCGTGCCTCGGACCGCACCCCGAAATCGCTCAACATTGGGTTAATTGATCCTTGCAGTGCTTCATCGCGATGCCGGACCGTTTCCTGCATGCGTTTCCATTTTCCGTCGGCGCGAAGTCGCTCGAATTGCTCGTGCGGATTGAAAATCAAAGCCGGCCACGCGAAACGGCGCGCCTCACGCGAACTGTTGGCGTGCATCCCGATGACATACAACGCCCGACCGCCAAAGCTGAACGAAAAATGAGGATCGGAAGGATCGGGTTGGACGGCTGGGTCCCAATCAAAATCACGAACGTCTTCGCGGTGGAGAGCACGCAGCTGTTGCCAAAGGAGCTGTTCGAATTCGCGCTCGTTAGTCGAGCGAGGACCTTCGAAAATAGCGATGAAAGTCGCGTATTCGGAAGCTGAGATTTGTTCCGACCTGGTAAAGCCGAGCAGCTCCGCCGACAGCTTGGAGGTCGCGGCGCGGGTCGCGATTTCAGGAAAGCACCGGAGGGTGAATGAATCAGAATTGAAAGCCGCCTTCGCGCCGAGGCACGGGAATTCTGCGTTCAGGACCATCTGCCTGAAAGCGGCAGGCGCGTCGCGGGTAAAAGCCGAATCTGGTTGTTCGCGGATATTTCCGATGTTTACGGTCTCCATAGCTTTCACGCTGGAAACGCGTTAAGTCCGTAGGCCGGTCGCAATAAAGCCGGCCGGGTTGCTCTTTACCCTCGTAGAAATAGATTAGCGCCCGCGTGGATGAAGACTTCATCGCCCCCAGCAGACCGCCTCGAACATGGTGGTGGTGGACCGGTCGCGCCCTGTTGGTCCTCCTGGCGCTTATTCTACTCTTCCATCGCCCGATTATTTTCCGCATCGGCCGTCACTTCGTCGATCGCTACGCCGCTACTGCAAATCTCCGGGTCGACTGCACTCTCGAAGGAAGCATTTTCACCAGTCTCGCGGTGCGCAATCTCCACGTTTCACCGACCGGCCCAACGATCGTCGAGTCCATTGACGCCGATTACCTGCGCGCGGATTACAGTTTGTGGGACTGGATGTCGCGCGGCAGGACGGAGCTGCTGAAGAACGTCGAGGTGCACAATGCCCGGGTCGTCCTCGATCCCGCCAAAGCTTCGCTCAAGCCCAAGGTGCCGCGACCGGACGAACGGCTGCGCGTGTTTCCCGTCTTTCCGGAGCGCTTGCAGATCGCGGACGCTAACGTGTTGGTGCGCTCAGCCGCGGACAAGCCAGCTTTCGTTCTCGAACATTTCGAACTCGAGCTGGACCCGAAGAACCCGGGAACGTTGAAGGCAGCCACGCTGCAACTCCCCACCGCAGATGCCTGGCGCAACATTTCCGCCAAGACTTCCTATACGAACAAGAACCTGGTCGTCAGCGGCGTGGTCCTGGACCAGGAAAATCAAATTCGGCTCTTTGCGCTGGATGCATCGCACATCGCCGCCCGCTCGCTCGAAGTGGTGCTCGACGCGTCGCTGGCAGGCGGAACGATCGCGGGTTCAATCGCGCTCAAGGAGACGCCACAATCCGTGAACGTGAAACTCCGTTTGGTGGCTGAAAATGTTTCGCTCGGCACTTTGCGCGGTTACATCGGGGACCCGCAGAATTTTCCGGGCGGCGACGCCAAACGGCTATCGGTCGAGGGTGACGGAACGCTCGACGCGCCGCGAACATGGACGGGGGCGGTCCAGGCGGATATCGCCGATCTTCGCGAGGAAGCCCTCTTCTTTGAACACGTATCGCTGGCGGCGACAGCGCGTAACGGCATTGCCACGATCGAAAGCGGCGAGGCAACCAATGGAGCGGACAAGATCTCGTTCAAGGGAACCGCCCAGCTGCCAGCCCACATTCGTGACTTCGGCCGGGCCGACGCAAATTTCGAGCTGGCGGGTTCGCTGCCCGACCTTCAATCCCTGACCGCGAATTTTCCTCAGCCTCTGACGGGTGCCGTCACGGTGACGGGGACTGCGACGATCAAGGATGCCGTGCTGGGAGCCGATCTCGGTTTTTCGGGTGGCCCCATCACCTACGGCAGCGGAAGCGCGGCGCTCGTGTCAGGGACGGTGAAAGCGACAAAACAAATGCCGCCGGCGGATACCCGAAAAGTTTATTACGCGGACCTTCAATCCAGAATCCACATCGAGATGACCGACGTGCGTTCGGGCGAGAACGTGTTCGATTCTGCTACAGCCGACATTGTAAGTGACGGGGCCAATGTAAAAATCGAGCGCTTCGTCGCGTTGCGAAAAGAAAACACATTCACGGCAACGGGCACCTATGTCTTGCCGGAAGACCTGGCGCAGTTACGAATGCAGCCGGGCACCGTCACCGTATCGCTCGGAGCCATCGAGCTAGGCGACTACTGGGCGGAAGATTCACCGAACCGAATCACCGGGCCTCTCCAGTTCTCGGGCGAAGTAACCATGACCAACGGGAAGGCAAATGGACAACTCTCGGTCTACGGGTCCGGCGTGAAATTTCGCAACCTCACGATTCCGGAGGTCAGCGCGGAGACGGTGATTACGGACAACGTGGTTTACCTGAACGATTTCACCGCCAGGCTGAACGAGCGCGATTTCGTCGGGGGCCGCGGTGTTTTCTCGCTCGATAAACCGTATCGCTATCAGGGCCGGCTAACGGCGAACGTAGCTGACCTCGCGCGCTTCAAGCCGCTCCTGGCCGCATTCGGAAATAACAACGAGATCGCGGGCTCGCTAGTGGTCGATTGGGAAGGGTCAGGCGAAGCGGCTGAATTCAAAAACTCCGGCAAACTGAACCTCGCTCTGGAGAAGGGACGTTACGCAAACCTGCAGGCGCTCCGCGCGAAGATCGACGCCGATTATTCTCCGGAGGGCCTGAACGTTCCGACGATTTTTTTCGCGAGCGACAAGATGTCGTTCCAGGCCAACCTGACGGCGAAGGGCGAGACCCTCGAGGTCAGCAAAATCCAGATCGACCAGGGCCAGGCCAAGTATGCGTCCGGCTACCTTTCGCTGCCGTTCGTCTGGAAGAACCTCGGAACGGACCGCCCGCTTTTCCTCGCGGAAGGAAAGGTATTCGCAAACTTCCAGTCGGAGAATCTGGACTTGAAGAAACTCTTCGCGGATATCGGCGCGCCACCGCTCGGGACCGGGTTGATTAGCGTGAAACTCGATGCCCAAGGGACGCTCGAGGCTGTGCAAGGGCGCATGGATGTTCAGATGAAAGATTTACACAGCGCGGACTATCCGAAGCTCGAGCCGGCGACGTTCGATCTGGTGGCGCAGTTGCAGAACAATCAGCTCGCGTTCAACGGCCGGTTGCAGCAAACGAAAATCCAG
>JBJMXC010000161.1:0-4478 GCA_045809825.1 Chthoniobacterales bacterium | reverse complement strand
TTTCCATCCGTACGCGATCTGAACTTCGGCCGGTGATGTGGGGACGCTGATTTGCCATCCAGCCGGAATCCACTGCTCGGAGACTTGAGTGCCGTTAACGATGCGGACGCGAACGCCATCCGGTAGTTCGGACCCATCAGTTGGGGTCTGGTTCGGAATAAAATCCATCCACGGTTCGGCGTGCGGAATAGTCCGATCAACGGTCAGTTGCCAGTCAGCCCAACCGGTCGTGAGCGGCGCATTGATCTCGAGTTTGCCTGAGGTTGGGCCGGTCTTACGCGACACCAGGCTGTAGGTGACGTTACCGTCGTCGCCGATAAAGAGGGTCAGACGATTCACCGCGGACGATCCATCCGCCGGCATCGCGGGAGCGGCGGCTGCCGCAGTTTCGCCATGTGGGTTTGGCGGCGTGGAAGATACCGGAACACCTTTCCCGCGAATCGTGACGACGACCGCTGGATTGTTTGGTTCGGTCCCGACGGAGACCGGTTTGCCGTTATCAATCCGAAAATCGGCCCAGTAATTGTCGATCCGCGCGATAAACGCGCTGCCGTCCATGGCTGCTTCTTTCCCGAGGTTCGTCGCGACATCGAAGTTCCAGGTCTTGCCTTGCATCTCGATCGCGATGCTCCCTTTGTTTCCATTTTGTGGAGGCGCGAGATGGACCTTGGCGCCAGTACTGCCGCCTTTGAGCACTTTGGCGATCTGTTCGTCTGGCGCTCTCGCGAACGCGAAAATGGCTTCCTCGATTTCGACAGCCGTCGTCGCAGGTACGGGCGTGCTCGTTGAATCAGTCGTGGGTTGAAGGGGCGCGATCCCGCGTTTCAATTCGATCGTCGCCAGGCCCATGTTAAATGAGTTGTGCTCCGGGTTGTCCGCGATGAGCCAGTTCTCGAGACGTTGCCCCATCATCGCGGTCGCAATTGTGAAGTGGAGTGCAGGCGCACCGCCTTCACTTAGCGGCTTAGGATTGAGCCGGCCCTCAATCGCGGGCGCATAATCCACGACGCTTAGGCGCCCGCCGCCAGCGAGCAGGCCAAGGTCCCGCGGTTTTTGCGGCGTCGGCGGGCGATGAATGAATTCGACGGGGTACGCCTTTACGATGCCGTCGGTATCGCGCACGCGGAGTTGATGCTGGTCGACCAGCAACCGGTTGGTCGGCGGTTCGCCCTTGAACAGCGTGATCGTTCCTTCAACGCCCCAGATGCGGCCAATCAGCGAACCAGCCAGGAGGGTGATGATCCCGAGATGTGTCACTAGAAAAGCGACGTGATGTTTTTTCCAAGGCCAACGCGAAAGGGCCGAAACGGCGAGGTTCGCTGCGAGAAAGAGGAGCCAGATATTGAACCAGGCCGCGCCGTAGATATAGGCGCGGGCAACTTTCGCGTCGAAGCTCGATTCGTAAATCGTGCCGGCGATCGCGCCGATAATCAGGACGGCCAAGAGCACGACCGCCAGTTTGAGCGACGCGAAAAACCGGAAGACCCGGTTGCGTTGCCAGCCTGGGCGTGAACTTGGAGATGGCGCGGCCATGAAGCGGGGCAGATATTTTCCGCGAGAACTGGCGGCCGTTCAATGGGCAGTTACTTCGTGCTCGTGATCGTGATCGAGGGGAAGTTGCGCGAGCACGATTAGGACGACCCGCGTGTTTATCCGGCTTTATCCAACGCCTCGCTAAACGCTTTCAGGTGCAGGCTGAAGGCAGCCGCATCGAAAGGATCGAGCGTCCTGACATCTTCAAATAACCGGCCGAGCTCAGGATCGACCTTGAGCTTAAAGTCGCGATTCTGGTTCAGCGCGTTGGCGAGGCGATCGAGGGCAAGGACAAGGCGCTTTGCGCGCTGGCCGAGGACCGGGGCCGGCGTGCCGTTGCCGGCAAACTCGGTGTCTTTCGACGCCAGCACGGTTAACAAAGTGCGCACGGCGCTTGCATTCCAACTCGACACCGAAGCCTGCCGCGCAAGGGCGTCCGCCTCGGTCCGCGCGCGATTGAACTCCGATAGGGCAGGAGTAACCGCAGGTTGCGTGATCTGGGGCCATGAACCGCCGCCATTCGCGGTGATCGAGCAAACCCAGGCAAGACCATTCCACCGGGCGTTTGACCATTCGTCGCCGTGGGGATCGCTGGCGAGTGCCCAGCTCATTTCGCGCAGCGCAACGGCCTGGCCGGTGAGCCACTCCCGAACGCCGCTCCACGAATCGTCGTCTTTCCAATGCTTCGGTTCGGCGACCGACTGGCTGTCGAGCTCGAAGAACAAATCAGGATGGCCGGCCTTCAGTAATTCCGGCGCGAGATTTTGGTGACAGGCGGCGCAGGCGGTAGCGCGCACATAAATGCTGCGAAGGTCACGCATCCCGGCCCCGACCCGCGTGTTGTACGTCCAATCCTTGCGGGTGTGGCCGCGGAGCCAGCCACCCGCTGCACCGTGGCAAGTCTCGCAGGAAACGCCTTCATCGGGATGCGCGGTGGGCGCGAGCTGCGTGGGCGCCACCGATTGCAGTGGCGAATGGCAAACCGTGCATCTCGCGCTGCTCGGCGCGGCAGCGATCCCCAGCGATTCGGCGATACGCTCGGACCGTGAATCCAGCAGGACGGCAAAAGCCTTGGTATGAAAATCCTTCTGGCTCCAGGTGAAATACTGGCTCCGCTTTTCGCCCGCGCCGCCATGGCAACTCGATGATTTACAGCCGACAGAACCAACAAATATCCCGCCAGTTTCCTGAACCTGACGCGGTTCTTTGGCGGGAAGGACCGGCGCACCTGTGAGGACGAAAATACAAAGAATCGCGATTCTCGGCAGCACGGCGCGAGATTAGCATCCGAATTTTGCAGAATGCGACTGCAAAGCGGCGTGTGTGGTAGGGCAGAGCCGCTCGCGCCCGAAGTCCGGGATGAACGGTCCCGGCTACAACATTAGTTCGCCCAGGATTTCCACTTCTTCCGAAGCGGTTTCACGTAGCGATCGACATCCACTTTCTTCATGCGATCAACCTGGTCGCCGACGACATCGGCGGCATCTTCGTATTTCCGGCGAACCGACTTAAAGAAAGGCCAGAGGAAGGGCAGCGACAGGATGCTGAGATCGAGGTTGCCCAGGGGCGATTTCACCTCGACTTCCTTCTCGGCGGAACTGGACGAATAACGGATCGCGAGTCCGATGGCGACCCCCAGCGCCAGCGCGCCGATCACGGTTGGCACTGGATTCTCGCGGAGGAAAAACTCCGTCCGCTCACGCGCCAGGCTGGCCCGCTCCCGGGTCTGTTCCCAAGCGTCGCCGGCATAATTGGAAACCTTGTCCGCAGCCTGCCGGAGGCGCCCCGGGGTTTCTTCCGAGCCCTGTTCCTCGCTCGATCGCATCGAGGCAGCCAGCGGATCGTCATTCATGAATTCGTCGCCATTCGGATTGATCATAATAATAAATTCGTAAGAGGTAAGACTCTTGCGCCCCTGATTTGTTCGTTCTTTTTGGCTATGCTCGATCGAAGAATCAACGCCACTGGTGTTTCGGATACTTGCGTTGAAGTTCCTTTTTGATTTTCGGGTAACTGTCGCGCCAGAACGTTTCCAAGTCGTTCGTGATCTGGATCGGGCGGTTGTTTGGCGCCAGGACCTGAATTCGAAGCGGAATCTGTCTCCGTCCAAGAGCAAGACCGCGCGCGGTGTCGTACAAATCCTGGATCCGCGCCGCGACGGTCGGCGCTCCCTCGCCATAAAGGACCTTCGCCGACCTGCCGCCGGGCAATTTGATCCGCTCCGGAGCAAGATCGTCGAGCGCCTGTTGTTGGCCGGGATTCAACCAACCCCTGACGGTCGGCCACACCTGGCGGTCTTTGATTTCCTTATAACTGGCCGCTCCCTGGCAGAGCTGTTCCAGCAGTAACAGCTTCGTCGCCTCGTCGATCCTCGGAAATTCCATCTCCGGAAATTCAGTCGCCACAAAATTCACGCGGGCGATCCATTGTTCGACGCTGTTGTCCCAGTGTTTCAAAGGGCAGGTTCCCGCTGCGACTTCACGGGCCAGCAGTTGGGCCGAGGCCGGATCGTTCTTCGCCGGAAATTCTTCGCTGCGCAAAACGAGGTCGTGAAAGCGCGTTGCCCGTCGACCGACGACGCGGCGAAGGGTTGAATCGAATTCCAAATTCGTCTCTTCGTGAAACGCTTCAGGAAACAATTCGCGCAGCCATTCCTCCTCGATCTTTGTCGCAAGCGTCAGAAGGACCTGCCGCTCTTTGTCGCTGCTTTCGATCTCGCGCACTTCGGAGGCAACGAGAAGCCGGGCATGATGGACAGCGCTTTCCCGGGCGAGGACGCCGCGCCGGTTATGGACGATTGCGCAGCGCAACGTCCCGACGTCGAGGCGAGCCGCGACCTGGTCTGGAAAGCCGGCAAGGACGGAGCGCTGGATCGCGGAAGGTTTCGGTTCACCGGTTCCGATCTGGAGCTTTTCAGCGCGCGCGATGCCAAGAAATTGATCGCG
>JBJMXC010000160.1:0-18484 GCA_045809825.1 Chthoniobacterales bacterium | reverse complement strand
GACGGATTGTAGACCGGCGAAGTGCCGTTGCCGTGTTGGGTGCGCCACGCGCCGTCGATGAAGGTGGGACAAGGAATCATGGCTGAAAATCCCAAATCCCAAGCTCCAAATCCCAAAGAAATCCCAAGTTCCAAATCCCAAAATCGTGCTGGCTCATTTCCGATAGATGCTGGCGAAGATTAGATGAAGTTCCTTGGCCTCGCGAAAGAGTTTTCGCGCCTCCGATGCCAGTGACGGCTCAGACGCGGCGATTATCCGCAGGAAGTATTTGCTCTCTTTCGCTTCCTTTACGCAGCGGCCGATTGTATTGCGAAAATCCTTTTTCGACACACGCTCGTCCGCCTCGGAGTAGTTTGCGCCGACACTGGTACCGCAGCCAACAAGCTGCGAAATCAAACGATCATTAGCCGGATGACGCGGGATTGCTTTGGCGAACCGAACAATTGCTTCACCGAATTGGGCGGTCCGCTCTTCAAGCTCGAACGGCCGCTGCGTGCCAAGGCTAGTAGACGCTTCGTTCAGAGTGGTGGTTGCAGGTGCGCCATCATCCGAATAATTAATCCGCGTTCGACCATTCTTGCCCACCTTTGGAGCTTGGGATTTGCAGCTTCTTTGGGATTTGGAACTTGGGATTTGGGATTTCATCAGCCTCTGGCTAATGCATCCGACTGTTTCACGAAATCATCCCCGCTCCATTCCCCGTCCGCCTTAACCATCTTCTTCACCGCCGCTTCTTCAGCCGCCGCCTTGTCTTTCGCTTTGCGCTCGGTTTGCATCCGGACCAGCTCGCGGTGGGTCGTGAAATAATCGAGGCTCTTGCCTTTGAAATCGGCCACGGCCTCAAACTTATGTTTCTCCATGAACGCGAGGAGCTCGTCGCACATCCGCTTCACCATCGCGTACCCGTGCTTCATCACGCCGGTGCACACCTGCACCGTGTCGCCACCTAACAAGATGAACTGGGCAGCGTCGCCTCCGGTCTCCACACCGCCGATCGCCGACAGACTCTTCCCTGGAAATTCTCCCCTGATCAGGGTCGCGATTTCCATCACCATGCGGAGCGCAATCGGACGCACCGCCTTGCACGAATAACCGCCGGGCGTCGTGAAACCTTCCACCGTCGGCTCCGGCCGCAGCGTGTCGAGGTTCACACTCATTACGCTCCGGATCGTGTTGATCGCGCTGACACCTTGAGCACCGCCGCGAAACGCCGCCCGGCTCGGGTCGGTGATCCGGGTCACGTTTGGCGTCATTTTTGCCCAGACCGGTTTTTTCGCCGCCGCCATCACCCACCCGACGACTTCCTCGACGATTTCGGGGTTCTCGCCCATCGCCGCGCCCATCTTCCGCTCGGGCAACCCGTGGGGGCAGGAGAAGTTCAGCTCGAACGAATCAACCCCCACTTCCTGGCAGCGCTCGACGATTTCGATCCAGGCATCCTTGTTGTATTCCTCCATGATCGACGCAATCAGGACACCGTCCGGGAACTGATCTTTGCACTTCTTAAATTCGTCGAGCCAGATCTTGAACGGCCGATCACTGATCAGCTCGATATTCTCCCAACCGATCACGTCCTGGCCATCAGCCGCCATCAGTTTCGCATAGCGCGGCGTGACGTTAACGACCTTCGACGAATCGAGGCTGATCGTTTTCGCAATGACCGCGCCCCATCCCTCGCGGAACGCGCGCGTGATTACATTAAGGTTCGTCCCCGGCGGCCCCGAACCAATGACAAACGGGTTCGGTAACTTCAAACCATCGACGGTAGTAGCGAGTGTCGGCATACGAGCTCCTTTTTTGGGGAAACCTCGTTGTTTATCCGTTTCATGGGCGGAACTCGATCAAATTTTGCGGGAGGACCGAAGCAAGTGACGAGTGACGTGTGACGTGTTTTTGGATAGAACGCCGCTATGGAAAACAAACCCCAGAACTACAACGGCCTGCGCCGGAAGCTAAGCGCATCTTCGTAAGCACATCACAGGTCACATGTCACTTGTCCCAGCCTTTCGCACGATTGCCATCTTTGCTGCTGCTTCGCTTGCCGCCGTCGGAGCGGGCGCCGCGACTCTGTCGATCAGCGGAGTTCCTGTCGGTTCATGGCTGCGCAATCCCATCGGGTGGGTGATCGGCGTTTTCCTCGCCACCGGATTGATGCTTCTCCGCAGTTCATTACCGGTCGCGCGAGTAATCCTGGCCGCGGCGGTGCTTGGTGTCGCGGGCACGTTCCTGGCGCCGGCGCAGAGCGGAGTTCATCGGTGGATCGATCTGGGGCCGCTCCACATCAACATGGCCGCCCTGCTTTTGCCGGCCGCGGTTGTCGCGTTGGCCTTCTGCGGAATTGCGAGCCGCATCGGCCTCACCTTCACGGCCGCGATGGCGACGTTGCTCGTTCTCCAGCCCGATGCCTCGCAGTCCACCAGCTTCCTCGTTGCCGTGATCAACCTCGTGGCTCTCTCAACGCCCTCGCGCGGTCGCGTCCCGATCGCGATCGCCGCGGCGATTGCCCTCGCGATCTCCTGGACCCGTCCCGACCCGCTTAAGCCAGTCGCCGAAGTGGAAGGTATCTTCCGGCTGGCATTCAGTGTTTCACCTCTGCTTGCCGCTGCCGCCGGACTCGCTCTCGCTGCCGCTTCTCTGGCACCGCTCAGCCTCCGTAGAACAGCGGGTCCGTCACATCGGAATGCCGCGGTCGCGCTGACCGGGTACTTCATCTCTGCCGCGATTTGCCCTGCGTTCGGAGCCTTCCCGGTACCGCTGGTTGGCTTGGGCATGAGTTTCCCTCTCGGCTACTGGCTTGGCATCGCGCTGTTATGCGCCCACGACAGTTCCATGCAGAAGAATGCGAACCAACCGGCTGTCCGATCATCGCCGGCCGGTGACTAGCTTGCGTTCACCGTCATTGCCAACCTGGCAATCGCGCCGAGACTCGCTCCTGTGAAGATTAGTGGAAATACGATCCTTATCACCGGCGGCGGCTCGGGTATCGGGCGCGGGCTGGCGGAAGCGTTTCATCGCCTCGGCAACGACGTCATCGTCACCAGTCGCAACCAAAAGGCGCTCGACGAGACGACCGCCGCGAACCCTGGGATGCGCTCCGCTGTGCTCGACGTCTGCGATCCGAAGAGCATCCAGTCCTTCGCCGCGCGCGCGCCGAAGGATTACCCATCGCTAAACGTCCTGATCAACAACGCCGGGATCATGCGCCCGGAAGATTTGCGGCTCGGAGCGATCGATCCTTCGAACGCCGAAACATGAACCCGGCCAACATAGAGTCATGAGGAATGTTACCCGACGTCTAGCCGGAGCGGTCGCCCTGACCTTGGTACCGTTTATTCCGTTCAGAACCGTGGTAGCTAATGAAATGGAAGCGAAGGTTGTCAGGCTGGCGAAGCTCCAAATTGACCCGGCCCGGCTCGAAACTTACAAAGCCGCGCTAAAGGAAGAGATCGAAACTTCGATTCGCGTCGAGCCCGGGGTGCTCGGCCTGTATGCCGTCGCAGATAAGCAGAATCCGACGCAGATCACGCTGCTGGAATTGTACGCCGATGCAAATGCCTACCAGTCCCACCTCGAAACACCGCACTTCAAGAAGTATAAGGCCGGCACGAAAGAGATGGTCCAATCGCTTCAACTCGTCGAGACCGAGCCGATTCTGCTTGGCGTCAAAGCGAGGTGACTGTTGCGCCTGACGGAATAGCGCGTCTCCTGGCGTGGCTTCGAATAGCGGACGCACAACCGCGGCGCGCACGGCCGGGAATATCCATCGAGCAATGTCTGTTGGACGAGCGACCTAGCAGTTAGGGCGTCGTCACTTTTGCGGTGAAGACTTCTTCCATGGCGAGGCCGCGGCTGCAGCCGGAGATGGGGTCGAGCTGCCGGCGGCTATCGGTCCAGATGGGGTAGGAGACGCCGCCATAGGAGACGAGGCCTTCATAGTCGCCTTGCTGGTTACCGTAGTTGATCGCGGGCGAGGGATAGTTGCCGGCGGTGTCGGTGTGCTCGTTTGAGCTGGCGGTGCTGACGCGAATATCGGACCCACCCCACGTCTGGCCACCGTCTTTCGATTGCGCAAGGTAGGTGTCGGTCATGTAACGCGAGCCGGTGGTGTCGTTCCGGGTGTCGTAGAAGGAGACGTTCACGTCGCCGGTGACTGGGTCGACCGACATCCAGTGATTGAAGCGATCTACCTTAAAAGCCAGCCGGTCGGTGACGGGCGCGGGCTTCGACCACGTGGCGCCTTTGTCGTCGGAGTAGGATAAGAAGATGTCGGTGGTGCCCTCGGCGGTGAGATCCAGCCACGACGCGTAAACGCGGCCACGATGCGGCCCGTTGGAGCGATCGGTGTCGAGAGCAGGATAAACGAGGGCGCGCCGGAACAATTCCGCAGGGACGGCGTAATCGAACGGGATCGACTTGGTCGAGATTGTGAGCGGGGTGTCGAAGGTCTTGCCGCCATCGAAGGAGCGGTTGAAGGCGATGGCGTTGGCCGCGTAATCGTTCCAGGCAACGTAGACTTCGCCCTTAGGACCGACCGCAGGGCAAGCGCCGATGGAACGGCCAGGGCCGCCTGCGTCGTCGACGCGGATGACGTTGAAATTCTTGCCGGAATCGGTGGAGGTCGCGAAGCGAATCCCGCCGCCGGTGGAGCCGCCGGCGGCGGCGTCCCACGCAATGTAAACGTTGTCCCGGTAAGGACTCGTTAGGTTCTTATCGGCGGTGATCATGGGCTTATCGTTAAAGTGGTTCGAGCCGCCTTCGTAACTGAAGAAGTTGACCGACGAGTAGGTGGCGCCGCCATCGGTTGATCGGGCGACCGCCATCTGGGAGCCGTTCACGCCGTTTCCGTTGCCAAAGAAGACGACGATGTAGCCGTAGAAGAGGTTGCCGCGCGTGTCGAAGGTAAGGGTCGGGTCAGAGCCGAAGTCGATGCCGTTGGCGCCGATGGCGGGCGGAAGCGGGAGGTCGACGCCGCCCCAGGTGTTGCCGCCGTTGCTATAGTAACCGCGCATCGGGAGGCGGAAGATTTCGTTCGAACCGGCGGCGAGCTGTTTGGGCGAGAACGGGTTTAGGGTGATAAAGGTCTCGCTTTGCGGTCCGCATTCGTTGGAGACGTCCACGTTCTTGCCGAAGCTGATGGAGGATGAGCTACCAGTGGCGGTGTCGGCGCCGTTCTTGACGAGGTAGGCGTATTTGTCCCACCAGGTGGGGTCGTTGGGGCTGGCGGCGAAGGCCGCGGTGGCAAGCGTGAGGATGGGAAGCAGGATGGCGAGGCGGTGGGATGTTTTCATAGATGGGGAAGTGGGGGCGACCAGTTGACGCAGGATGCGTTGAAAGTGGCAAGCGAATAAGAAGGATGAAGTAGGAAGCGGGAGGTCGGAGGGCGGAGGTCAGAGGTCAGACGCGGCGCCCTTGATGCGATAGGGGGAACGTAGCTAAAGCGCTATTCGTTTTTGATAGCGAATTTTTCGGTCGATTTGAGGATCTTGGCTTTGGCGAAATGGTCGAAACCGAGCGTGACGGTGCGGTTGGCTTGGATCATGGAACTGTCGCCGCCGCCGTCCTGAATGGTTTCGATCTCGACGACGAGGGAACCGTCTTTTTCCCAGCGCTTGACGGTGTCGGAATCCAGCTCGGCGACATGCGGGAAATCCTTTCCTTTCATGGCCGTCTCCGGGATTTCGATTGATAGCTCGGGTAGTTCGATCTCGCGAAAGGTAGGGCCGTCTCGCATGAAAACGGAGAGAGAGCTTCCCCGCTTCCAGAGATACGCGATTAGGGCGAACGCCTTCGAGTCGGAACGCCACAGCACTTTTTCCATGACGAACCGCATGCTCGGCCCCCCGTCGGGATCGGACTCGGCCACCGTCTTGACGACTTTGCCCGACGCTCTGTCGATCAGGACGTAGGTTTGTTTTTCGCCTTCTTCTTTGCTGCCTGAATAGCGGAACGCAAATTTGCCGTCAGGCGAGGGGAATTCGATTTTCTTCTTCGTCGGCTTTTCGTCCGTGCCTTCGGCGCGGAGGAGGTCGGATCGGCTGACGAGGACCAGCATGAGAGTGAGAATGATTCGGCGGTGCGTCATCATGGTTGCTCCTGATCCAGCTCCCAGTCGTGGTTACGCGCCAAACGGCGCCGACTCAAATGTGAGCCTGGGGCAGCGCCCCTCGGAGATCAAGATTTAGAGATCGAGAGCTAAAAGTGCGACGCGAGGATGCGATCCGCACGCACGTCGGAAGAATGGATCGCGCTTTCGGCGCTTGGGGGATTCGGCGTTCCTGGTTTCTGGGGCGCTGCTCCAGTCTAGGGTGATCATCGCGCCTGTGGCGCTACCGGGCGAAAGGCTCGCTCACGGCGATTTCGAATGCGGCGGAATTACGGCGACAGAGCGTCGTCACTACAGCACTGGTCATCGAGTGGCGCGCTCGCTGATGTCGTTGTCCAACGCTCTGATTTGATCATCACGCCCGGTGGCGCTATCGAGCGACGGAGCGCTCAATCCACCGAAGAGATTTGTCGGCGAGCCTGTCGAACGCGGTCACGGCCATGGCGAGATGTTCTTCTTTGGTGTCTTCGATTTTGTTGTGACTGATGCCTTGGAGGCTTTGGACGAACATCATGATGGTGGGGACGCCGGCACGGGCGACTTCGGCGGCGTCGTGGAGAGGGCCGGAGGGGAGGCGATGGGGTTTCGCGCCGATCTCGGAAATGGCGTCGTCACACAAGGCGATAAGATCGTCGTTGAATAAGATCGGCTCGATCTGCCAGAGACGTTCCCAGGAAACGCTGACGTTGCCTTCTTTCGCGAAGCGCTCGCTCGCTTCTTTCGCTTCCGCGAACATTCGGGCGAGTGCATCAGCGTCGAGGTGGCGCTGGTCGAGGGTGATCCGGCATTCTTCGACAACGCTGGTGACGATGCCCGGCTTCGTGATGCAGGAGCCGATGGTGCACACGCCCCCGTTGCTGCCTTCGGCGATTCGATAAATCTCCGGGCTCATTTTCGCGGCGGCGAGGAACGCGTCTTTGCGGCGATTCATTGGAGTGCTGCCGGAGTGGGCGGCTTGCCCATGAAACGTAACGGCGTGGCGTTCCACACCGAAGGTCCCAAGCACTGTGCCCAACGGGAGATCCAAGTCGAGCAGCACCGGTCCTTGTTCGATATGGAGCTCGAGGTAGGCGGCGGCGTTTTGCAGTTCTTTGCTGCAATCCTTCACCTTCTCGAAATCGATCCCGTGTTGCGCGAGTGCGGCTGGTAACGTGACGCCCTGCTTGTCGTTCAGCGCGCGCGCTTCGTCCATGTCGAGATGGCCGGAGCACGCGGATGAACCAAACAGGCTCTTGCCAAAACGCGCACCTTCTTCGTCCGCCCAGTCGACGAGGCGAACGGTGACCGGCGGCTTGCCGTTATATTGCGCATTGATCCGGCGAAGAATTTCGACTCCCGCCAGCGTGTTCAAGCAACCGTCCAGCCAGCCGCCGTTCGGGACGGAATCGATATGGCCACCGATGAGGAGCGCCTTGTCGCATTCGCCGCGTAAAGTCGCCCAGAGATTACCGGCTTCGTCGGTGTGAATCTCGGGGCCGAATTCCTCGAGTTTTTTCCGAAGCCACGCGCGCGCTTTCGCCCACGTTTCGGTGAAGGCAATCCGCTGGGCACCGTTTGCGTCGCCGGTTAGCTCCCGAAGCTCCTTCAATTCTGCAATCGTGCGCTCCGGTGCCGTCTTCATTGGAAAGCGAGGCTATGCGGCGGGCTGGGAAATCACAATCGACAAGCGCATTTGACCGCGGATTACGCGGATGACACGGATGAAGGGAGAGCGGTGGAGACGGTGATGAGATTCGGCGAAGGCGATTTGGATTTACCGTGGGGAAATGAACGGATAGAACGAACCAGGAAAGCAGGAAGTAAGGAAGGGGTTTCAAAACCAAAGCCGGCTAAATTCCAAATGACGGAACCGACACACATCGAGGGCAGAAGACCGGACCAAGCAATTCCGGCCGACAAGATCGGCAAGCTTGAGTCGGCGAATGACGAAGCGAGCGGGAGGACGAGCGCGTTCTGGGTGAAATGCTGGAGCTGTCATAAATTCCTGACGCGGCCATTGTCGCCGCCGAGCGAACAGGCTTACACGTGTCCGAATTGCGGCGCGGTCAATATGGTGTAGGGCGTTGGCGCGGCGACGGAGCGCCGCGGCTTACAGGGCCGGATGCGTCGCCGCGTATTTCGTTGCACGCGGTGAGTCGCTTACGTAGAAAGGCGCATGGAATTCTGGGTTCATCGCAACGGCGAGTATGCGGGGCGTTTTTCCCAGGAAGCCATTCGCGAAAAAGTCGCGAGCGGCACTTTCAGTCGTGGCGACCTTGTCTGGGACGAAGGAAAAGCCGCCTGGCAACCGATCTCGGAGTTTCTCGGGCAAGAAAACCCGGCCACAACTTCGGGCGCCGCAGCCAAAACAGAAACGTTAGCCGAATCCGCAACGGTAGCGAAATCTCCGGGATCAATGGCGACCCAAGCCGGTCCGCCACCGCTGCGGGTAGTGACCGCAATCCCGACCGTGGGGCCTCCACCTTTGCCGGTGGTCGTTCCGACATCCGTAGATAGGCCGGCGGCACCGCCAGCGGGACGGCCGCCGGAAGGGGAAACGATTTCGAGCCCTTATGTCGCCATCTTCTGGAGTTTCTTTCTTTCCCCGGCGTTTGGCGGGTTCATCATCTGGCGGAACTGGCTGACGATGAATCGGCGGCGCCGGGCAATGATGGCGGCGCCCTGGTTCTGGCTCGGGTTCGTTATCCTGGCGCTCGCGTTTTATGCGCCGAACAACGTTACGTTCCTGATTTGGATCGGCTACACCGTCGCGTGGATCGCGTTTTCCGCGTATCCCCAAATTCGTTACGTCCACACGACCTATAAAAGGGAACGGATGACCTGGGGTCTTTCGTTGTTCGCCGGATTTATTTTTTCGCTCATCGGATTCACGGTCTTTCATTTCCTGACGCCATCGCAAAAACCGACCCTCGCGCCTGTGCCGCAGCAACCGCAGATTGCTGAAACGACGCAGCAACTCTCGCAATCCGCGACGCACGATCGAGTCTTTACGCCAGACGAGCTGCGCGACATTTACAAGTCCTCGGTCCTCGAGGTCCGGGCCACCTGGAACGAGCGGCGCTCATTCAATAAGAAAGAGAACGGGGCCAATGGGACGGGGGTCCTGCTTTACAATGATGCAGAGTACGGGCTCGTCGCGACCAACTGGCATGTGGTCGAGCCGTCCAACTCAATGACGGGTGATTACAAGTGTGGCGTTCGTTTCGTGCACGACAAGGACTTCGCAGATTGCCTGGTGGTTGCGAAAGGCAAGAACGATATCGATCTCGCGCTTCTTTTAGTTCGGTTGGACGGCAAGTGGACACCGAACCAATTCCCGATCCGCGCGCTGGATCAGATCAAGGAAGGTGAAGCTTGCATCGCGATCGGTAACGCACTGGGAGAAGGTCTTAGCATTACCGCCGGGCTTATCTCGCGCTTCGACAAGGTCAAGGAGCAGACTCTCATCCGGACTTCGAGCCCGGTAAGCCCGGGGAACAGCGGTGGGCCGCTGATTTTGTGTCGTGGCGGGGCTTTGGCTGGTATCGTTACGTTGCAGTCCAGGATCACGAATGTGCAGAATGTGAACTTTGCGACACCCGCCCAATACCTGTTGGACAAGGATAATTGGGAGTTCGAGTCCGACCAGGACCAGGCCATGCAGTTACTGGATAGAGCTATTGCGCACGCCAAGGAGAAGTAGCTTGGACGCGAGCTTCTGTTCTGTGGAGACGTTGTAGAGTCCGCTGTCTTAGCCGAGGGCGGTGCGCGAACGCTAGATAGCAGGCGCGAGAGCCTCCTGAAGCTTCGGACTCATCGGGACGGGCTCGCCGCCGCGGCTAAGGTAAAGCTGGTAAAGCTGCTTATGGAGATGGACCCAGCAGAAGTAAATAGGGACGGTGGCGAAATACATCCCGATACAAAGCAATAACGCTCCGGCGCAAAACAGAACAAGACTGGCCGCCATAAGAAACAGTGAAGCGATGATCGTCTCCTTCCACGTCAACGCTATAAATCGCTTTATGAAAGCGAAGTTAAAGGACGGTCCGAATTCCTGGATGATCGTTGCGCGAACAGTAAGGGGAGTGAGCACGATCATCATGGTAACGATGGCGACGATGTAAAACATCATTATGATCGCAAAGATAACGATACCAAAGCAGCTTCCCTGGGCACTGCTGCTGTCATGCGGAGCCATTAGGGTCAGGATCATCACGATCGGGACAATGAAGACACAAAGGCCCAGGCCAAGAAGAAGCCCGCTTACCAACGTAACCAAAAACGGCCATAAACCGCATTCGAGGTATTTGCCGAACTTATTGAAATCGAAATCAGGGAATGTTTCGCAACGCTCGTCCTGCCTGCCCCAAAAACCGGTGATCAGCCAGCCTTTGATCACAATTTGGCCGACGAAGGGAATGAACACGCAGACGCCCGCGAGAAGGGTGTTCATCATCCATTTTGGACTCTTGAAATAATCGCTGATTGAGGCGGTGTAATTCATCGCGTTAGTCGAAGCACATCCACGATCATGCTGGAGGGGCGCCAGCTAGAGTGTCAACCGCAAAGGGGCGATCGTTGCCGTGCTTGGGAACGCCGCGGCTACCGGGCGGAATTCGCGTTATCGAACGTTGTAAACTTCGACGACGGCGTGGCCGGTGGTGCCGTGAGCGCCGCGAACGATGGCAGTGTAATTGTTCGGGCTAAGCGAAGTCATTACTGCGCTCTCGACCGCGGAAACAGGCGCGAGTCCTATGGCGGTGAGTTGGATGGCCTGGAACGGAGTTTCCTGCCAGTTGTCATTTTGAAGAAGAAGGTTGCCCTGATTATCGCGCAGCTCGAGAACTGGGTCGTCCAGCGCTGCCGGCACGGCCGGGAATGATCCGAAAACGGAAGGCCCCACCGCTCGAACCACAATCTCGGAATTCGCCTGTTGCAGGATAAACCCCGCGATCATGACGTCATCGCCGCTTTGGACGAGACCGCGGGTCGCGATGTTAGCAAGGCGCGATGGAGCTGGCTGAGAATCGAGATCGTAAACTTCAACAACAGCGATGCCAGTGGTGGAACCAGCACCATTCAGGATCGCCGTGTAGTTGCCCGGATCGACGAGCTTAACGATCGCACTTTCGTCCGGGTCGCTCGGTGGAATCCCGGTAGCTTGAATTTGCGCAGCCTGGACGGGGTCGTCCTGCCAGTTGTCGTTCGAGATAATGGCGGTGCCGTTGTTATCGAACAACGTCAGGGTCGGATCGGCGAGGCGGCCTGCGAGGGGAAGGGAAGGACCTATGGCGCGAGCAATGATTCTTTTCGCGCCGCTGCCATCAACGATAAGTCCGCCAATCAAGGCATCATTGTTCAGCCCGGCAAAACCACGAGTGGAAAGGTTTGCCGAAACACCATTAAAGAGCGGCTTGTGACCGACGATTGATTCGACAGCTAGCCGGGCGTCGATCAAACCGTAACCGTCGGTTGGAATGAATCCGCCGCCTAATTGATTGTTGAACGCCGTAAATCGCTTCGGACCTGCATTCGTGACTACGGAAACGCTAGCGCCGCCCAGCAAGTCGGCGGAATTTCCGCCTGCGCTAATGCCCGCGAGATCGCGGTCAATTCCAAAGGAAATTGTTTTGCCCGGCGTGAAAGTGGCGCCGAAATCCAGGGTCAGCTGGCGTTGATCCGGTGAAAGGGTCGCTGCGACGGTAACTCCTCCGGTATCCTCTCCAACCGTAAAGGGAAAGCCGAGATCAGCGCGTGGATCGAAAACCAGCGCGGTGCGAGCAAGATCGATCGTGATTTGGGATAAGAGCCGGCCGTCGTTAGGGCCGCTGAACGCCAGGTTGAAGAAAGTTGGGCTTGTCGCGCTCTCGTTACTATCGTCGCCGGTCGCCGTCAGTTGGACCGCGTCACCGTTGACCGTGGTCGCGCGCGAAAAATTTGGATCGGTATCATGAGGAAAGGTAGCGTGTTGCAATTTATCGCGAACCTGCGACGGGCTTAGCGAAGAAGGACCGCCCGCGGCTTCCAGGAGGAGCGCAGCAAACGCAGCGGCATTCGGCGCTGCCGCACTTGTCCCGAAAAAGTTTGGGTATCCATCCTTGTCGGTGTCCGCGCCGGCATCCGCTGGGAAGAAAGATGTGTCCACACCATCTGCAGCGGCGAATTCGGGCTTGAGCCTTACCTGCGGCGTAGCCAGACGCTGCCCTTGGGAATTGAAGTAGAAAGGCACGCTGCCTCCGCGGGCCGAGAACGATTCGAGCGCGGGCTGATACGGCCCTGGCGGCGGATTGTTATGACCAGGATTGTAATCAGTGATCGTGTTCGGCCCCGTGTTGTAAAGATAGGCGGCAACTGCATTCGCATTTGCGGCCGCTGGATGTCCGTAGATCGCGATGGTGTCGTTCGTCCAATAATCGCCCGTCACAGTCGCTCCCGCGAACGAGATCATGCGAAGATGCCGGGCCGTTGGTGAGGCGGTCGTCGCCAGACAAATGACAACCTGATAGGTCGTGTTCGCCTTTAGGTCCGCGATCTCAACCGGCTGGCTCGTCGAGAAATTATTGTCGGTCCCGCTGGCACTGCTGAGATAAGTGCCGGTCGAACTGAAAACGAGCACGTTATAATCAGTCGTCACTCCGCCGGTGTTGAAGGGATCGTCCCACTGAAGGACCAGCGAGACCGGGTCCGTATCCGTCGTCAGGGTCATGATGATCCCCGGCGTGCCCGTCGCATTCAGGTTCTGGAAGCCGCCTGCGTAAAGTCCCACCGGCACATTGTTGAAGTGCAGATTTGGGCGGTACGGTTGTGACGCTCCTACCGAAATGATGTTCGCGTCGGCAGTGTAGCCGCGGTTATCGCTGTTCCCGGCAGCGGAAAAGAACGCGACTTTCTTTCCAGGAAGCGCATTGCTGGTCGATACATCGTCGATCGCCTGCGCGACGAGCCCGTCGGAAAAAAAAGGTTCATCGGGAAACCCGATATCATCCACGATGACATCGCAAAGGGTCTGCGGTGAGGTTCGCAAATTGCGAATGCTCGTCGCCATCGAGGCCTGGGTGTTTCCCGCCGCTGAAAAGGAAAGCTTCGCCGCCGGTGCGATGTCGTGGACGATTTCGGCCATGGCGCGCCCTTCGTCGGTGCCGCTGCTGTCGTCGTTCAAAACAACCACTGGCTGGATATAACCGTTTGGATTCCCCGGACCGGGCAAATCGCCGGACGCGATCGCGACGCTGGCTCGCGGTAAGTTCGTCGCGACGTCGTACGAATCGGAGATCAACCCGACGCTAATTCCACGTCCGATAATTCCAAGCGGGGTCACGGTGCCGGGCGTGTTTACTTCACCGGCCCGTTCGACGCTGCTGCTTTGCGCCGTGACGACTCCAACGCGCCGAGTCGGTTTCCGCGCCAGGGTGATGCTCCGGATCCCAGGCAAAACCGCGGCCGCTTCGGCTTGGGCGAGGGGGAGCCAGGCAGAGATCACTCCGTTTCGCCAATGGTCGTCTACGGCGGTGATTTCGGCGCCAAGCTTGATGAGACTTGTCTGTATCTCGGCGATTGGAATTTCTCCATTGAGCTGAACGTTAACCAGGACTCGGCCGGCGGTGTCGGCGTTAATAGCCGGTGCGGCCGCTGCTCGCACATCGAGCTGCGCCGGATCGGTGCGCGCACTTTCGACGAGTTGGCGAAGGCCGAGTCCAAGATTTTGTGGGACGTCCGGGACCTGCGCGACTGCGAAGACTGCGAACGCCAGAAAAAGAAATGGGGAGAGCCGTGTTGGGGTAAGACGGAACAGGAAACTGGGGCCGGGACTGGAAGAGCTCAAGGGCGATACTATGGCACGCATTCGACGGAAAAACGAACTGGAGAAAAGCAGGATTGCTGCCTTGCGTTGCTTTTGCCCATCGCCACAGTTCAGCGCGTGCACAAAGACAAACCTCCCGGCATTTTCGACCTGGGCGAACGTTCGCTCCGGTACGCAGCGGGCTTTTCCTTTGTCGTAGGCTTCGTCTTAAGTGTCATCGTCCGGATCGGGATGGTACTGGCCCACGAGCATTTTTCGCGGCCGTCTCCGTGGTCGTCGTCGTTCTGAAGCCACTCTGCAACAAAGTCCTGCGCGCGTTTGCTTTTCGGCCACAGCTAACGGAACGTCTGCGCCTGTTGGTCGAATCGGCGCCAAAACCAGGAGGCGACTTGGCCTCCGCAGCCGAAGCGACCGCCGGTTCTTGAGTTGCCGCCCCCGCAGCTTTCGGATGCCGGTGTCGAGCAACGTAAGAATTCATCACTTCAGTATGATTAAGAAATTCATAGGGGTTTTTGTTTTCGTCGGCTTCGCGGCGAGCCTGAGTTTCGCGGAGCCATCGCCGAATTCTTCGCAATCGAAGACCACGAAGCATTCGCGTTCGAGCAAGAAATCCGAGCGGAGCGTCGTCGTCCCCGCGAACCCGACGAGCGGGTGGTCTCTGGCGAAGGGCGTCTGGGTTCATTCCGATGGCTATAAATTTGTAAACGGCCAGGTCGTCCGCAGCAGCGCTCAGACTCACAAGCCGGCGCCGACGCCACCTACCAAGGCCGAGATGGACGCGGCTACGAAAATGAAAAGCGCGCCCAAGACCTCAGCTGAACTGGCCGCGGAAAAAGCAGCCGAGCGGGAGCGCAATCTGGCGCCGCGTCCCGCGCCGCAGACCGGTTCGCATTTGTAGAGCTGAATGTGCGACGGCGCGCTCTGTTGGCCGCCTTGGAACGACGTTCGCGGCTCGACTGAGTCCCGCCCTACCAACAAACGACGACAGAGCGCCGTCGCTACAAGGAACACGCCGCATTCGGATTGGTCATCGGAGAGTGAACATGATTTATTCGTGAGCTTCCGGGCCTATAGCTCAGCGGTTAGAGCAGGGGACTCATAATCCCTTGGTCCCAGGTTCGAATCCTGGTGGGCCCAGCGTTTACTTTGTCTCGAGCAGCGAGCAGAAGAGGTCTGTTTCCGCGCGATTGCGAGTCAGATCGCATGTCCGCGCCCGAAAACGCGTTGGGGCCGGCTCCTGGATCGTGCTCCATCCCAGTCGCCGCCTGATCTCAACTCACGGTCCAGAATTTCGCTACAAAACTCTATCGCGTCAGATTTTTTCTAGAAAAATAGAATTTCCGGTGCTAATCCATTGACAGTCCGGAGGGCGCTCACCATAATGCCGCGTGCTGAAGAAATTCATTCCGCAAAAGCCCATGTCGTCGATCGGAGAAGGATCGTTAAGCGCGGGCACTGAGGAGAACAACAATGGTCTCGCTCCGCGCGAAGAACCACGGACAACATCACAAACAATCGATCCAAAAAAATATATGGCTGAACATTCTGGCAAAGATATCCTCTCGAGCGACGTCGAAATCGAAGGCTCGATCAAGTTTCAAAAGGAACTCCTCATCGACGGCAAAGTTAAGGGCGAAATTAATTCCGACGGCATCCTGACGATCGGTGAGAACGCCAACATCAATGGCGAAATCAAGACGAAGTCGATCACGGTCTACGGCAAAGTGCAGGGCAACATCACCGTGGCCGAGCGTTGCGAGCTGAAGTCGCGTTGCACGTTGCAGGGCGACCTGAAGGCAGCCCGGCTCGTCATTGAGGAAGGCGCGACCTTCATCGGCAAATCCGAAGTGACCAGCGGCGGAGCCAACAAGTCCGCGGCCAGTTCTTCTACTCCGGCCCGCCCGGAGATCGTTCGAAATGAAGAGCCGGCCAGCCCGGCGAAATCAGCTTTCGGCGCTCGAGTTTAAGTAAGAAGCCACCTTTCGCCCAAGCGCCACAGTGGCAAAGCCGACGCCTGCAAAAGTCAGTGTGGATTGTCCACACTGCGGCTTTAAGCAGATGGAGTATGCGGCGGCGAAGAGCACGATGTGCCGCCAGTGCGGCTCGCACTTCGCGCCATCGGCACCCAAACACGAGGTCCGTCTCAGGCCCAGGGAGGAGCGAGTCGAAGCGGCGGCTCCGGCGGGCGACGCATCGTTGCGCCAAAAATTCGAAGGGCTGTGGAACAAGCATCACAGCTCCGAGATCGAGTGTTTCGAATGCAAGGCGAAACACGAAGTCAGCTCCGCCGCGACCTCGAGCTTTTGCCCAAAATGCAGCACGCACGTTGACCTTCGCAATTACAAGATCACGACCAGCTTCAGCCGCTCAATCAAGACCCAGGGTGAAATCCACGTCACCGCAAAGGGCGACCTGAGCAGTACCAACGTCACCTGCCGGTCCGCCATCATTGAGGGGAAAATGCGCGGCAACATGAATTGCGTGGGGACCGCGACGGTTAATTTCGTCGGTAAAATCCCGGGACGTGTAACTGCCGATCACATCCTGGTGGACCGGAAATCCGACGTGCATTTCTTCCGGCGGGTCCACGTGAAAACAATTGAGATTCGCGGGCGGATGACGGGCGAAGTCATCGCTGAAGGCGCGGTCGTCATCCATCGGAACGCGATCCTCGACGGCAACGTGACGGCTAAATCGATTTCGGTGGAAAAAGGCGGTATTTTCATGGGACAGCTCACGATTGGCACTTCCGGCCTTTCGCAGGCCGAGTTGCTAACGGAGACAACGACTGCCACGGCGGGTGGCATGCCGGCGACGGACGAAGCTGCCGCGTTGCCGGTCCCGCACCCTGTGCCCGCGACTTAGCCGGGCTCGATGCAAAAACTGCGTCCACGCAGTCCCTACGAACGGTTGGGCGGGTATGTCCATCTGCCCCGGCTGATTGACAAGGCAAAGCTGCACCGCCAAGGGTTGCTCGACGGCTACAATTACAAGACCGTCGGGTTCGATAAACATCTGCTCGCATTTCTTCAACTCGACCCGGATGCGTTCGAGGAGGCCGCTCATCGGCTCGACAAGGACGACGCTATCCTCGAGTGGGTGAAACAAAACGGCGCCAAGCATTCCCCGGAAACGATCGAGCATTGGAACGAAACAATGATCGCGCGTCATCCCGATACCGCGGCGAAAAAAGCGCGGTTCACTCATTTCTTGAAGGAATCCGGCGGCGCCGGAAGGAAAGACATCACGACTTACTTCGATCTGATCGAGTTCGACGAAGGACGATTGAAGTAATTAACGCAGGCGCTCGCCGCGGCGAGCATCTCTGCATCTTGAGCCTGGCAGCGCCCAGGCTTCAAGGAACGGCGGTTTGAGACCGGCGTCTGCGCTTTTGCCGCGACGCCTCCACCGATCCATCGGCAAAAGAGCAGCGGCGCTGCAGATGCTCTTTGGCGGTTGCAAACGCCGCTCCTTCAAAGGAGCACGCTGAAAGCGCGCGCTCCCCAGAATTGGCTTGCGCTCGTTTAACGCACGAACCGCGCGAAAATCTTGTTCGCTTCCTCGAGCGTTTCTTTACTGCCGATATCGAACCACGTGCCTTTGACCTGGAACGCCTTCACCGGTTTGCGCTGGTAAAGCCACTGGATGAAACGCCCAGGCTGGTCCGGATTATTGCCGGCCGCGATGTAGGTAGTGAAGAGCGGGATCAGATCGCGCGAGAAATAGTAGAGCGCGATTCCGGCCATCGTGTTCTTCGGTTCCGGCGGCTTTTCTTCAAACGCGGTGATCACTCCGGCGTCGTCTGTCGTGATGCTGCTGTATTTCTTGATCGCCTCAAGGTCACCGACGTCGTACGTCGCCAGGGTCGCTTCGGAGGTCCGGGCCGCGCTGACAAAATCGGCCAGCGGCTCGCTGAAAAGATTATCGCCCGCGACTACGACCAGGTCATCCTTGGCGAGATCGTGTCGAGTAATGGCCAGGCAAATGTCTCCGATCGCGCCGAGCTTGTCGGAATCGTCGGTCGATCCATCATCGATGATCTCAATCTGGAATCGTGGCTTTTTCTGGCGGTACATATCCGCCCAGGCCGCGAAATCCTTGGCGAACTTGTGGTTGGTGACGACGTAAACGCGCTGGAGATCGGGAACGGGGGCCAGGTTGTCGAGAACCCAATCGATCATCGGCTTACCCGCAACTTCGAGGAGCGGTTTTGCCTTGGTCAGGGTCAGCGGATAAAGTCGCGTCGCGTAACCGGCGGCAAGGATGAGGACGTTCATAATTTCGAAAATTTGCGCGAAGCTAGACTGAAAGATTCGCGCGGCCAGCGCGATTTGGTTCTTTTCGTTCGGCCGCGCGTCCGAGGGCGGCGCGCTGCAAACGTTCCAGCAGCTCGGCGATTCGCGGAGCATCGGTGATTTTGCCTCGGCTATTGCGATCGGCCACGTAGAACGTGTCGATGGCTGCGCCTTTTTCGGTGCTGATGCGGGAGAGGGCAATCGAGACGTTCAATTCGCCGAAAGCGGTCAGTAATTCGTAAAGCAGACCGAGGCGGTCCGGGGTTTGAATTTGGACGAGGGTGAACGCCGGATGCGTCTTGTTTT
>JBJMXC010000159.1:0-6927 GCA_045809825.1 Chthoniobacterales bacterium | reverse complement strand
CATCAAGGACGCCGGAAGCCAGGTCGGGCTCCGGAAATTGTTCGCCGCGATTCGGAAACAGGTGCGCGATCCGAAGTACGCAAAGAGGAATTAAAGCGGATTCGCGCGGTTTGCGGGCGAGAGCAATCCGTAGGTTCGATGGGGTCGCTCCGATTTGCGGTTCAGGCCTTTGACATAATAGCTGATGATATTCACGGCCACGATCAGGACGAAACAAACCAACAGGATGCGGACCTGGGCAGTGACCTGTTTGTTCGCGCCAGTTTCAAGGGTGGCTTCCGCCGGGTTCTGCGGGTCATGGGCAACCGTGACCTCGCTACCGATCGGATAACGAGCGAGAACAGGATCGACCTCTTTCGGTTTGTAGCCGCCGGCGAACGAGACCCGTTGCGACGTATAAGAAGTGCCATTCGCGGAGTAGGAGTAACTGATTTGCGGTTGGCGGCGGAATATCACCTTCTTTATTTCGGAGGCCGTGATGCGTCCGGCAGTCGTCGGCCAGTTCACGCTAGCCTTCGCCATCTGGACGTTCTTCCACGCCTTATATAACGCGAACGGGAAGATGATCAGAAATATAAGCGCGAGCATGGGAAGGGACGTTGGGCGGAGTTGACCGTGAAGCAAAGCGTTAAAACGACCGTTCTGGTATCGCTTCGCCTTGCGAAGCGAATGTGGGAGCCGCCTTCGTGCGGTGATTGATCCGCGGCAAACGCCCTCCCCACATCGGCTGCGTCGCCTACGGGCCGACGATTACAGAGATTCGCCCTCCCCTTTCCGCGGATTGCCGGCTTCGAGCATGCGGACGCGCTTGTCGAGATAGGGAAGGCGAATGGTCAATGTCAACCCTTTGCCTTCGTGGCTTTCGATCGCCATTTCGCCGCCGTGTTCGCGTACGATCCGGCGGACGATGAGCAGTCCAAGCCCTGAACCGGAACTCTTCGTGGTGAAGTACGGCTCGAAGACACGGCTCAAGCTTTCGGCGGACATGCCGCCGCCGGTATCGGTAAAGCTGACGCTGACGTGAGTCGCGTCCATGTCGGTGCGGATCCGGAGAATGCCGCGGCGTTTCATCGCTTCGAAACTATTCTTGATGACGTTGTAAAGAGCCTGCTTCATTTGGTCACGATCGAGCTCGAGTGACGGCAGGTCAGGCCGCAGCTCGGCCTCGACCACGATGTCGCGGTCGGCGATCTCCGGTGCGAAAAAACGAAGCGCCTCCTCAACGATCGCGTTCAGGTTCGCCGGATGAAGGACAGGTTTCGATGGCCGGATCGCCTGGAGAAATTGGGTCACGATCGAATCGAGCCGCGTGATCTCGGCGCGGGAAATCGCAATCGCCTCCTCGAGTTCCTCTTTCATCGGCCCGTCGAGCTTCCGGACTTTGCGTTCCATCAACTGGAGGTGGATGTGGAGCGAATTGAGCGGGTTCCCGATTTCATGCGCGACTCCGGCGGCGAGGAGGGTGAGCGCGTTGAAACGCTCCGACTCGATCGTCTTTTCGGTGGAGCGCCGGCTTTCCGTGATGTCGCGCAGAATAATTGCGTGGCCGACGGGTTGGTTGTTGGCAGGGCGAGACGCTGTCGAGCCGTCATTTTTTTCTTCGCGCCGCTCAATCAGCAACGGCACGATGTAGAAATTCAGGAACCGGTTGGCCGGATAAAAAATCTCGATGTCCCGGCTGACCGCGCCTTCCGATTGCGAGAGGAGTTTCCAATCGAGTCCACGGACCCGTTCGTCGAGCCGCTTTCCGATCGAGTCTGCTCCCTCTAATCCAAAAAGCTCGCAGGCCGCGTCGTTCAGGTAGGTGATCCGGCCATTCGCGTCGGTCACGATGATGCCTTCCTGGATCGCGTTGAAAACGGTCTCGATGAGACCCTTTTCCTGCGCGAGCTGGAGCAGATAATTCTGGACGTCCTCCGGCCCGATCCGGCCGAGGCGTTCGATGAGCTTGTCGAGAAAGCCGGACTTCATGGAATTGCAGAATGCAGATTTTCGATGGCAGATTGAGACCGAACCGTCGGCCAATCAATCTGGAATCATCAATCTCGCATTTCCGATACCGAACGCCGCGGAAAGCGGCTCCCAATTGGACAGGCCAATCAACCAGGTGGCTACGGCGAGAATTGGGCGTCGGAACAGCTCGCGATAGCCTGTCGGCCTAACGAGAGGCCGCCATTGTTACCGCGATCGAATCATCCCGCGGGCTTGGGCGATCCGGTAATTTCCGGGCGCTCGACGGGTAGGGCGCCTTCGCCACCCCGAGCAAGCCGGACGCGCTGTAAAATGCGTATCGATCCCCCAGTCGCGAAAACGCAAAATCCCACGGCCATAACTCGAACATGTCCGTCTGCAGCGTCATGCCACTGTTGACATCCCAGAACTGGACGGCACCGCCGTTGTCACGGTCGTGTTCGTCTCAAGCGGTCGCGAGGACGATGATAACGCTAAACTCTGGAAGGCCGGGACCGGCACGCTCGTCCGAATGTTGAATGGGAGAAACAACAACGCGAACGTCATCAAGGAGCCGTTCCCTACCGCCGCGGCTGCGGCTCGACCTGATCCGGCTCCGTCGTTTGGCCGGCCTCGGCGGCGGCGCGTTCCTTGAGCGCGGCTTTCCGGCTCAATTTCACGCGGCCTTTGTCGTCGATACCGATGCACTTCACCCAGATCATCTCGCCGATCTTGGCGACGTCTTCGGTGCGGTTCACGCGGAAATCGGCCAGCTCGGAAATGTGAACCAGGCCATCCTTACCCGGGAACACTTCGACGAATGCACCGAATTCTTTGATCGAAACGACGCGACCGTGATAGGTCTGGCCGACTTCGATTTCGCGGGACATGCCGCCGATGATTTCCTTCGCGCGGGCCATGCTTTCGGGGCTGGTCGCGTAAATGTGAACGGAACCGTCGTCCTCGATATTAATCTCAGCGCCGGTCTCGGCGACGATGCCCTTGATGGTTTTGCCACCAGGTCCGATGAGCGCGCCGATCTTCTCCGGATTAATTTTGATCGTCTCAATCCGCGGCGCGTATTTGCTCAGATCAGCGCGCGGTTTGTCGATCGCCTGCGCCATAATCCCGAGGATTTTGGTGCGCGACTCTTTCGCCCGCATCGTGGCTTCGGCCATGATTTTATGGCTCACACCCGGCAGCTTGAGGTCGAGCTGGAATCCAGTGATGCCAGCTTCGGTGCCGCAAACTTTGTAATCCATGTCTCCGAAATGATCCTCAGAACCGATGATGTCGGTCAGGAGCTCGTAACGTTTCATCTGGCCGTCCTCGCCGTTCTCCGTGACGAGACCGACTGAGATTCCGGCAACGGGGGTCTTGATTGGGACGCCCGCGTCCATCAGGGCGAGCATGCCGCCGCAAACGCTGGCCATCGAACTGGAACCGTTTGATTCCATGATCTCGCTCGTGATGCGGACCGCATAACGGAAATCATCCATGCCGGGGACAACCGGCTCGAGTGAACGTTCGGCGAGCGCGCCGTGCCCGATCTCGCGACGGCTGGCGCCGCCGGTGCGGCCCGTTTCGCCAACGCTGAAAGGCGGGAAGCTATAATGGAGGAGGAAGCTCTTCGAAGTGACGCCGCCGCCGTAGGCATCGATGTTCTGTGCTTCTTCGATAGGTGCGAGGGTAACGAGGGCCAGTGCCTGGGTCTCGCCGCGTTGAAAAATCGCGGAGCCATGGGCGCGTGGGAGGACACCGACTTCGCAATTAATTGGACGCAGATCCTGATAACCGCGGCCGTCCATCCGCTTTTGCTTGTCGAGCACGCTGATTCGGAACGCCTTCTTCTGCACGTAGTCGAACGCCTGGGAGATCGCGAACTTGTCGGCCTCGGGAAATTTCGCCAGGACCGCAGCCTTTACTTCTTCCTTGAGCGCGTTGACCGCTTTGCTGCGATCGACCTTCTTCGCGTTGTAGAGCGCGCCTTCGATGCGATCGCCGGCGACCTGGTAAGCCACTTCGAGAATGTCCTGATTCACCGTCATCAGCGGCATCTCACGCTTCGGTTTGCCAATCTGGGACGCAAGCTCCTTTTGGATCCGAATCATTTCGCGCGCGTGTCCGTGGGCGAACTCGAGCGCCTTCACAAAATCTTCTTCGGGCACTTCCTGCGCCGACCCTTCGATCATGATCACGTCATTTTCGGTGCCGACATAAACCAGGTCGAGATCGCTGTTGTCGCGCTCGTCGTGGGTGGGGTTCGCGACAAACTGTCCATCAACCCGGCCGACCCGGACCGCGCCGATCGGGCCTGCGAACGGGATATCCGAAACGGTCAACGACGCCGACGCGCCGTTGATCGCAAGAATATCCGGATCGTTCTGGCCATCGGCGCTGAGCAGGATGGAGATGATCTGGGTGTCGTAAAGATAGCCGGCCGGAAAGAGCGGCCGCAGCGGACGGTCCGTCATTCGTGAAGTGAGCGTCTCCTTTTCCGAAGGTCGTCCTTCGCGCTTGAAATAACCGCCCGGAAATTTCCCGACCGCGGCCGCTTTCTCGCGGTAATCGACGGTGAGCGGAAACCAGTCCTGGCCTTCCTTGATTTGCGTGGCGGAAACCGCGCTGACGAGGACCATGGTGTCGGCACATGAGACGATGACTGCGCCGTCGGCGAGCTTGGCGATCTTGCCGGTTTCGATTGATATTTGCGTGGACCCGATTTGGGCCGTGACCTTATTTTGCATAACTGCGTTTCTCCTGAGATTTGGCGAATCCCAGGCCGGTCACCCTTGATTGTAGGTTTTAATCCCGAAACGCGCCGGGGCTAAAACCTCTAATCAAAGTGGAACGTCGGCCTGAGCGCCGGTTTACTTTTGATTACCGAATTCGTTAGGCCAAAAGCCCACAGGACGGACGAACGAAACCAGAGACGGGCCCGCGGTTATTTCCGCAGGTTGAGCTTCGCGAGCAGGTTTTTATACCTGTCGGACTCCGACTTGCTCAAATAATCGAGCAAGCTCCGGCGCATCGCCACCATTTTGAGGAGGCCGCGGCGCGACGAATGGTCTTTGGCGTGGCTCTTGAGGTGGTCGGTCAGCTGCCCGATCCGGCGAGTCAGGAGCGCGATTTGCACATCGGCGCTGCCTGTGTCCTTCTCGTGGAGCTGGAACTCCTTCATGTCCATCGTGTCACTGCTTTGTGCCATAAACGAGCCCGTATTGTAGGTTAAGAATGGCGCTTCGCAAGTGCCGGTTCCCCGGCCTCCGCCTTAGCACTATCGATTCGGAACTCGAGGCCGGTGCGGTCCCCAGCGGCTACTGCTTTTGTTGCATTTGCCTGATCAGCTCCCGCGAGCCTTTCAGGGTCACCTTGTGTTCGCGCGCGATTTGCACCCAGGTCTCGCCTGACTTCTTCAACTTCGCGATGGCGTCAAATTTTTTGCGCGTGGCCTGGGCAAGAGAATGGGCGACGTAGACCTCACCTAAGCTGAAACCGTATTGCGCTTTCTGCTGTTCGAGGGTGACGCCAGCCACGTCAACGTTGATGGTGATAATGCTCAACATTCGTTCCTTGTTCGTTCGTGCCGCCGCGTTGATGTTCTCAATTAATTTGGCAACTGCTACCGACTCATCCTCAGTGCTCCGTCGAAGCGCGCCTCGCCCTCGAACTCGTCCCTCCTCCCCGACGAAACGTTCAAGCGTTTGATTCGGTTCCCGCCCACTGGCCGCTGGGATCATTTCCATTGTCATGATCCAAAGTGCGGCCAGCGCTGCGGTCCGGCAGTTCATCGCTCGCTCTTACCCCGGCGCCCGGGCTGAGATCGGCCCGCGGACTTTCGTCTCACGTTTCCCATCATACCAGAGATCGAGCTTCCGGCGTGAGCGCACTCCGCGTTTCCCGCCGAGGATCAGGGCAAAGCTTCGCCTCAGGATGAAACCTGCCGAGTGCATCCGGAGCTTGCGGCCCGAGGTCACGATTGGAGTCCGGAGCAATTCGAAGCGCCCCAATTTTTTCAAAGCCATCGTGAAATAAATTTCCTCGCCCGCATAAAGCTCGTCATCGAATCCGCCAATTGCCTGGAAATTTTCGCGCGTCGTAAAGAGGAACGCGCCCGCCCCGAGCTTTGAGAGGGTAAAATAAAACAGGGAAAAGATCTGGACGAAGACGCGACCCCAGATTGGGACGCCTTCCGCGATGACTCGCGCGCCGCCTCCGACGCAACCCGCTTCCAGCGCGGCCAGCGCGTCGACTACGTGGCCTGGCGAAATCCAGGTATCGGCATCAACAAAAAAGAGAATGTCACCCCGGGCGGCCTGGGCGCCGGCATTCCGGACCGCGGCGATCTGGCGAAACTGGACGGAGACGAGGCGGGCCGCTGCGGCTTTTGCAATTTCAGCGGTCGCGTCGGTGGACGCATCATCCACCACGATAATCTCAAACGGTTGCTGCGAGGCCGCGGCGTGACGAATCGAGGCGAGAGCGCGTGGTAATTCGTGTTCCTCGTTATAAGCCGGGACGATGAACGAGAGCATAGAATGGGGCGGGCGGCGCTTCGCCTGAATATAGCGCGCTTATCCAGACGCAGAACGAAAATTGCGGTCAACGCGCTTTCGCCTGCTCATCGAGCGCGATGTACTCATCGCGTGGCGGGCTGAATGTATCGAGAACGCGCGTGTCCTCGAGGGTCTCGACCCCATGCGGGACGTTGCTCGCCAGGTAATGAGAATCACCCGGGCCCAGGATCCGGGAGTCCGCACCGACGTTTACTTTCATCCGGCCGGAAAGAATGTGGATGATTTGTTCCTGCGGATGCTGATGCGGCGGCATCACGCTGCCAGCCTTTAGCTCTGCGATCATCTGATACATTGTCGCGCCGTGAGTGGCGGTCCGTCGCCGGATACCGGGCGCGAGCTCGATCCACGGATTCTGACAGGAGGTGTCGCTCATCTTCTTGTCCTAACCGGTTCGACTGCT
>JBJMXC010000158.1:0-21651 GCA_045809825.1 Chthoniobacterales bacterium | reverse complement strand
GTGGTGGGGCCCCGGTATTACCACCATCGGCGCATTCATCATTACCGGTACCCCTACGCGTACAGTCGCTCGCGGTACTATTAAAAACGACGGTGACTAATTAGCGAGCTGGCTGGAGATTCCGGCCAGCTCCTTTTTTTTGCCGGCACCTGTTTTGACCGTGGTCTGCGACGCCGGCTGCTTCGAACGCTACGAGCGCCGGGCCTCGCAGGCCCTCCATTGGACTTAAAGCAGAATTGAGTCGTCGAGCGAACTATCGTCGTCGGCCATCAGGTCATCGACGTCAGCGAGTAAATCCAGATCATCGGTATCGTTCATCACAATCTGATCGGCGCGATTCGGGCTCGTGTGGGTCGGGACCTGAACGCGGAGCAATAGGGCTGCGATCACGGCGACGGCCAGACCGGTCGCTGGCATTAGCCAACGCAGGCTAAACCATCGGCGCGCCGGCGTTCCGCCCTGGGCTTCGCGAATCTTTCGCAAAACGTTTCGAGCAAAAAATGGCGAGATCTCCGGCTCACGGCCGTGGCCCAGCAGGTCCCAGAGTTTTTCGTCGTCATGGCGATTCATCAGCGGTGATTGAACTCCGGCCCCGAGAGAAAGTTGCGGGGAATCGAATCAGGCCTCGGCTGCTTCGAGGAAACCTTCCAGCTGCCGGATCCGGGTCGGGTGTCGCATCTTACGAAGCGCCTTCGCTTCGATTTGCCGGATCCGCTCGCGCGTCACCCGAAATTGCCGGCCGACTTCTTCCAATGTGCGGCTGTAGCCATCGACGAGGCCAAACCGCTGTTCAAGCACCTGCCGCTCGCGGTCGGTCAGCGTCTCCAGGACATCCTTGATCTTCTCTTTCAGGAGCACGATCGCCGTCATGTCGCTCGGATTTTCGGCACCCTTGTCCTCGATGAAATCGCCGAAGTTTGTTTCCTCGCTTTCGCCAACCGGTGATTGCAGTGAAATCGGCTGCTGCGCCATTTTCAACACCGCCCGGACACGATCGACCGGCAACAAAATTTCCTCGGCCACTTCTTCCGGAGTGGGCTCCCGACCGTATTCCTGCACGAGTTGCTTCTGCACCCGCATCAGTTTGTTGATCGTCTCGATCATGTGGACCGGGATGCGGATCGTCCGCGCCTGGTCGGCAATGGAACGGGTGATCGCCTGGCGGATCCACCAGGTCGCGTAAGTCGAAAATTTGTAACCGCGGCGGTACTCGAATTTCTCGACCGCCTTCATCAACCCCATGTTCCCTTCCTGGATCAGGTCGAGGAACGAGAGACCGCGGTTGGTATATTTTTTGGCGATCGAAATGACGAGACGCAGGTTGGCCTCGACCATTTCCGTTTTCGCGCGAAGCGCCTTGTGCAGCCAACTCTTCAGCGCGCGATACTGCTCCGCGTATTCTGCCAGGGAAAGCCAGAGCGAGCTCTCGAGGTCACGGGTCTTGATGCCCAGTGGCGACCGAGCCCCATTGTCCTTCGGATGTTTGCTGATCTCGGTCTGTAAATGGGTCAGGACTTGGAATTGCTCGTCCGCCAGGTGCACGAATTCCTCAGTCACCTTCTGTTTGAAATAAAATTTCGGGTAAAGCTTTTGCAAGGACGTGACCGACTTCTGGAATACCTTCGCCTTCCGGGCATCGCGGCGTCCTGAGCCGTGCAAAATCTGGCCATATTGCTGGCGAATCGATGCGCTTAACTTTTCCACCTGTTTGCAGAGGCGCGGCAGCATCTTCATGTAGCGCTCGCGGCTCTCGATTTTCTTATCAAGGATCACGCGATCGAAGCGCTCACCGCCTTCGGATAGTTTCTGGGCTAGGTCGAGGTGCGCCTGGGCAATGAACCCAAAACGGTTAATCAGGCGCTGGACCATGATCTCGGCTTCCTCGATCCGCTTGGAAATCTCGACCTCCTGCTCGCGAGTCAGGAGCGGGACCTGTCCCATTTGCTTGAGGTACATCCGAACGGGGTCGTCGAGGATATCGAGCTTGGGCTCCGGCTTTTCTTCCTCCTCGTCGTCGCTTTCTTTTTTTCCGTCCTTGTACCGATCGACCTCGGACGCTTCGATGATGTCGATCTCCATCCGTCGGAGCCGGGTCAGGATTGCGTCGAGCTCGTCCGCGTCGCTAATGTCGGGCGGGAGCGCCTCGTTGAGATCGTCAAAAGTGAGGTAGCCCTGCTCTTTCGCCAGCTTGATCAGCTCGCGAATCCGAGTTTGAACGTCGCCGCCTGCAGTTGGTGGCAACATCTCCTCGGCGTCTGGATCTTCCGCGCCGTTCGCCTGTTTCGGCGGAGGCGAGGAACGCTCGTGTGGCTTTTTCGAATGCGCGGCTTTCGCACTTCGCGAAGGGGATGATTTCTTCACCGTCCTGGCGGCTTTCTTCGCCTTGGCTGGTGATCGCTGAACTCGCTTGGCCTTGGCCGGCTTCTTCGGGGAAGGCCGGGTTGCGGTGCGCGCCCGTTTTTTCGGATGAGTTGCCAAGGAGTTGTGCTCTTGAAATCTTGCTGTTTCCGAGGCCGGCTTACGTTCGACCTGCTGCCCCCTCAGCGACAGTTTCAGGAGTCGAGCACGCGGGCAGACGAAAACGCGGCGGAAAGGTCGCGGAGTTGCTCCGTAAGGTCAAGAATTTGTTTCTGCAAAGTGACCGCCTCGCCGGTTGTGAGCCGGGGAAGCTTCATCCGTCCCTCCGCGATCTGGAGTTGACGACGCAAAACCGCCTGGCGAAGGCCGTTCCAGAATCCTTCGGCCACTTCCAAACCGTTCGGCGGCGCTTTCTGGAGAAGCCAGGATGAAACCAGCGCTTCTTCTCCTGGCGAGAGTTTTGCCATAAATGCATTTAGCGACGCGGGGTCGTCGGGCCGGAAATCGCTTTCGAGGATTCGGGCCAGCATCCCCGCATCGGGGGTGTGCGAAAGCACCTCGCGCCAGTCCTGCGCGAGAAGGAACGCTCGTGCTTCGTCGTGCCGCAAAGCGAGCAGGCAAAGCATCGCGATGTCGTGGCGCGGCGGCGGCACCCGCTCGGCGGGCCGGGAATTGTCGTCATCAATCGAAAAGCGCTCGCGACTCGGCTTCGCCAGGAGCCGGTCAAAATCCCCGCGCGGCACTCCAATCCGCGCGCTGGCACGATTCGCCACTTCACCGCGCATTAACGGGTCCTGGACCCGACCGATCGTCTCGGCGAGCTTTTGTGCCACCTGCATTTTCGCACCGAGGGAATCGAGATCCGTTGCGGCCGCTTCGCGCTCTATCCACCAATCGAAAAAGTCGCGAGCGCTCGAGACGAGCTTTTCAAATTCCTCCCTCCCATGTTTCCGCACCATCGAATCCGGATCTTCGCCCGCCGGAATTTCCGCGACCCGCACAATCAGATTGTTCTGAAGCAAGGCGTCGAGCGATCGCTCCGCTGCCTTTTGCCCGGCTGCGTCTGCATCGAAACAAAGGACGACTTCACTGACAAACCGCTTCAGGATCCGCGCCTGGCTTTCCGTGAACGCCGTCCCCTGCGGCGCGACCACGTTCGTGATTCCCGCTTCAAACAGCGTGATCAAATCGAGCTGCCCTTCACAGACAATCGCGCAGTCCGCTTCGATCAGGCCGCGCTTCGTTTTGTGAAGCCCGAAGAGAACGCGCCCCTTGCGGAAAAGCGGGGTCTCCGGCGAGTTCACGTACTTCGCGGTCTCGGCCTCCTTGTCCAGGATCCGGCCGCTGAATGCGATCACTTCGCCGACGTCGTTGTGAATCGGGAACATGATCCGGTTCCGAAACCGGTCGTAAACTTTGTCTTCGCCGGCAGTTTCATCGCGCCGCGTGACCAGTCCGCTTTCGATGAGCAGGCGCTGCTGATAACCGCGGTCCCGCGCCCACTTCAAAAACGCGTCCCAGCTTTCCGGCGCGAAACCGATCTGCCAGTCTTTCGCGATCCGCCGGTCAATTCCGCGTCCTTTCAGGTAATCCCGCGCCGGCGCGCCACCCTTGGTCTTAACCAGGTTGTCGTGAAACCATTCCGCGGCTTCCCCGTGCAATTGAAGGAGTGCCTGCCGCGTTTCGTGTTGCCGATCTTCTTCGCCGGCGGTGACGCCCCGTTCTTCGATCACCGGAATCCCAACCCGCTGGGCCAATTTTTTCACCGCGGCCGGAAATTCCAAGTGCTCGTAATCCATCACGAACCGAAAAACGCTCCCGCCGGCGCCGCAGCCGAAGCAATGAAAAGTCTGGCGCGAAGGACTCACCGTGAAAGACGGGCTCTTTTCCTGGTGGAATGGACAGAGCGCCTTGAAGGTCGAGCCCGCACGCTTGAGCGGGAAATAAGTGCCGATCACTTCCACGATATCGTTCGCCGCGGCGATCTGCTCGATGGTCTGTGAAGGGATCGTTCCCATGGTCTTTTACTTTTCGCTCGTGTTGCTTGGGCGAGCGATTCAAATTAAGCGAGAAGCGTCCCTTTGATGAGAAATTTGTTCCGGCTCCTGTTCTTCGCCGCGCTCCTGGCAATTGCGATCGATCGCGCCGCAGCCCGCGACGTAATTCGGAAAGGCGACACCGTAGTCATGCCGTTGAACGGCGAGGTTTCGCCGTCTATGCATTTGTTTTTGCGCCGCGCGATCAAGGCGGCGGAGAACGCCAGTGCGGCCGCGATTATCATCGAGATGAACACGTACGGCGGCCGGCTCGATTCGGCGTCCGACATCATCGAGGTACTCAACCGCACCGCGCTCCCGACTTACACCTTTATCAACACGAACGCGGGTTCAGCCGGTTCGCTTATCGCCCTCGCGACCCGGCATATTTATATGTCGCCAGTCAGCGCCATTGGAGCGGCGGCCCCGGTTCTTTCGACCGGCGCGGATCTGCCAACGACGGAGAAAGACAAAACGCTTTCGTATTGGTCGGCCCTGGTCCGCAGCTCTGCGACCCGCAACGGCCACAACCCCGACATTGGCGAAGCGTTCATGGACAAGGAAAAGGAAGTGAAAGTCGGCGACCGCGTCGTCCACGCAAAGGGCACGCTCCTGACTCTCAACGCGCAGGAAGCGACGCAACAGGTCAACGGCAAACCCCTTTTGGCAGACGGCATCGCCGATTCGGTCGCTGACCTTGTCAAAAAAGCCGGCGTCATCGGAAACGTCGTCGCGCTGGAGCCGAGCGGTTTCGAGCGCCTCGCATTTTGGGTCACAGCGCTCGCGCCGCTCTTGCTGATGCTTGGAATTATCTGCGCCTATCTTGAATTCAAGATGCCGGGTGTCAGCATGCCGGGGATCATCGCCGCGATTTGTTTCGCGCTCTTTTTTGCCGGGCATTATCTCGCAGGGCTCGCCGGGTGGGAAGTCGTCGCTCTCTTCGTCGTCGGCGTCGTCTTCGTCCTCGTTGAAATCCTCTTCTTCGCCCATTCGACGATCATCTTCGGGGTCGTTGGCGTTTTCCTGATGCTCGCTTCGCTCCTCTGGGCCATGATCGATCGTTATCCCGGCGAAACGATTTTTCCGACCGGTGACATGCTCGCGACGCCGTTGCGTAATCTTTTTATCACGCTTCTCGCCGCGGTTGCGGTCATCATGGTGCTGGCGCGTTTTCTCCCGAAAACGAATCTCTATCGGCGTTTCGCTTTAATGACGACTAATCCTCCCGGTCCTTCGCTTGCCGGTATTCCGCGGGAATTCGCCACCTCGCTCGATCTCGTGCCCGGCATGGAGGGCATGGCCCAAACGATGTTGCGGCCCAGCGGCAAAGCTCGTTTCGCCGATCACGTCGTCGATGTCGTAACCGAGGGCGAATTCGTTTCCGCCGAAACGCCGATCACGGTTATCCAAAAGGATGGAATGCGTGTGGTGGTAAAGGCGCGCTAAAGAGCCACCTCCGTCTACCCCCCTGCCACGACGCGAACAAACTCGACGCGATCGCCATCGTTGAGCTGACGCTCCGTCCATTCGCGCTGATGCAACGCGGTCAGATTATGCTCGATCAAGACGGTCCTCGGCTCCAGGCCATACTTGGCGGCGAGCTCAGCCACATTCGTTAGGCCGGTGATCTCGGCCGCTTCCCCGTTCACCCAGATCTTCATCGCGTCACCAGCGCTGCATCCCAGTCCTTCCAGACTGCTTCGATTCCCCGCCGCTGCAAGGCCGCAGCAACTTCCCCCGCGGACCGCTCATCGCTAATCTCAAATTGCCCGGTCGCGACCATGTCTTCCCCCTTCTCGTGTTCGGGCGCAACGATGCGGCCGCGGACCGTACGATGCAGTTCGCCACCACCCTGGCCAGTGTAACCGCCCGGTTCCGTATGGCTGCCAGCACTCATCATGGTCACGCCCAGCGGCACGAGGGCATCGCGAAGTGGCCCGCGCTCGCGCGTGCTCAGGACAATCCCGATTTCCGGGAAGCAGATCCGAAATGCGCAGATCAACTGCGCCAACTCGCGATCGTTCATCGTGAAAGGCGGATGAAATTCGCCCGCCGCCGGCCGCAAGCGCGGCAGGCTGACAGTGATTTGCGCCTGCCAGCAATGCTTCACCAGATACTCGACATGGGCTGCAAGATTTACGGCTTCCTCCTGCCAACGGCAGAGTCCAAACAATGCGCCGATTCCGAGCCGGCGAAATCCCGCCGCATAGCCGCGCTCCGCGCAATCGAGACGCCAGTTAAAATCCCGTTTCGGACCCGCGGTGTGAAGTTCGGCGTAGGTCTCGCGATTATACGTTTCCTGGTAGACCACGAGTCCCTCAGCCGCGGCGGCTACGATCGGAACATAATCGGCCGTTTCCATCGGTCCGACTTCGATGGAGATCGAAGAAAATTCCGGCGCGAGCACGCGAACGCAATCAGCCAGGTAATTCTGACTCACAAACTTTGGATGTTCGCCGGCAACCAGGAGGACGTGGCGAAATCCTTCTCGCGCCAGGTGCCGCGCTTCGGCCACGACCTGCTCGACGCTCAGCGTCACGCGCAGGATTGGATTATCCCGCGAGAACCCGCAGTAACGGCAGTTGTTGATACATTCGTTCGACAGATAAAGCGGCGCGAAAAGGCGCATTGTTCGTCCAAAATTCCTCAGGGTCAGGGCGTGCGCTTCCTGTCCCAACCCTTCCAGCTCACCGTCAGATTTCGGCGCGATCAGCCATTCGAATCGCTGGAGCAACGCCGATTTTCGCAGCGGTAAATTGTCGAGGACCTGTGCAAACGACATGAGAAAGCAATTTCGCTCCCTCACGCGCTTTCGCAATCAGCACGCGTGGACGGCCCGACCTCCGCCCGCCGCGCCGTAGCCTCGGCGAAGGCGGAACCTCTGATTTCTACTCTCTCGCCTGGCGCAGTTGCAGCGCCTCAATGACCGCATGGTTAATAGTGCCCGTGGCTTCGAGGCCATGATTGGCCTGATACCGCCGTAAGGCCCGCCGGGTAGCCGCCCCCATTTGCCCGTCGATTGCGCCGTCGTAATAGCCTTCGCGGGCGAGCGCGCTCTGGATGTCGCTTATGCGCGAGTCGCCTTCATATTGGGCGTCGGCCGCCGGGGTGCTCTTTGAATACGGGTCAGGCGCCTGGGTGTCGCTGTAAGAACCGTCATCGTAGTATTGGCCGCTGTAGTAGTTCTCATACGGGTAATAGTCGTACCCATAACCGTAACCGTAGTATGGATACCAGAAGAGGGGGGCGTAAACGAACCAGGAGCCATTATGAAAATGGCAACGGTGCCCGTGCCAGTAATGATCGTGCCCACGGTCCCAGTGCCGATTCCAATCCGCGCTGTGACGCGCGACGACTCGCTGCTGATTGAGCCCAGCTCCGCGACCGGCGCCGTTCCGCGCCGAATTAAAGCCAGACCGATTTAAGGTAGCCGAATTGTAGGCTGTCCTTCCGTTGCCGTTGAAGCGGCCGTTCGAATAGTTCGGATTCCGAAAGCGCGTCCCGCCGGAATACCGGGGACCCATCGTGCCCCCATTGCGATTGTGGTAAGTCGCGCCGGAAGAGAAACGGGCAGGGCCGTTCCCATAGTAACTACGGCTTGGACCGTACCCGTAGCCTCTGCTCGCGCCGCCTCCGTAACTCCGGCCCCCTCCTCCATAACTCCGGCCCCCGCCTGAAAAATGCGCGCCCGACCCAAAGGAGCCGCCTCCCCCTCCGTGCCGCGCCTCTACCGGTTGAACAAGAGCCAGTCCTATCGTTGCCACCACTCCAAGTGTTGCGATCGTTTTCATATCCCAGAAGCGCCTTTCTACGCCGAACACAGTTCTAGCAATTCGGCGCGACCACGAAAAGAAAATTCGCTGCTGCCAGAGTACGACCTTAGGCCACCCTCGACCGTCCGCCCTCCGGGCTCGCCGCCGCTACCGGCCCGTGGGCCGGATCTCTTTCACGATGGACGCCGGTGAGCCTGCCCATTCCATCAGCCCCTTTTCCACGTCCGGCCCGTTCTCCTTTAACCAAGCCCTCATTTCTTCTCCGCTGTTTTCGCCATAGATCCGATGGGAATACACGACGGAACAACCTACGTCTTCGCTGAGCTCGAGACGGGCGAAGGCAACCTCAACAAAGTCTGGCCGGCCAAACACCGCTACAATTAGATGTTCCGCCGGCCGATCGGCCGTTCGCGGCCGCGAATCGGTCTTCAGGATTTTGGCCTGGGCGTTTTTGTAGTTCGCCAGGACGGCGTTCGCCTTGGCAGCCAACCCATCGCCGTCGTGAGCGTCCTGGTAAATGTTGATCGTCACCATGTCGGTCCACTTCTCCAAATCGTCCTGCCCTTCCGGCGTGAACTCGTGCTGATCGTTCTGCGACCAGCGGTGAAAATAATCTTCATCGCCCAGCACGAACGCTCGTTTTCCCTCTGCGCCGGACCCGGTCGCGGAGTGGAGGACCGAACAGAGCGCTGCAGTCGCCAATGCAGCCGCGCATACGATCTTCGATCCGGTGGCAAATACCCGTCGGGGCGGGCGCGTTTCCTTTTCTCCAGTTTCCAAGCCCGCAGAATCAAGGTCGGGCGAACCGAAGTCGAGTTGGTTTTTGGGCCGATTCGGAGTTGGAAAAAATAATTAAAAAAAAGCTTGCCTGTGAATTGGTGTTGTAGTCAACTACATCACTAATGAAGGACGGAGACCAGAACCACCCGTGCTCGACCAACGGCGTCGTCGTCGCCGGGCTGGTCCCACCCTCGTCTCTCAAATCCGGCGGCTCACACCGCGCTGTCGCCTCAGCCAAAATTTTTCAGGTCACACGATGAGTCGTGAATGGAACGATAGTCAGCCCATTTATCGCCAACTCCGGGACGGCGCCGTCCATATGATCCTCGACGGCGTCCTTAAGGAGGGCGATCCGCTGCCGTCAGTCCGCAATGTCGCGGCGGAATATCGGGTCAACCCGCTCACCGTCCTCAAGGCCTACCAGGAGCTTGTCGACGACGAGTTGGTCGAGACACGGCGAGGGCTGGGAATGTTCGTTAAGGCAGGCGCGCGCGAACAGTTGTTAAAACGCGAACGCGAAAAATTTCTCAGCGAAGAATGGCCCCGCATCGCCGCCACCATCGAACGGCTCGGGGTTACGCAAAAAGAACTCGAAGCGGCGGCGCAACCGGCGCGATCGAAGAAAGCAAAGGAGGCGCGGTAGAACCATGGCCTGCATAGAAGCACAAGGTCTTCGTAAGACATTCAAAACGACGACGGCGCTCGACGGAATCAACCTGCGAGTCGAGGAAGGCCGCATTCTCGGATTGATCGGGCCCAACGGCGCCGGCAAAACAACCGCGCTCAATGCGATTCTCGGTCTGACCGATTTCGAGGGCGAGCTCCGCGTCCTTGGGCGCGATCCCTGGGTCGAGCGCGATCTGCTGATGCGCGATGTTTCTTTCATCGCGGATGTCGCGGTGCTGCCGCGATGGATGCGGGTTTCGCAGGCACTCGACTATGTCGGGGGCGTCCATCCCCGGTTCGATCGTGCGAAAGCAGAAAGCTTCCTGGCGCGGACAGAAATTAAACGCGACCGAAAAGTCCGGCAGTTATCGAAGGGCATGGTGGCGCAGCTGCATCTCGCGCTCGTCATGGCGATCGACGCCAAGCTGTTGGTGCTCGATGAACCGACGCTTGGGCTCGATATCCTTTACCGGAAGCAGTTCTACGACTCGCTTCTCAACGACTACTTCGATGGCAATCGGACCATCGTCATCACGACCCACCAGGTTGAAGAGATCCAGCACGTCCTGACCGATCTCATGTTCATCAATCACGGGCGCATCGCGCTCGAGTGCAGCATGGACCAATTCGAAGCCCGTTATGCAGAAGTCATGGTGCATCCGGATCACCTCGCGGAAGCGCAGGCGCTCCGCCCCATTCACATGCGGCAAATGTTTGGGCGCAGCATCATGCTTTTTGAAAACGTCGATCGCACGCAACTCAGCGAGTTCGGCGAAGTGCGAACGCCGGGCATCGCGGATCTCTTCGTTGCGGTGATGGGCGAAAAAAAGTCCGAAGCCGGAAGTCAGCAGTCGGAGGTCGGACAATGAATGCGCAAACGGAGACAGCGGGCGGAATCGCCGATCGCGGCAACAACAGGCCGACAAGGCCGTTCTATTGGTCGGTGCGTCGCGAGCTATGGGATAATCCTTCGATCTACGTGGCGCCGCTAGTAGCAGCCGGTGTCGTGCTTCTTGGGTGCCTGGTTACCGCGTATCGCCTGCCGCAACTGAGACGAACCGCGTTGTTACTCGAGGATATGCGTCAACGCGCCGCGATCGAGGCGCCTTACGACATCGCCGCCGTCATGATCATGTTCACGGCATTTATCGTCGCGGTCTTTTACACGCTGGATGCGCTCCATGGTGAACGCCGCGATCGCAGCATTCTTTTCTGGAAATCGATGCCCGTTTCCGATCGTACAACCGTCCTCTCGAAGGCGCTTGTGCCGCTCGTGATTATACCGCTGCTCACCTTCGTGATCGTTGAGTTAACGCAACTGATGATGTTACTCATCACCAGCGTCGCGCTCGCTCCCAGCGGCCTCGCCGGGACGACGTGGAGGCTCCTGCCGATCTTCCGATTGTCGGTCATCCTCTTCTACGGCCTGATCACCTCAGCCTTGTGGGCAGCGCCATTATACGGATGGATGCTTTTGGTTGGCGCCTACGCGCGGCGCGCGACCTTCCTTTGGGCGGTCCTGCCCTGGCTCGCCGTATGTGCCATCGAGAAAATTGTCTTCGGCACCGGGTACCTCGCTCGCATCGTGGCGCAGCGCGTCACGGGCAATTTCGAGGAGGCGTTCGTCGTCATGCGCTATCCGAAAGACGCGCATGTCCCGATCGTCGATCGGCTCACCCAGCTCGATCCAGTTAAATTCCTCAGCAGTCCCGGTCTTTGGATCGGGCTTGTCATCGCCGCTGCCTTCGTCATCGGCGCGATCCAGTTACGCCGTTACCGCGGACCTCTCTAACCCCAGCTGCACATCACATAACATGAACAAAGAAATCGTCATCACCCTTGCCAAGGTAGCTATCCTCACAGGTGCCGTCCTGTTTGCCTGTCCCTCCGCCAGTCGCGGCGAGGACAAAGCAAACGAACTCAAGCAGCGCATCCTAAGCCAGGCCCAAAACGTGAGTCCCGACGACTACGCTTTTACTCGGACCGTCAAGACCGAACAGACTTCGAACGGTAAGACCGAGAAGCACGTCAACATCGAAAAGTTCGATCCCACCAAATCAGGCGACGGCCGTTGGACACTTGTATCAGTCGACGGTGCCGCGCCTTCAGCGGACGCCTTGAATGAATACAGAAAGGCCTCAGCGAAACGGCCTGTCCCCGGCTATCATCGGCTTGCTAAATACTTCGGCACAGCGCCAACCGCCTCGACGGATTCGCGGGGCCGAACGGTTTTTCATTTCAATTCTCTTCCTAAGGATTCCGCGATTGTCATGGATTCCGACGTCTCATCGAACACGAGTGCCGATGTCAGCGTAACCGAGGCTAATGGCACCGCGTTCGCGGAGCACGTCCACCTCACCGTCAAGCCTATGCGATTGAAACTCATCATGAAACTGGACCGTTACGAATCGAACGCCCGTTACCGAATGGGGCCAGAAGGCAAGCCGCTGCTCGCGGAACACACAGCCGACCTGATGGGGTCCGGTATGGGCCAGGAGGGCAGCGCCCATACCGTTGCCACTTACAGCGATTACCACGCGGTCAAGTAAACAAGCCCTGACGACATGTCCTCCAACATGGGATTTGCCTTTCGCTCGCTCTTCCGCAGCCCGGGATTTAGCTTTCTCGCGATCATCACTCTTGGTCTCGGCATCGGTGCGAACACCGCCATGTTCAGCATCGTCAATACTGTGCTGCTTAAGCCACTGCCTTACCCTAAAAGCGAGCAGCTCCAGCGGTTGGATCGCGTTACTCCACAAAATCCGACAGGTCGCGTCTCGGCCGCGGATTATCTAGACCTTCGTCGTGAGATGCAGACGTACGGCGACATAGGTGCTTACGCCCTTGGTGACACGAGCCTATCGGAACCCGGCCAGCCTGCCGAGGTAGTCCGTGCCCTCCGTATAACCGCGAACCTTCTTTCCGTCCTCAATGTCCAACCGCAACTCGGCCGTAATTTTCTGCCCAGAGAAGACGTCGCCGGAAGCGACCACGTAGTTATCCTGAGTCAGCGCTGCTGGCAGCAACGCTTCGGTTCGGCTCGCGACATCATCGGCCGCATGATCCGTATCGACGGACAACCGCATGAAGTCGTCGGCGTTCTACCCGCCTGGTTCAACGACTGGCGCCACCTGGGCGCGTTCGATTTCTTTCGGCCTCTTGCCTTGGACCAACAGAAATCATCGGACCGGCGGTCGGTGTTCCTTCGGCTGCTCGGTCGCCGGCATGATGGAATGTCGGAGGCGGACGCAACCGGTTTCATCGTTAACTTCGGTGCGCGCCTGGCGAAAGATTTTCCGGAAGTGAACGCCGGAGCGGTTTGGCACCCCCTGGCTCTCGATGGAACGGCCTTCCCTAAAAATGCCATCGCCCTTCTCACTCTCCTGATTGGTCTTTCCACTCTTGTCCTTCTCATCGCCTGCTCCAACCTCGCAAATCTTCTGCTTGCACGAACGATGGCGCGCGCGCGGGAATTCGCTGTCCGCGGCGCGCTCGGTGCCTCGCGCTTTCAATTGCTGCGGCCGCTGATTAACGAATCGTTGCTCCTCGCCGTGGCCGGCGGCGTCTGTTCGATCGTCGTTGCCCGCTGGGGCGCTGACTGGATTTCGTCGCGAACCCTGTCCGACAACGGCGAACGCTTTACGTTCTCCTTCGATTGGCATGTCTTCGCGTGGGCCTTTGCAGCTGCCGGCATAACCGCGGTCGCGTTTGGACTGGCTCCGGCACTTTTCGCTCTGCGACTTAACGTCAACGACACCCTCAAGAGTGGCGCGCGTGGTATGACCGGAGGCCGCGGTCATCAACGCTTTCGCCACGGGCTTATAATTGCGCAGTTCGCCCTGGCCATGGTCTTATTAGCCGGCGCCGCGCTTTATATCCGCGCCTTCAACGAACTAAATAACTCGCGAAGCGGATGGGAATCGGCCCGCCTCGTCACGGGAACAGTTGTGCTTCCATCCGCCAGCTATGGCGAGAGCGATAAGATTAACACCTTCCACCGGCTTACTCTGGAACGTCTCCAAGCTTTGCCTGGAGTAGCGTCCGTCGCGATCTCCTCGTTCACGCCCTTCTTTAATTGGGGGGATGTTCGCAAATACATTATCGAAGGTCGCGATCTTCCTCAGCCGGGCCAGGAGCCGGCTGCAGTCGTCAATAGTATTACCCCCTCCTACTTTGACACCTACCAAACTCGTATCCTTGCGGGGCGTGCCTTCACGGAACAAGACGCTTTCGGGTCGGCCAAGGTGTTCATTATCAGCCAGCCCACAGCGACGGCCCTATTCGGGAACGAAAATCCAATCGGACATCGGCTGGCTCAAACCGGAACTGACAATCCCCAGTGGGGAGAAATTGTCGGCATCGCCGCCGACGTGAAATCGGTTCAGCCGGATCCGGGGCCGGTCACATTGCAGCTTTATCAACCCATGTCCCAGGACCCCCGCCCCTATAACGAAATCGCGGTCCGCACGGCCGGAGCAGCTCCTTCTTCATTCGTGGTTCCAATCCGCAACATTATGACTCAGCTCGATCAGGATTTGCCTGTTCGTCAGCTCCAGGCGGCGGACGTGACGATCGAGCGCGCCAACGCACAGACGGCCATTCTGCGGGATATGCTCACTTCGTTCGCCGTGCTTGGGGTCGGTTTGGCGTCCCTCGGCATCTATGGCGTGATCGCACGGACGATGACTCAACGCACCGGCGAGTTCGCGATCCGTTTTGCGCTCGGGGCGTGCAGCAAAGATATCACACGGCTTGTGTTAACGTCCGGTGGGAAACTGGCCACCATTGGGCTAGCTCTCGGTCTGGTTGGCTCGTTAGGGTTAACACGTCTTCTCGCCGCAAGCAACCCGGGTATGCATTTCAGCAATCCTTTGGCTATGGCTCCGCCGGCTCTTCTTCTCCTGGGCATAGCTCTCATCGCTTCCTGGTTACCGGCAAGGCGGGCCGCACGCATTAATCCCATCGAAGCGCTTCGGGCGGAGTAAGGTCATGACCACGTTAATAGTCACCAACGAGCAACGACGCGCAGCCCAGGTCGCCGGAGTTACGGCTTTGCTGGCGATCGCGATCGTTGTCTTTGGAAACTATGTCCTCCTTAATCCACTCATCGTTCCCGGAAAGGCGACGGAGACCGCACAGAACATCCTCGCTCACGAGCGCGCGTTTCGCCTGACGATTGTCTGCTTTCTGGCTTATAGCTTAAATAACTTGGTTCTTGTCTCCGCGCTCTACGTGGTCCTTAAACCGGTAAATCGAGGCCTGGCCCTGGCCAGCGCACTCTGTCGTTTTGTCTTTGCTATTTTATGGCTGTTCGGGTCACTTCAGATGCTTGTTGCCCTCCGACTTCTAGGCCATAGCAGCTACCTCCAGGCCTTTGAGCCCGATCGTTTGCAGGCCCTCGCCAGGGTTACCATCGCCGGCACCTTCGATGATTATTATGTGGGTCTCCCTTTCTTCTCGCTCGCCTTAACCATTTGCGGTTACCTATGGCTTAAGTCGAACTACATCCCCCGATCGCTTTCCTGGTTCGGAATTATCTCCTCGGGCTGGTGTGTTATCTGCGCTTTCGTCTATCTCCTGTTCCCGGCCTTCGCCAAGCCAGTCAATCCGTACTGGTTCGATTCTCCCATGGCCCTGTTCGAGGTGATCCTGAGCTTTTGGCTTCTGTTCAAGGGGTTAAGATCCGGTTCCAGTTTTGAACCCGCTTCGGCATCAACCGATCGATGAACAAGCTAAAAAAACAATCCCGGTTCGCCGCTCTCTTATATTTCCTCAGCGCCGTACCTGCGCCCTTTGCCCTTCTGTATGTTCCAAGCAAGCTCGTCGTCCGAGGCGACGCCGCAGCTACGGCCGACAATATTCGGAATTCCGAGGCTCTGCTCCGGGCAGGAATTGCCGTCGAACTTTACTCCGCGACGGTGGTAATTTTCGCGATGTTCGCTTTCTACCACCTGTTTAAGGCGGTCAGTCAGAAGCACGCCATGGCCATGATGGTGCTGTTCCTGATCTCGGTCCCTATCTCCTACCTCAACGTGTTGAATGATCTTGCTGCCCTTACCTTCGCCCGTGGCCCGGCCTTTCTCTCCACCGTCTTCGATAAGGCTCAGCTGGATGCCTTCGTGCTGTTCTTCTTCCGCCTGCACAATCAGGGAATTGTGCTGGCCCAAATTTTCTGGGGCCTGTGGCTCTTTCCTTTCGGCATCGCCGTTATGCGATCCGGCTTTATCCCCCGCTTTGTCGGCATCGCCACAATCGTGGCGGGCTTCGGGTACGTGGTCAGCTCCTCTGTGTCCCTTTTTCTGCCACCATCGGCTCACGGTATAGCCGATCTCGCGGTGATTCTTGGAATCGGGGAGCTGGCGTTTCTTTGGATGCTGATCTGGGGCGCGAAAGATCAACCAACCCGGCATGCGATCCCCGTTCCCGCCGCTGCGTGACTTAGAGACAATAACGTGATGAGAAATAATCGAGAAATATCGCCGCGCCTTTTGGCGAGAACGATTTTTATCCTAGCTGCCCTCGAAGGCCAGGCGCATGTGTGGGGTCAGATGCGGATTCCAGACAGGCTCGTTATCTCCACGGACGCCGCGGCCACCGCGGCCAATATTCTGGGAAGCGAGTCGTTGTTCTACTTGGGACTCGCACTTAGCGTCCTAGCCGTCGCGTTCAATGTTGCGCGGACGGCTCTCAATTATGTTTTGTTCAGGCCTGTGGGCCGGATCGTTAGTTTGCTCATGGCCTTCTTCGGACTTATGGCGGTTGCTCTGCAGGCCGGCAGCATTCTCTTCGAACTCCCTGTCCTGGTTCTGTTGAAAGGCGGGAAGGCTTATGCCGGGTTAAACGCGGACCAGTTGCAATCCCTCGCGCTCATCTGTTTCAAATGGAATGGGCAGGCCTCCAACCTCTACCTGGCGTTCTTCGGGCTCTGCTGCATCCTGGGAGGCTACGCCATCTACAAGTCGACGTTTCTTCCCCGCATCTTAGGCGTTTTGTTGGCGATGGCAGGTGTAGGCTATGCCACGTATCTCTGGCCGCCGCTCGCGAACTATCTTTACCCCTACAATCTCTTTCTTGGCGCTGGAGAACTGTTCCTAGGATTGTGGCTCCTTGTCTTTGGCGTGAATGTTGAACGCTGGAAAGCGCAGGCCCGCGCCACCAGGGAGTTTGAAGCGCAGTGCGCCTTATGAAGCTGAAGCGAATCTTCAAGTGGACCGTGCTCGCGCTTCTGATGCTCCTCGTTGGATGGTCCCAGTTCGCCTACTGGACCTCGACGAATGACTGCGGCCGCAGCATACCTGTTGGTGCGGAGCGGATGAAGGCGATCAAGTATTGCGACTATGGTCCAGCCGATCAGGTGCTGAAGCTCGCACAGGTCGCAAAGCCGGTCCCGAACGAAAACCAGATTCTCGTCCGAGTTCGCGCCGTTTCCCTCAGATTTTTCGACGGTGGAATGCTGGGAGGCAGCGTGCCCGGCAGGCTCCTCTTCGGACTTCGTAAGCCGAAAAATACCATCCCAGGGTCCGACTTCGCCGGGACGGTCGAAGCCATCGGCACGAACGTAACTGAGTTCAAGCCGGGCGATGAAGTCTTCGGAGTAAGGGCGGGCTGCCTTGCCGAATACATCTGCATCAGGGCGGACCGGGGAGCCGTGGTTACAAAGCCGGCTAACGTCAACTTCGAGCAAGCCGCGTCGATTCCTACTGCGCTGGTTTCGTTACAGGGGCTTCGCGATACAGGACGCGTAACCGCAGGGCAAAAGGTCCTGATCAACGGTGCCTCCGGGGGCGTCGGCACCTTCGCCGTCCAGATCGCCAAATCAATGGGCGCCGAAGTCACCGGCGTCTGTAGCGGGAAAAATGTCGAGATGGTAAAGGCACTCGGCGCTGATCGCGTGATCGACTATACGAAAGAGGACTACACCAAAGGAGATCAACGGTACGACGTAATCTACGATCTCATCGGCAACCATTCGTTTTCGGAGCGCCGCCGCGTCCTCAAGCCCGGCGGCACCTGCGTGCTGGCCGGAATCGGCGGCTCAGGAATGCACAAGGAGACCTTGTCGCATTTTATTGGCGGGCTCACCGCTTCTCTTCGTTCGAAATTCTATAAGGAGAAGTTTGCCAGCTTTGGCGTCGACATAAGCAAAAAGGACCTCGGCGTTTTACGCGATATGACGGAAAGCGGAAAGATCGCGCCCGCACTCACGAAAACCTATCCACTTACTGAAACTGCGGCTGCCTACAAATACCTCGAAACCGGTCACGCCAGCGGGAAGATCGCCATTACGATCGAATGAAGCTCGTTAAGCGGATCCTAAAATGGACAGGCCTAATCATCCTCGTCGTGGGGGTGTTAGGCGGGCTCTACCTTTTTGTCGCTTACTGGCAATCAACCAATGACTGCGAGTCCAGCGCGGTCGCTCTTGTTCATCCTATGAAAGCTATTCGTAAGTGCGAATATGGTTCCCTGACGCTGCGGGAAGTTGAGAAGCCGGTTCCCATGGACAACCAGGTCCTGGTCAAGGTTCGGGCCGCTTCCCTGAACGCAGCCGACGGGCACTTGCTCCGCGGATTCGTTCTGGCGCGCCCCTTTTCCGGGATGCGGAAGCCCAAGGATACGCGGTTCGGCATCGATTGCGCGGGGACCGTGGAAGCCGTGGGCAAAAACGTCACCGAATTCAAGCCAGGCGATGAAGTCTTCGGCGCCGCCAATGGATCGATCGCCGAATATGTCTGCGCTTCCGAAAAGACGTTTGTTATCAAGCCCGACAACATCACGTTCGAACAGGCTGGTTCCGTTGCCGTGGCCGGGCTCACCGCCCTACAGGGCTTGCGCGACCAGGGGAACATTCAGCCCGGACAAAAGGTGCTCGTCAACGGCGCCTCCGGGGGAGTAGGTACGTTCGCCGTGCAGATCGCAAAGGCGCTTGGTGCCGAGGTAACCGCGGTGTGTAGTCCGCGAAACCTCGAACAGGCGCGATCGATCGGCGCCGAACACGTGATTGACTATGCCAGAGAGGATTTCACGCAGGGCGAGCAGCGCTACGATGTTATTTTCGACAACGTCGGGAACCATTCCATTGCCGAACGGCGCCGCGTCCTGACGCCTAATGGCCTTTGTGTCCTCGCCGGAATGGGCAGCGCTGGAAAGCATGAAGGCCAGTGGCCGCGTCTCGCCGGTAACTTGAAAGCCTTCTTTGTGTCGCCGTTTATCCCCCATAAGTTCAAATTCTTCATCGGTAAGCTTCTTAAAGCAGACCTGATCGTTCTGCGCGATCTGATGGCAGAAGGCAAAGTGACTCCCGTTATCGACCGCCAGTATCCAATGAGCAAAACCGCGGAAGCTCTCCGTTACCTCGAGGACGGCCACGCCCGCGGCAAGGTTGTTATCACTATCGACTAAAGGCCAGTTCACGTTCGACCTAACCACTATGAAACTAAAACGCGTCTTAAAATGGGGCTTTCTAACGCTTCTTCTGGTCCTCGTGACCTGGTTCCAGTTTTCCTACTGGACCTCGACTAATGACTGCGACCGCCTCACCGCCGGCCAGGGCGATAACATGAAGGCCTTTGTCTACTGCGAATACGGGCTGGCAAACCTCAAGTACACGGACATTAAAAAGCCGGTTCCGACTGACGACCAGATGCTGGTTAGGGTTAAAGCCGTTTCGATTAATCCATACGACTGGCATTTCATCGAGGGCACACCTAAAATCATGCGACTTGGGGTCGGATTACGCAAACCGAAGGATACCCGTCTCGGGGTCGATTACGCCGGGACTGTAGAAGCGGTAGGGAAGAACGTGACCCAGTTCAAGCCCGGCGACGACGTCTTCGGCGGAAAGGGCGGGGCCTTTGCCGAATACATTTGTGTCAGGCCGGATCGAGGGATCGCGCGAAAACCCGCGAACCTTAGCCACGAGCAGGCGGCTTCAGTTAATATCGCTGCCATTACGGCCCTGCAGGCACTTCGCGACAAAGGAAAGATTCAGTCCGGCCAGAAGGTGCTGATTAACGGAGCGTCGGGCGGCGTCGGCACTTTCGCGGTCCAGATTGCCAAGGCGATGGGAGCCGAAGTCACCGGCGTTTGCAGTGGGAGGAATGTCGAGATGGTGAAGTCACTCGGTGCGGATCATGTCATCGACTACACTAAGGAGGATTTCGCCAAAACCGGTCAACGGTTTGACGTCATCGTGGATAACGTCCCAAACCACAGCCTGTCGGAATGCCGTTCGGTCCTAACTCCACAAGGAAAGTATGTCATGATCGGCGGCGGCGGAACGAACGACAATCCATGGGTCGGACCGTTCGGACGCGTTATTCACATGCTAGTCTTAAAGCCGTTCGTGAAGCAGCCCATGACCATGATGATGGCGGACTCGAACGCGACCGATCTTACTTATCTCGCGGGGCTCATGGAAGCGGGGACCTTAAAACCCGTCATCGACCGGACGTATAAAATCGAAGAACTACCGGCGGCAATTAATTATCTCGAAGAAGGCCACGCGCGCGGTAAAGTCGTTCTAACCATCGATTGATTTGGAGGGACGCTCGCCTTGGCGTCCTTGTATTTATCGGGACGACAGAGCGGTCGTCCCCCATTAAACGCAACAATGAAACGTTTCCTGGCAGCCGCCCAATCGCGCATCGTCGAGGTAAAGCCGGAGGAGATCCGCGCGCTCTGGCTCGGGTTCGCGTTTCATTTCCTCATCCTGACGGGCTACTACATTACGAAACCCATCCGTGACAGCATCGGCGCGAGCAACATGGAGGCCCTGCCATTGATGTTCGCCGCCACGCTCGTCGCGATGTTGATTGCGAACGCCGCCTTCGCCGCCGTCATCGGGCGTATGTCGCGAAGGAAATTCATCCCGCTTGCCTACGGATTTTTCATTTTCGTCTTCGGCCTCTTTTTCATCGCGATGCGAACTCGGCCGGCACCAGAGCAAGTATGGATTGGCCGCGGTTTCTTTGTCTGGGTCAGCGTCTTCAATTTATTCAACACCGCCGTTTTTTGGGCGTTTATGACCGACCTGTTCACGGTCGAGCAAGGCAAGCGCCTATACGGCTTTATCGCCGTCGGCGGCACTCTCGGCGCGATCCTCGGGGCCTACATCACCAAGCATTACGTCGGAGATATTGGTCCGGCGAATCTTCTCATCATCGCAGCCGCAATGTTCGTCATCGCCGGGTCTCTGGTTCGCTTCTTTCCGGACAGTTTCACTAAACAAGACAAAACCACGGCGGCGAAACCCGAGGAACGAATCGGCGGCTCGATCTGGGCGGGTCTTACGCATATTGGCCGCTCCCCCTACCTCATGGGACTAGCCGCCAGCATTCTCCTCTACACGATGACTTCGACCTGGGCTTACTTTCAGCAAAGCGAACTGGCGGGCGGAGTTCTAAAAACCAGCACGGCACGCACAGAATTTTTCGGAAATCTTGAGATCTGGGTGAACACCATCACAGTCCTCATCCAGATTTTCCTCACTGGTCGCCTGCTAAAATCGTTCGGGGTTGGATTCACTCTGTTCGCGCTACCATTCATCAGCATGGTTGGTTTCGCGGCAATGGGCGTGGCCGCCAGTCTCGCGATGTTAGCGGTCTTTCAAGTTGCTCGGCGGGCCGCTGCTTATGCGCTCATGCGGCCGTCGCGCGAAATCCTGTTCACGGTCTTGAAGCGCGAGGACAAATACAAGGTGAAGAGCATTACCGATACACTCGGCTATCGAACTGGCGACCAGCTGGGCGCATGGTCCTACCACGGTTTGCAAGGCCTGGGTCTCGGTCTTTCCAGCATCAGCTTTATTGCGATCCCGGTGGTGGCCGGATGGTGCGTATTGAGCCTCTGGCTGGGTAGGAAGCAGGTTGCGCTTGCCGGCCAATCGAGCCACGACAGCTAGCAACTGTCCTTCCCGCGTCCGAGGACCAGTTTCGTTAACAGGTCAGGACTCGGCTTCGGTGGAGATGGTGGCCTCGCCAGCAGTTTGAGCAAGGGCTTGTTCGACGGCGCGCCACGCGAGCATGGCGCATTTAACG
>JBJMXC010000157.1:0-5600 GCA_045809825.1 Chthoniobacterales bacterium | reverse complement strand
ATCAGTTTGTGATACGCGGGATAAACCCGATCCGCGATTTCGGTTTCGACCTTCTTTTGAAACGCGACCCGCTGGTCGTCGGTTAAACCCTTGATCTTCGCAGCGCGCGCCTTGAACGACGTGGCTAGAATATTCTCGGCGGGCGGCTGGTTGACGAACTTGTTCATCTCGTCGAGGACCTTCTCGACGACGAAACGCGGCGGCAGGATACCCTTTTCTTCGCGGACCTTCAGGCTCTCGAGCAATTGGTCGAATTTCCTGTCGACGGCGATGAGGCGCTGCCGGTAGTACTCGCAATCACGCGGCGCCAGGAGCCGATGGGTGTTCGCCATGAAAGTTGGGAACTCGTTTTGCACGCCGAAGAGCTGGTTCACCGGATAGTTGTGCCACTGGAATTTTTCGCCTTCGAGCTCACGGCTCAGATACCAATCGAGAATGTGGGTTGAGAGCTGTTGCGACTGGTTCTGGCGATCGAGCGGATAGGCATGGAGATCGGCGAGGTCCTGCTTGATCAGCTCAAAAGCGTGTTGCTGATGCGCGGGCGAAACGTCGCCTAGCTTGGCGTTGTGACCGGTGAAGCCAAATTGTTCGACCAGGCCCAGCGCGGATAGGAGTTCGGGTTCCTGGAGCAGAAACTGCACAAAGACCTTTTCGTAAAACAGATTGAGGCTCCAGGGCCGGAACCAGATCAGGTTGACGAGAAATACCGCGAGGAGGATGGCCACGACGGCCAGGAGGCGCACGGTCCATTTGAAAATGCGTCTAAACATCGCGCAAAGTCTTGTCTGGGCGCCCCTCCCTCGGTCAATCCTTATCCGGCGGGTCGTGGCGCGGGCAAACCGGCTCCGGGCTAAGCCCCGCCTAACGAGCGCGTTCGGCCGCCATCCAAAAATTTTCTACATTCGACCGCAACTTCCGGGGCCGTTCTGGGTTTCCTGATAACAAGAGCGGTGCACCAGGCGCCGCGAAAAACTAAAGAGAAAAAAGAAAATGAAATCACGATTACTGACAATGACAGCGGCGTGCGTCGCCTTCGCTACCCTCTCCTTCGCCCAGGATACTCCGGGCAAAGACGGCGATTGGCATAACCGCCGCAACCACAAGCGCGGAAACCCGGTCGAACGTTTGACCAAGGCGCTCGATTTGACTCCGGAGCAGCAGGCGAAGATTCAACCGATCTTCGACCAGGCGAGACCCCAGATGAAGGCGGCACGGCAGGAGTCCCGAGAAAAGATCATGGCGATCCGCGAGAACACGATGGCGCAGATCCGGCCCATCCTGACTCCGGCGCAGCAACAGAAATTCGACGCGATGAAAAAAGCGCGGGAAGACATGCGCAAAGCGCGCCAGGAAATGCGCGACGCGGTAAAAAGCTAATAACCGATTGGGTTGACGGACAAGAGCGGCGGTGATCGAAAGATCGCCGTCGCTTCTTTGTTTGAAGGATGTCTACGCCGTCGCCGCGCGCCAGGCGGCGCGAGCGCGATCGGTCGGATCGTCCCGGCCTTCCATTCCGGCAAAATCGCCCCGGAGCGCCTTCACCGCGAATTTCTCCGTATCGATTTCCTTACGGGTGCGGATGCCGCGCCTGCGAAAAAATGGGACGGGCGGGCACCATCCCTGGGTGGCGTGTTGGAGAAGAAATGGCAGGACGAGGCACGGGATGACCAGGAATTTGCGATTGACGAGGAGACCTAAAAGCACGCCGCTTAGCGCGATCGCGGATGCGTTTGTTTCGAGGACGCGTTCCATGTCCCATTCGTTGTCGAGACCTTCCAGACGGCGCGAGAGTGCGGTATTGCTTTCGCCGCCGGCGCGCAGAATCCGTCGTTGCGTCGCACGATCAATCCGTTCGTTCACTTTAGTCGGGGTATGTTCGCGGACGCGGTCCTGGCTGATCATTTGGAATTATAGCAACACGCGACGGCCTGACTACTGCGATTGAAAGAATTTGAAGTTTGCGCGCCAACCAGCGGCCGATCCTTGAAGGCGCGCAAGAAAGACATCCCGGTATCTGTTACTCGCTTGATCACCCGATAGGTTTCCAACCCGCGCACCGTTTCGGATGACTCGACCAAGCCCGCCTCGGACATGAGCTCAACTTCGCGGGCGAGATCCCGCCCATGGACCTTCAGAAAACCATAGGGCTGATTGTTCGCGGCTTCGAGAAGCTTGTGGACTAAATACAGGTTCATCCTGTCCCTGCGAATCATGTCGCAACCTCATATAGGAATCGGATCAGCGCTCGCGGCCGACTGCAGCACAAACCTAAATATCAATGGTTTCCCCAATTGCCGGAAGAAGTAATTCGCGGCCCGCACCCTGTGCTGCCCGCTTCGCAGCATCGTGGTCCAATTTAATCGGGGGAAAGGTGTCGTAATGAACGCCGACGAATTTCTTAACGCCGACAAAATCCGCCGCCCGGAGCGCGTCATCGATTCCCATGGTGAAAAAATCACCGATCGGAAATACCGCGAACCGCAATTTTGCACCCTCGCCCACGAGCTTCATGTCGAGGGTCAGCGCAGTATCGCCCGAGTAATAGAAATTGCCTTCGCTGCTCTCGACGACGAACCCGCAGGGATTACCGCCATAAGAGCCATCCGGCATTGAGCTGCTGTGAATCGCGCTCGTCAGCTTCACACGGCCGAACGCCATCTTCGCTCCGCCCCCGTGGTTCATGCCCTGCAACTTTTTCACGCCCTTTCCTTCGAACCATGACCCGACTTCATACGGCGCGATGACGGTGGCGCCGGTTCGGTTTGCGATATCGACGACGTCCGCGACGTGGTCCCCGTGCCCGTGCGTAACCAGAATGAAATCTGCCGGAACGCTTTTGACGTCGATCGCCTTGGCGAGCGGATTCGGTGAGATGAATGGATCGAAAAGGAGGGTCTTGCCGCCGGCGACGACGGAGAAACAGGCGTGGCCGTAGTAGGTGAATTTCATGAGGACACCTCGGACGTGCCGTTGCCTTTTTCAAGGAGCGGCAGTTTGAAACCGCGGTGGTTTTGTTTCTTTGGAGCGACGGCGCTCTGTCGCCGTTTCAACGCGCAGATCAAACTCTGAGCGCGTTACGCCGACCGAGTAAGACGGCGGTTTCAAACCGACCCTCCTTGAAGCAACATATTCATCGTGGCGGGAGATAAAAAGAAGCGTTCGATTATCCATCTCGACATGGATTGCTTTTATGCGGCGATCGAGATCCGTGATCGGCCGTCGTTAAAAGGCAAACCGGTCGGCGTCGGCGGGGCGCGTGATCGTCGCGGAGTGCTCACGACCTGTAACTATGAAGCGCGAAAGTTCGGCGTTCACTCGGCCATGCCGACGTTTATGGCCCTACAGCGTTGCCCCAACCTGATTATCCTGCCGACGCGCTTCGATGTTTATCGGAAGGAAGCGGCCATCATCCGTGAGATTCTTTTCCGTTTCACCCCGCTCGTTGAGCCGCTGTCCCTTGACGAAGCCTATCTCGATGTGACCGACCACCCGGGCGCGCCCGCGCCGCTGGCCCAGGTCATCCGCGGCCTCATTTTCCGGAAAACGAAGCTGACGGCGTCCGCCGGGATCGGGCCTAACAAGTTGATCGCGAAAATCGCGAGTGATTTGAAAAAGCCGAATGGGCAGTTCGAGGTGAAACCGGAAAACGTCGCGGAGTTCATGGAGAAATTGCCGGTGCGAAAGCTGTGGGGCATCGGCGAAGTCACCGAACGCAAATTGGAAAAGCTCGGGATTGTCACTTGCGGCGACATGCAACGCCTGTCGCGGGTCGCGTTACAGGAACACTTCGGGAAATTTGGCCTGGAACTTTTCGATCTTTGCCGCGGGATTGACGATCGGCCGGTCGAGCCCGATCGAGAGCGTAAGTCGCTCAGCACGGAAGAGACTTTCTCGAGTGATCTTGAAACGGAGGCGGAATGCGAGGAGAAACTACCGGAGTTGTACGAAGAGTTGATGGCAGATTTGGCGCAGAAGGAATCGACCCGGACGATCACTAAGATTTTTGTGAAACTGAAGTTTTCCGACTTCACCCGGACGACGGTTGAACGCGCAGGGATGGAGCCCGCGCTCGAGCAATTCCGAACCTTATTGCATGAAGGCTTTGGCCGGACCGGAAAACCCGTTCGCCTGATCGGGCTCGGGGTACGATTCGCCACCACCGAACAGGACGAAACGCAATTGCCGCTACTCTAAATTTCCGATGACCTACCCAGTCATACTCTTTTACAAATACGTCGAGATTTCCGAGCCCGACGTCTTTGCGACGAGTCAGCGCGCGCTATGTGAATCGCTGGAATTGAAAGGCCGGGTGTTGATCGCCACGGAAGGAATCAATGGAACCCTGGCCGGACCGACTGACGCCATCGGTCAGTATATCGATAAACTCAAATCGGATCCGCGGTTCAATGACATTGAAATCAAGTTGAGCGACGGCGATGCCGCGACTTTTCCGAAACTGGTCGTGAAGGTTCGCCGAGAGATCGTCACGCTAAATGCCGGACCGATTCCGCCGGATCGCGAAAATCACCTCAACCCGTCAGAGTGGAAGGAGATGATCGAACACAACTCCGAAGTGGTCCTCCTCGATATCCGCAACCGATTTGAATCCGACGCCGGAAGATTTGCGAATGCGGTCGTCTGCGACATCGAGCATTTTCGAGAGCTCCCAGAATTCGCCGAAAGGCTTGAGGCGCTAAAAGAGAAGACGCTTCTACTGTACTGCACTGGCGGCATCCGGTGCGAAAAGGCCTCTACGCTTTTTAAGAGCAAGGGTTTCAGGAAGGTCTTTCAGTTGCACGGCGGGATAGCCGCTTACCAGGAACAGTTCGGAAACGAGCATTGGGAGGGCGAATGTTTCGTTTTCGATCAGCGGATGACGGTACGCGTGGAAGAAGGGCTGGTGAAGATCGGACGCTGTGCGCACACCGGGCGGGCGACGAGTCGGTTCGTCAATTGCCTCCACGATCCCTGCCACAAACTCTTTATTCTGTCGGAGGAAGCCGAAGCGGAGAAGCTGGACTACCGCCTCTGTCCCGATTGCCTGCAAGCCGGTCGGACCTTCGAAACGGCTGAGTATTAAGTGGCCCAACTAGGAGGCCGCTTTTCGTTAAACGCAGCGATGCCTTCCTCGGCCTCGCCGGTACCGCGCGTGGCGACGTGATGACGGAGGGCGCGCTCAATGTCCTCCCGGACGGATGTCGCCCACAGCTCCTCGAGCAGACGCTTCGAGCTCGTAATCGCGGCGGGGGCGCCCTGCAACACCGCCGCCGCAAACTTGTGGGCCTCAACCTCGAGCTCATCGGCTGGAACCACCCGATTGACGAGACCTATTTCGCGCGCTCTCTCTGCGTCGAAAAGCTCCGAGGCAAGCAGGACTTCCCGCAAGTCGCGCTCGCGAAGCTGCCGTCGAACAAAGGTCATCACGAGGCTGGCGACGAGGCCGCGGCGCACCTCCGGATACCCAAACCGGGTTCGCTCCGCCGCGATGACAAAGTCGCAGGCGGACATGATACCGGCGCCGCCCGCGACGGCGGCGCCGTGCACAGTCGCGATCGTGACGAGAGGCGTTTCGGCCAGGGCTAACAACAGACGGGCAACGT
>JBJMXC010000156.1:0-13895 GCA_045809825.1 Chthoniobacterales bacterium | reverse complement strand
GCCTTTCCACTGGCGACGTCGAGCACCCAGACGTTGAGATGGGTGTCGTGAAAGAGGATCCGCTTCGCGTCGGGGCTCCACTCCGGCGTGTAGTAGTGGCTTGGCTCGGGGAGCGCGATCTCGCGCTTCTGGGTGCCGTCCTGACTGGCGATCACCAGCTTGTACTCGCCGCTCGCGTCGCTGAAGTACGAGATGAATCTGCCGTCGGGCGACCACGCCGGATCTCTCTCAGCAGACCCCGACGCGTTGGTGAGATTGCGGGCGTCGCCCTTCTCGGCGGGAATGGTGAAGATCTCGCCGCGCGCTTCGACCGCGGCGCGCTTGCCGGTGGGCGAGAGCGCGAGCGACGCGATGCGCGTCGTGACGTCCTTCCATTGCTGCATCATCCACGGATAGTCGCCGTTCGCGGTGATGCTCACGATGTGCTCGCGGCCCGTCGACGGGTCGAGCTCGTGTACGTAACCAGCCTGCTCGAACACGATCGCGTCCTTCCCGATCGATGGAAACTTGATGTCGTAATCCTTGAAGGTCGTGAGCTGCTTAGTGTCCTTGCCACTAAGATCAGTCGAGAACAGGTTCATCCGGCCGTCCCGGTCGGAGATAAAATAAATGCGGTTATCCGCGCCCCACATCGGGCAGATATCCTGCGAAGGATCGTTGGTTACGTTGGTCGTTTGCCCAGTCTTGAAATCGAAGATCCAAACGTCGTCGGCCATGCCACCGCGGTAATGTTTCCAGGTCCGGAATTCCCGGAAGACCCGGTTGTAAGCCATCTTCGAATCGTCCGGCGAAAAGGAAGTGAAGCCGCCGCGCGGTACGGGTAATTGCTGGGGCAGATCGCCGTCTTGCCCGGCCGTGAACAACTCGCCGATGAAGGAATTAAAGGTCCTCATCCGGGAACGGAACACGACCAGCGGCTTGGTGTTTTCCCACGTCATCACGATGTTGTTCGGTCCCATCCGGTCGGAGACGTCGTCACGGCCGAGCGTCGCGGTGGTGGTAATGCGCTTCGGCACACCACCGTCGCCGGGCATCACGTATACTTCGGTATTGCCGTCGTATTGCGAGGTGAAGGCAAGCTGTTTGCCGTCCCCGGAAAATCGCGGAAACGAGCTATAGCCCGGGCCGCTGGTGAGTCGCCGGGCGATGCCGCCCTCTTTCGCGACCGTGTAGAGCTCGCCGGCATAACAGAAAACGATCTGGGAGCCGTTGGTTGTGGGGAAGCGAAGTAGGCGGGTCGTGTTCGGCAACGATTGGGAAGAGGCGGGGCGGACCAGCGGGAGCAAGACAAAGAGCAAGAGGAAGAGTGGGAAATGAAGAGATTTCAGGCGCATAAACAGGATGTAAGAAGTGGCGATCAAGCTGCCGTGAGGCCGGCTGCCTGACAACTGTGATTAGTTTAGTTGGAAGCGAGTCGCGGGGCTGCGCTACGCCGTTACCCGACGGAACATAATCGCAGCTACGACGCCAACCAAGAAGAAACCGACCAGCTGGATAAACATGTAGGACGCGGTGTAAACGGTCGGGAAACCCCACCAGTTCCAATACGAAACGTTGGTTGAGATTGCGGCGATGATGCCAACCGCTGTGACGAACCCAATTCGCCCGGCAAACGAAATGATCCGCGTTTGCGCGAGCAACCACACCGCGAGAAACGCTTCACAGAGCTCGGTGATAAACTCGACGGTCAGAAACTTGCCCATGTTCATCGGCCGCGAGCCGGCCGGGTGAAAGATGAAGAAGCCCGACGGATTTTTCTCGAGTTTTTCCGCGTATTTTTCCATCGCTTCGCTTTGCTGGGCGTGGGTGGCGCCCGGTGGAAGCCCCATCGTCGGATAAATATAGAGGCCGTCCTTGTTCTTCACCGTGCTTTTCAGCTCAGAGAGAAGTGTGTCGTCGTTCATTGTGTTTTCGATGCCGGCTTCGCCAAGCGGCAACGCCATGTGGGCAATTGAGGTCCAGGCAAACATCGCGATCGCGCCGAGCAGGCCGGCAAGAAGAATTCGGGTGGTGGTATTCATGGGTGGCTCCTAAAAGCCGCGATTAGAGCGGGAAGGGTGGTGCGATGCAAGCCCTGGAGGAGGGCGATGCCCGTCCGGATTAAAAGCAAAGAACAGGATGGCGATCGGCCGTCCCTCCAGCGGTCAGCTGATCCGAAACCGTTCCATCAATTGCTGGCGCAAATCGGTCTGGATATCAGGCCGCAAACGGCTCAGCACTTTCTCGCGGCGGACTGGGTCCATCGCAATGAGCTCGTGCAGGAACTTATCGCGCGTTCTCTTTTTCTCGTAACGACTCCAGGCCACGCCGGCGGCAAGGAGGAGACACACGATCCAGATGATGATCGCGCTCAATGAAACTTCGGCCAGCATCAGGATTAATGTGCGAGGTAAACGGGCTGGCCACAAGTTCGGCAGACGTCGGGCGGGCGGATCGCTCAGAATCCGATCTTATAAACCTCAACCAGGCCAATGCCGACGCCACCCGAACGGCCGGCCAAAACCGCGGTGTATGGCCCCGCGGGGAGCGTCGCGACGATCGCTGACTCATGATCGTCGGCCGGAGGAAGACCCGTCGCTTCAACCTCGCTTTGCTGCGTGTCTCGCCAGTTGTCGTTGACGGCGATCGTGATCCCGTTGCCGTCGTGCAACTCCAGCGTGGGATCGGCCAGGGGTTGTTCGATACCGGCGGCTGCCAGGGACGGCCCAATCCCGCGCACGATCACTTTCGAGCTGCCGCTGCCGTCGCCCAAGATAAAGCCCGCGATCATCACGTCGTCGCCGCGATCGATGAAACCACGCGTGCTGATGTTCGCGAGGCGCGCGGAGCCGCCGTCGCTCAAATCGTAAACCTCCGCCAGCGCGATCCCGCTCATCGAGCGTCGGCCTCGAATAATCGCGGTGTAGGAACCCGGCGCGAGCGTCGCGAGGATCGCCGCCTCGCGGTCGTCCGATGGCGGAATGCCGGTGGCGATGATCGCGTCTTCCTGCGAATAGCGCCAGCTGTTGTTAAGGGCGATGCGGGTTCCGTCCGCGGCGCGCAATTCCAAAACGGGATCCTGAAGCGCGTCGTCGATATCGGCTGCCTCGAGCGACGGACCAATCGCTCTCAGCAACACCTGGCTCGGGCTATCGCCGGTCAAAATGAATCCCGCGATGAGCACCTTGTCGCCGGTTTGGGCTCGGAGACGCGTCGAAATATTGAGCGCCTGCGAGGGCGCTCCCGGCTCGGTGGGGAGAAACGCCAGCTGCGCGATCGGATTCCACGGCTCGCCCTGGCTTTCATAAGCGCTCCCGCTCGCCTGTGGTTGCGTCGTCGCATCCCAAAAAGAGGCCGGACCAAAGATGTTCTCGAGGGTGTAGTTCGCCGCCTGATCCGCGGTCATTGGATCTGTCCACGTGACTCGACCGTTCGGCGTGCCGTCGTGATTATTGTCGGCGAGCAAAATGCCGTTCAAATTCATGCTGCCGAACTCGGAGAAGCGTGTCAGCGGATCCCGATCGACATTGGGATTCACGCCGGGGATTCCCGTATAGTTCCATGGATCCCATCCGGCAGAAGTAATGTGCGGGCCCATCTTCGTCCGAATGAAGATCACGCTCGACATCGTCTCCGGTTCCCACCACAGCCACGGCCGGCCGAGGAAAACCGGCGGTTGCCCCGTTGTGTTATCGTCGACGGAAGGATTGCGATCGCGTCCCGAGACCAGCGCGCAATCGAGGAAGACAAATCCGTTAGCTGTGGTTCGACTCGTACTGGCGGCCGTGATCCAGCCGTAGTCCGTGCTCTCGATTGTGCAATGGTCGAAGACCGCCGTGGCGTCGCCGAAAATGAAATCGGCGTCCCCGGATACGAAGCTGTTGCGGATATACTGGCGCGACATCCCATCCAGCAAAAGGGTGTCCTGATAACCGAGAACCCGGACATTGTCGAAGACGACCTGGTCGGCGCTGGAACGCAGGGCCAGAGCCGCGGAAGTATTTTTGTCTGGGAGGGAATTCTCGAACGCCAGGTTGCGCGCCATGAAGGCGACCGCGGTATCTTGAATCTCGATAACCGCCCCATGACTAAAGTCGCCCCCAACATATGCCTGCGAAAAACTGATCGTGGTCGCGGCCGGGGTCGCGCCGGTGCCGATGAAACCGATGAACGGCTTGGTGACGGTAACCATCTCGTGGTATTTCCCGGGCGCGATAAAAATGTTCGCCCGGTTCAGTTCGCTTTGCCCGGAAACAGCATCGACCGCGGCCTGGACCGTGGGGTAGGCCGTTTGGTCCCCGGGGTTGACATAATAGTCAGCGGCCCTCGCCGAGTGAAGCAAGGCAAGGAGCGACGCTGCTCCGAGAAGCAGCAACGCTTCGCCAGTCTTCCTGGGGCGACAACCACGCATCTTTAACCCTTGTCCGGCTCGCAGTTTGCAAAATTGTCCGGCCTCAAGGCAATCCGATTCTACGGAAAAGTCATAAATCGGCGGCCGCCTGACACCCACCCCACGGTTGCCATTCGAATTTAGATGAGAGGACCAGTGACTGCGGGATGGCTGGCCTGTTAACCTCAGGAAAGGGAACCCATGGAACACAAAATTTTTCTCGGCAAATACCGGGTCGCCGGGGACGAAATGGCGTTAGCCGCGTCAGATCCAACCGGTGCGACGGCGGTCGCCGTGACGGAGCAGCAGCCCCTCATCGCGACCATCTATCGGGGCGAGGAGCTCGAGACTGGTCGCGACGTTAGCGTCGAGGTCATTCCCGCGGCGGGTTTCAAGCCTGCCGTCCGTGAGGAACTCGAAGCCGAGGCCGCGGCGGGGAAGAAAATCAACCACATCAACATCCCGGCTCTCTATGACTTTGGCGTCGAAGACGATCAGCTGATTTATGTCACGGAACATTTCGACGGCACGACTGCCGAGGAATGGGTCAACACCCACGGCCCAATGCCGACTGGCGCTGTCCTTCGCATTGCTTCCCAGGTGGTCTCGGCACTGGGCGCCTCGGCCTTGCACAGAATTTCCCATCACGCCATCAATCCATCGAACGTCCTCCTGGTGCCGGGGCAAACGCCGGAAGGCGATTGGCCGCTGATCAAGGTCCTCCATTTTGTCGGGGTCGCGCCCAGCTTTTCCGGTGCGGACCTTGCGGTGGCCTCGTTCGATAAGACGACGCATTACGCCAGCCCGGAGCAGCTCCGCGAGGGGAAGGTCGATTTTCGTTCCGAGGTTTATTCACTCGGCGCCACGATGTGGTTTCTGTTAACCGGCACAGCCCCAATGATCGCACCGCGAGGCCCGGTATCCGTGCAGCCGGAAGCGATCGGATTCACCGTCGACAAACTGAACGGCATGCCAAAGCGGGTGCAGCGCCTGCTCGCGCAAATGCTTTCGCTCGACCCCGAGCGGCGGCCGCAGGATCCGCTCGCGTTTTACCGCCAGATCCAGGAATGCCTCGCCCAACTCGATCGGCGCGAATCGATGGCACGCCGTTTCGGGATCCCGCTGTCGTCGGAATCGAAGACCGTGGTCGCCGGGCCCGGCCGCAGGCGGCTGCCGGCAAAGGCGCTCGCGCTTGCCGCGATCCTTCTCGCGCTCGCAACGATTGCCGGCGTGGTGCTGCCGCGATATTTGCATCATGAGCGGGTGAAGAATGCCGAGGTGCCAATCGGGGTGCCGATCGGCGTCCCTGACGCCACCGTGGCACCCGCCCAAGCGCCACCGACGGTCGCGACAACGAACAGCGTCCAGATCACCGAGCCAGCTCCGACGATCAAGCCGTTGCCAGCGGATTCAGCGGCAACAAAGACAGCCCAAACAAACACCGCGCCGCCACCGGCGCCGGCGAATTCGCGGACCGAAGCGCCTACCCAGACCGCGCCCGTCGTTGCAGCAAACCAACCGCCTGCGCCACCGCAGCGGACCATCCCAGCCCCGGCAGAAACCGCTCCGCCCGTGACGGCAAAGGTTCCTGAACAACCAAAGGTCGCCGCCAATGAGACTCGCTCTTTGCCCGAGCCTCAAGAAAGTGTGACCACGCAGCGCAGCGAGCCGGCCCGATCCGCCCCAGAAGAGACTTCTACCAAGCGCAATCCGAGGACCGCAGCGAACGAGACGCGGTCGGCTCCCGCATCGGAGCAGACCATCGCGCCAAAACCGGACGAGCCAGTTCGAACCGAACCCGAGCGTCCCATCGCGAGTACTCGTAACGATAAGCCCGGCATCGCTGATGCCCGGGCCGTCGCCCCCGAAGTTCGCCGGGCCGAGGCGCCGCCACCCTCCGAAGGTCCTGACGAAGCGGCTGCGCCCGCGGCGACGACCGAAAAGAAGGTCCTCGCACCCAAGGTCAAAAAAGAGCATGTGAAGAAACCGGCGCGACAGCCCCAGGAAAAGGAACCGGTAATTGCGCGAGCGGAACCAGTCGAAGACCAGCCGGCCGTTGAAGAAGACCAACCGCAACAACAAGAGCAACAGGTCACTCAGCTACCGATGACCCAGGCACCGGCCGCTCAAATGCCCCGTGGCCGAACCAAGGCGCGCTTTATCGGCGTGACCGCAGACGGCAACTGGATGTTCTCATTACCCTCGAAAAAGATCGTGATCGTCCCGCCACCCCCCGGCGGATAATCGCCATTTCGCTTTTCCGAATATTCCGCCCCGAGCCAGTCGTGATAGACGAAAAAATGTTCGTCTTTAAAGGCGAACGTTCGTCTAATTCTCGTTAGACGCATGAGAGTCGCTTCGATCGTGATCGCCGTCCTCTGTGTCGCGCTTGTTGCGCTCGCCGGCGAGCACGCGCCCTACGCATGGTCGGCTGAAGTGCCTTCGGCCCTGGGGACGCATACCCCGCCTTCAAGGCGTACCGCCGCCAGGCGATACTGCTAACCGCGTCCCGTCTGTTGCCTCCGCCGAGAGTCGCTACCAACTTCAACCGGAACGGCAGCTGATTTTCCGTGTCATTAGACCGATGACGCGGCGCGACGACTCTATTTCCTTGATATGGTCTGCCAGGGAACGCAAACTCGACGGCAACTTCCCGGAGGAGTTATGCGAGCGAAGCTGGTCTTTCTGATTCTGATCCCTTTTTGCTTTGTTCTTACATGTTGTAACCGGAACGGGGCTCCGTATGAGTGGCAGATCGAAGCGGCCCTGAACGACGTGGCTAAGGCGAAAAACCCTGCCGCGGTCATCAAGCTCGGCCGTGTGTTTAACAAGAGCCTTTTCTATGAGGACTTCGAGTTTTCATGTACGAATTGCGTCATTCAACATACCAATAGCGAGCCCGTCCTTCTCCCGTCGTGCGAAGGACACGGTATCCTGACGCTCGATGCCGGGCTCCAAAAGTGGAAATTCGATAGAATCGTTATCACTTATGGAACGCACGGCGTGGTCCTCTACAAAAGCGACCATATCTTTTAGGGAGACGCTTCCGGGATTGTCGGCGACTTCGACGGTCATAGACCGCCGCTACAGCAACGCGACCAAGAACGACGGTCATAGACCGCCGCTACAACTAATCTCGCTCGAAGGCTACGGGCAGCGCGTTCCTACCGCCGAACGATTCCTCGTTCACGGCAACCTTCGCCGGCGGCGCCGGGATTGGCTCCTTGCCTTTCGTCTTCAACGTTTCGTTTAGCGCGGGCAAATCTTTGGTCACGAGATTTTCGAAATCGCGGGTGACGTCGCCCAGTTCCTTTCGCAACGCATCGATCCGCGCGATCTGGTAATCACCCGGTTTGCCTTCGTAAGAAAGGATCGCCCCGTAAAGCTGATCGGTATGCTCACGCAGCCGCTCTTCACCGGTGATCGCGCCGCCTTCGGTCGTCGCCACAATCTGCTTTCGCACCGCATCCAATTTTCCATCGAAATCGGTCATCGCTTTTTTCGATTCATCACCGTCCGGTAATGCGCCCCGGCCCTTGGCCAGCGCTGCACGCAGGAACAGGATCCGGTCCATCAGCGCGCTTTCATCGCCAAAGAGCGCATGCACTTTCATCGCGGCATCGAACTGCGCTTTCCGGTCCGCTTCCGTGAATTTTACGCGGCGATCAAGGCCGACAGTGAGTTTCGTCTCGGAAACTTTTCCGGCTTTCGTCATCCGCACCGTGTAGGTTCCGGGCAATACCCGCGGGCCTTGCAGCCCGGCGCCGGCCAGCTGGACAGCAGGCGGTACCCGCGGCGGCTTTTCGTGCATCCCCCAGATCACGCGATTCAACCCGGGCCGTTTGCTCGCGGGCAAAGTGTCGACAACCCGCCCAGTCGAATCGAGCACTTCAATTTTCAGTTTCCCGAAAAGGTGCCGTGATTTCTGGTAGTAAGTAATCACCGCGGCGTCCGGTGGATTGTCGCCCACGTAGGTCGCCGCACCGCTGGCCCAGCCGCCATTCGCATCAATTCGTTGCTGGACCGGGCGCGCTTGCACGAAGGCCGCTTCCTGGTTCAACAAATCCGGCGTGAGCGCGCGCCAAGGCGAGATATCGTCGATTACCCAGATGCCGCGCCCGTGGGTCGCGAGAACAAGATCGTGGTCCCGCGGATGGATCGCGAGATCGCGGACCGCGACCGCCGGGAAACGGCTGCCCTTGAATTGAGCCCACGATTTGCCGCCGTCGATCGAAACAAAGAGGCCGAACTCGGTCCCGACGAAGAGGAGATCTTTCTTCACCAGATCGTCCTTCACGACGTGGGCATAACCGCGAACGCCCTTCGGATCCTGCGCCGTGATGAGCGGCGTCCAGGTCTTGCCGAAATCGGTTGTCCGATAAACGTACGGCGCCATGTCGCCGAAAGTGTGGCGATCGAATGCCGCGTAGGCCGTGCCCGCGTCGAAGTTGCTCGCCTGGACCCAGCTGACCCACGAATTCTTGGGCAGGTCTGGAACGCTGCCGACCACGTTCGTCCAGTTCTTCGCACCGTCTTTCGTCACCTGGACATTGCCATCGTCGGTGCCGACCCAGATCACGTTCTTGTCCTTCGGCGATTCGCTGATCGAATAAATCGTTGTGTGCATTTCCGCCGCGGAATTGTCGATGGTGACCCCGCCCGATTGTTCCTGTTTCTGTTTTTCAGGATCGTTCGTGCTCAGGTCCGGCGAGATCCGGTCCCAGGTCTGGCCCTGGTTGCGAGAGCGAAACAGAAATTGCGCGCCGATGTAGATCGTTCCCTTCTCCGTGGGCGAAAGCGCGATCGGCGTATTCCAATTCCAGCGCAGCTTTTCCTTGTAGTTCGCCTTCGGCTGAATGTCGCGTCGCTCATGGGTGTAACGATTGACCCGGCCGACGTATCCGCCCTGCGCTTCCGCGTAGAGATAATCGGGGTTACTCGGATCCGGGAACATCCAGAAGCCGTCACCGCCGTACATGTTTTCCCACTGCGAATTCGCGACCCCGCCCGGATATTGGGACTGGCCGACCCATGAGCTGTTGTCCTGCAAGCCGCCGTAAACCCGGAATGGATCCGCGTCGTCGATGCTCACGTGATAGAACTGCGAGATCGGCAGGTTCTCCGCTTTCCACCAGCGTGCGCCGCCGTTGTAGGAATAATAGATCCCGCCGTCATCGCCCGAGATGACGGTCTGGGTGTTGGTTGGATCGATCCAGATGGCGTGGAGATCGCCGTGCGCGCCCTGGAATCCGCCCACCACCGAAAAGCTTTTGCCGGCGTCGTCACTCATGATCAACGGACCGTCGCATTTGAAAACGCGATCCGGATTTTTCGGATCGACGATCAGGTTCGCAAAATAAAACGGACGCCAGACCATCCAGCTGCTCTTGTCCCGTTTGTCCCAGGTCGCCCCGCCGTCGTCGGACACGAAGAGCGCACTGTCAGTCGATTCGACGAAGCAATAAACCCGCTTCGGATTTGATGGCGCGATTGCCACGGCGAGCCGGCCGTACGGTTTCTTTGGAAAACCTTTGTTCGTTTCGGGGGTGACCTCGGTCCAGTTCGCGCCGCCGTCCGCGGTCCGGAACAATCCGCTCCCCGATGGCTTATCCGGGCCTTCGCCACCGGAACGGAAGGTCCAGCCTTTCCGGCGGAAATCCCACATGCAGGCGAACATCACGTTCGAATCGTTCGGATCCATCGCGATACCGGACGCGCCGGTCGAAGGGTTCGCGCCTTTCAGGACAAGGTCCCAATTCTTTCCGCCGTCGGTCGTTTTGTAGAGACCGCGATCCGTTGAGTCACTCCAAAGCGGGCCCGCCACCGCGGCGAACACGGTGTCGCCATTGTTCGGGCTCACCAACACCTTCGCAATCCGCTCCGAGTTAGGGAGACCGGCGTAGTTCCAGGTCTCTCCGCCGTCGACGGACTTGTAGATGCCGTTGCCAACCGAGACGCTGTTCCGGGTCCAGCTTTCGCCGGTACCGACCCAGACGTTCTTCGGGTTCTTCGGGTCGAGCACGACGTCGCCGATTGACTGGACCGGTTGTTCGTCGAAGACGGGTTTGTAACGCGTCCCGCTGTCTTCCGATTTCCAGACTCCGCCACTCGCCGAGCCGACGAAGATTGTGATCTTCCCACTCGGATCGCGCGTCGCCGCGATCGAGGAGACGCGGCCGCTCATCGCAGCGGAACCGATATTCCGGGCGCCGAGGCCTGAAATGGTGGACGAATTAAAGGGGGCCTGTTGGGCTCCGGCCAGGCTGACGCCGACGAGACCGGTCGCGATAAAAAGAGAGTAATTAAAGAAGCGCATGAGATTTACTTGGAAACGGTCGCCGGGAATTTGAACATCGTGTCGTCGATCGGGGTGTTGGCCTCGGCCTTTTCGAAAACGACTTTCTGTTTATCGGTCGAGCCTTTTGGTCCGCCCTCGATCGCGAACGGGAAAAAGACTCCGTCAATTTTTTCGTAATCGCCGAGGTCTGTTTCGTTCTCGACCTGCGCGCCGTTTTCCATCCGCTGGGTGATGATGCGGATCTCAAGGAAATGATCCGGGTCGAGATAGACGTAATTGATGTCGCCGTTCTTGCGCACGACTCGCAGCTTGTGGGCGAGAGTTCCGTCCACGTCCTCTGTCCCGAGATATTCGACGGTGCTTCCTTTCTCTTTCCAATTAATCAGCGGTCCGTCGATCTCCGAATCCTCCACGAGCGCCTTGGCATCGTCGGTCGAAACTTTCTCCGGATCCTTGCGCCCGCCGAATGGCGTGATCTTCCACCCTTCCGTCCCGTCATAGGCATCAATCCGGGTCATTCCCTGCATCGTCGTTTCCTCACGCACGGCGCCCGGCTTTTTCTTAACCACCAGGTAACCGAGCTCGAGCTTTCCGTTGTTCACCAGCATTTTTCCCGAGAGCCGAAGCGATTGGACCGCGGCCAGGGCTTGGGCGCCCCCTTTTGCCTCGGTGTTTTTCGCGACCAGCGTGTCCACGGTTTCCTTGAGGGCGATGGGCTTCGGATCCTGCGCGTGAAGAGTGGCCGCGCAGAGCGAACCGGCCATGAGAGCGACAATTCTTTTCATAGATATGGAATTCAATCCATGGCGATCCGTCGCCGCAAACACGCGGCACCACGACAGATTTGGCAGCGGTGGAGCAACCGCCGGCCTCAACGCCTTGGAACGCGTCATACTCATCTCGCTCCGGGTTTGTTGTCAATAGAACGAATCACACGCCGAAGCGATGCTGTCCGCGCTTGACCAGGCGCCGGCCAGAACTAATTCTGACCTCTCATGAACGGCCAGCCGCCTCCGCCACCGCCTCCATCAATCCCTCCAGTGCAGCCGACGTATTATCCGCCGCCGCGCTCCGGTATAGGTTGTTTCGCCAAAGGTTGCCTCGGCGTTCTTATCGCGGGTTTTCTTCTCTGCATCCTTGTCCTCGGCGGCGGATGGTTCTTTTACAAAAAGACATTCAGCAAGCTGACCGCGACCGCGCCCTCGGATGTTCGGATCGAGGCGCCGTCGCCGGAACAAATCCAGACTGCCCAGACATCGCTCGATCGCCTGAACGACGCGATCGCGCGAAAACAGGAGACGACCGTGGCGTTCACCGGACCGGAGCTGAACGTGCTTCTCGCGCGCGAAGCCGATCTCGATTTCCTGCGGGACCGAAGCCGGATCGATATTTCCAATTCGATCATGACGGTCACCCTGAGCGCACCGCTCGATTCATTACCCTGGCCCGGTATGAAAGGACGCTGGTTCAACGGCACGGTTCGGTTCGGAATGTCCTATTCGGATGGTGATTTTGACGTCGATATCAAATCGATCGAAGCCAACGGGTACCAATTTCCGAGCGCCTTCCTCTCCAGCTTCGATTCCAGGTTTACCGAGAGCATGAACAGCGGTTTTCACGACGAGATTCGGCGGAACAACCGCGAAGAAGAGTTTTGGAGTCACATCAAGAGCATCAAGCTCGAAGGCGACAAAGCCGTCGTCACCACGAAGGGCGGCGAGAAGTTGTAGCGTTCGCCGCTCAGCGAAATTCGTTTATCGGATTTGGTCTAAATTTCGACCGCGGATGACACTGATACCGCGGATCGGAATTTGATTAGCAATCTCATCCGAGGAATCCGCGTCGTCCGCGGTTCAAATGATCTCCCGTATTCCTCGTGACCGCGTGGTTGGCGGCCTGACATGCTCGCCGGTGTGCTGACGCGGCTGCTGAGAGCGGACGCTACAGCTTTGCCCGCACCTCGGCTGCGATCTCAAAGGAATGGAGCCGCGCCGCGTGATCGTAGATTTGGGCCGTCGCAATAATTTCGTCGGCACGTGTCAGCGCCAGGACTTCCTGGAGCCGACGCTGGATTGTCTCCGGTGAACCAACCGCTGCGAATCGGGTTCGCTGATCGATGGCGGCGCGTTCCGCAGGAGTGCAATGCTCATCGATATTGTCGACCGGTGGCGGCAGCTTTCCCGGGCGGCCGCGAACGAGGCTGAGGAATTGCAATTGACCGGAACTGAAAAGCCGGCGCGCTTCGTTTTCGGTGTCAGCTGCAAACACGCCCATCCCGACGATGACGTACGGCTCCGCCAGGGCAGGCGACGGCCGGAAATCGCGCCGATACAAATGAAGCGCGACCTCGATGTATTCAGGCGCGAAATGCGAGGCAAACGCGAAGGGAAGTCCTAACTCCGCCGCAAGTCGCGCGCTGAAATCGCTCGAGCCGAGAAGGTAGAGCGGAACATTTAAACCAGTGCCGGGAATGGCCTGAACGCCGATATTTGTTCCGGCGAAGTACGATTGCAGCTCGATAACGTCCTGCGGAAACGTGTCGCCGCTGCTCCCGAGACTCCGGCGCAAAGCGCGGGCCGTTCGTTGATCGCTCCCGGGGGCGCGGCCCAGGCCCAGATCGATCCGGCCCGGATAGAGCGATTCAAGGGTCCCAAATTGTTCGGCGATCACGAGCGGCGCGTGATTGGGCAGCATGATTCCTCCAGCTCCCACGCGAATCCTCTGCGTCTGTGCGGCGACATGTCCGATTACAACCGACGTCGCCGCGCTGGCGATGCCCGGAAGATTATGATGCTCGGCCAGCCAGAAACGATGATAGCCCCATTTCTCCGCGTGTTGGGCAAGGTCGACGGTGTTGCGAAATGCCAGCGCGGCGTCGCCGCCTTCGATGATTGGCGAAAGATCGAGCACGGAAAAACGTGGCATCGCGGAACATAATCGCGCCGCAAAGCAATTACAGCCGTGGCAGGCCAAGCAGCTTCAAGGGGCGGCGGTTTGAAGACGCAGTCTGCTTATTCTAGCGACGGCGGTTGCAAACGGCCGCTCCTTGGAAGAGGTGCCATGATGTCGCCGACAAAAGGTTACGCCGCCCATTCCGCAACTACGCCGCTTGCTCCTTTTACCTTCGAACGCCGCGATCCCGGACCGACCGATGTCCAGATCGACATCTTATTTTGCGGCGTTTGCCATTCCGATATCCACACGGCCCGCGGAGAATGGGGCGGAACT
>JBJMXC010000155.1:0-9173 GCA_045809825.1 Chthoniobacterales bacterium | reverse complement strand
GCTTATACGCAAGCCGGCTCCGAAGACGTTCGCCCCCTTTCTCGAACACGCGGACGTGATTCGCCGAATGACAATCGCCCCGGAATTGCCGGGCGCGCTCGATCTTGTGGATCAACTGCGCGCGCACAACATCGACGTGAGCGGCGGGCACAGCGATGCGTCCGACGTGGAGGCACGGCTTGGGGTCGAATATGGAATGCGTCACGTGACCCATACGTTTAACGCCATGTCTTCGGCACGCAGGCGCGGCATTTATCGTGAAGCCGGCCTGCTTGAGTTCGCGCTGAGCGAGCCGGAGATCATTTGCGAGTTGATCGCGGACGGTCATCACGTTTCGCCGACGTTGATGAAGATGCTCTACCGCGCGAAAGGCGCGGGCGCCATTTGTCTGGTAACCGATGCGACCGCCGGCGCAGGGCTGCCGGCGGGAAAGGAATTCTCACTCTCGGGGCGAAGCTGCGTCGTCGGTGACGGCGTCTGTCTCCTCGCGGACCGATCGGCCCTGGCTGGAAGTTCCTCCCGCATGATTGATCTGGTTCGAGTAATGGTGAATCAAGTCGGCGTCCCGCTCCCTGAAGCGATCGCGATGGCGACCGCGAACCCCGCCCGCGCTCTCGGGCTGGAGAAGAAAGGGAAATTGGAAGTCGGGTCTGATGCAGATCTCGTCGTGATCTCGCCCGGGATCGAAGTCGCGCAAACCTTCGTCGGAGGCGAACCGGTATTTCAGCTGTCAGAGTGACAGCAAGAATTTCGCGATATCGAGGGAGGCGGTCGGCCTCCCAAGCTGGCTGATGTTGGCCGACCATTCTCTCCATTGCGCGGCATCGTTCGCGAACGCTTTTTCCACCGCGGCAATGACGGCGTCATGGGTCAGGGCGACTTCCCCGGACCGGGTCTGCATGATGTAGCGCGCATTCCCTTCTTCCTGGCCGGGGATGACGTGGTTCACGATGATCGGGCATGCGGCGGACATTGCCTCCTGCACGGTCGCGCCGCCGGCCTTGCTGATTACCAGGTGATTCGCTCGCAGGAGCCGTGGCAATTCGTCGCTCCACGTAACCGCCTCAAATTCCTGCATCACGGTGCGGCGAATTTTTTCGACGGACACTCTCAACCGGTCGCTCCCCCCAACGGTGACCGTGAGTTGGATGTTATGAAGATCGGCCAGCCGGCGAACAAGGTCGGGCGCCGACGACTTCGCCGCGTTGATAATATAGAGGACGCGCCGGCCGTTCTCGTCGGATGGCGGGGGACGAAATTCTCCCGGCTCTGCAAAAATCGTATTCACCGGGAAACCGAACGTCTTCACTTTCTCCGCAGGAATTCCGGCCTGGAGGAGGACGTCGGCGCTGACTTGGTTTGGCAGCAGATAATAATCGGCGCTGCATTGGTACCAGATCGCGTTCACGCTGATCGAGTCGGTCACGACGACCACGCGTTTGTATTGCGGGGCGCCACCGCGGCCGAACATTTCGTCGAGCATGTGCGAATAGGCCGGGTAAACCGAAATGATGATTTCGGGCTGGAGCCGATCGAGCAAGCGGCGCAGATAATTTTTGAGGGCGAGAAAGACCCGAAAATCGCCGACGAAATCCGTTTGCCGGTCGAGCCAGCGATAGATCACGCCCCAGACCTTTGGCGTCCGGTTGATCATCCCCATGTAGAGCACGCGGGCCCAATCGTTCACGACGCCGTAGGTGTCGGCAAAAAGGTCGTGAAGCTCGACGTGGACCCCTTCCGGCGCGATTTTGCGGAGGCCATCCCGGATGCCGCGAGCGGCGCTGTTGTGTCCTTCGCCGTAGCCGGCCGTGAGAATGAGAATGTTTTTCAAGACTCGTTAGGCCGCGATCAAGATCAACCGCAGCTGGCTTGGCCGGAGAGTTTAATGGATATTTGCCTCCGGCAAAGTAAAGTTCGCCGGAGATGAATTGGCTCAGGTTCGCCGGCCGGATATTTCGGCGCCTGGTTTACGAGACGGCGATGGACACGACCACTGGCCTCGCGGCCCAGATGGCTTATCAATTTCTCTTCACCCTCGCCCCCGGCCTTCTCTTTCTCTGGCATCTCCTAAGCCTGTTCGGGACCGACCCGGCCAAGCTTCACCAGATGATCAACGTCCTGAAGAATTTCATGCCGGCCGATCCAAAAGTGCAGGAGATCATCGATTCGCTCGTGGCGAACATTGTCGTCAGCGGCTCGAGCGGGACCCTCGCGAACGTCGGCATCTTCTTCGGGATCTGGCTCGGCACGCTCTTCATCTCGACGATTTCGCACGCGCTTAGTCGCACCCATGGCGTTGTCGAGGACCGCAACTGGTGGTCGAAATACATCATCGCGTTCTTCCTCGTCTTCTGGTTCGGGATCACGATTCTTTTTTGTTTCAACGCCATGGTCTTTGGCGAACAACTGGCTGGGGTCGCGGAAGTGAATTTCCAGCTAAACATCCCGCTCCAGGAATGGGTCGCGTTTCTCAGCCTCCCCTTGACCTGGATCGCGCTCGTCGGTCTCGCCCTCGCGCTTTATCTTCTCACGCCGGAAAATTACCTGACGGTCCGGCAGGCGCTCCCGGGCGCGATCTTTTTTGCCTCCGGATGGATCATCGTGACCAAGCTCTTTCAGTTTTACGTCGCCAAGTACGATCGTTATAACCCGACCTACCTGGCCCTCGCGTCCATTGTTGTTCTGATGACCTGGATGTACCTCACCTGTTTGCTGCTCTTGCTCGGCGGCAAGCTCAACGCGATTTTGCGGCGCGAACGCGAGCGCGCGGCCCGCGTCGCGGAAGCCGTGCCACAGCCACAGCCTGCTTGATCAGGCATCGCGCTCTGTTACCCTCGCCGACCGTGATCCGACTTCGCGTTTTTCTCGGCACCGCCTGTGCCCTCGCCGCGATCGCCGGAACGATGCTCCGCGCCCAATCGAACGACGACCAAAAAAAGAAAACGCCCCGCGAAGAAATGCGGGCCGTCGTTTCGCCAACGCCGTCAGAAACACCGGAGCCGAAAGCGAAGCCAAAGCCGGCGAAACGAAAATCGAAGTCGAAGAAAAAGCAGAATCCCACTCCGAATGCGAAGCCGACGAAATCGCCGCGGCCGAAGAAGGGTCCTGCGGCCGATGACGACGACGAAGAATCCCCTACGCCAAAATCAAAAAACAAATCCCCGGCCAAAAAGAACGCAGACGACGACGAGGACGCAACCCCGAAGCCGAAAGCAAAAGCGAGCGAAACGGCCGGATCGACGAAAAGCCCCGGGACGAAAAAGAGTCCGAAACCGGAACTAGAAAAGACCGCTTCACCAAAGAAGAAAGCGGACTCCGACGACTCAACCGCGAAATCGAAACGGATTGAGAAAGCCGAGTCAGCAAAAAGTCCCGGTCCGTCGCCGACGGCGTCAAAGACGACTATCGAACCGTTCAACGCGCCGGCCGAACCGTCGGCGGTTCCGCGACCCGCTCCGCGCCCGACTCAGCGTCCGATCCCACCGCAAACTCAATTACCGTCCGACATCACGATCGAAAAATCCGGGCTCGAGCAGGAACAGGGTTTCGAGCCACCTCCGCCTCCACCGCCGAAAAAAGGGTGGTGGCCGTTCTCGCGGCAGCCTGCGAACTACCGTTACCTGACGGCCGCGAACATCGAGGCGATCCGGCGCGCTCCGGTTCAGCGCGCTCGCTGGAAATTTATCATCGTGCACAACAGCGGGACGCGACAGGGAAGTGCCAAGGTCTTTGACTATTATCATCGACGCGTCCGGCGAATGAAAAATGGGCTCGCCTATCACTTCGTGATCGGGAACGGAACTTCGACGCGGAATGGCCAGATAGAAATCGGGGAGCGCTGGACCCGCCAGATCCGCGGAGGACATGTCCACAGCGATTACATGAACAACATGGGACTCGGGATCTGTCTCGTCGGTGATTTTAACCGCGACCAGCCGACCCGCGCCCAGCTCGACGCGTGTGAAGAATTGATCAAGTATCTCCAGGAACGCTGCGGCAAAATGCAGGTCCGCCCTCACCGCGAAGTGAATCCGCCTCGTTGGGCCACCGATTGCCCCGGCGATGTTTTCCCCTACGGCTGGTTCGGACGCTTCCGATAAATAATCTTCCTTCCTCTACCTTTTCCGTCACGCCGGAGAGATTTAGAGGAAGAGGTAGCGAAGAGGAAGATTATGCCGGGCGGATTTTTCTCCGGCCGTTGCCAACCGCATAAGCGTAGCGGATAGAACACGCTCCTTTTATGACGCCGGTAAAAATATGGCTCGGCTATCCGTATCCGCTTGGGGCGACCTGGCTGGGCAACGGGGTTAACTTCGCGCTCTTCTCCGAGTCCGCGACCTCGGTCGACCTTTGCCTGTTCGATAACATCGACGCGCCCCAGGAAAATATCCGGATCCCGATGACCGAGCAGACCGACCAGGTCTGGCACGTTTTTCTTCCCGATGTGCGGCCGGGGCAACTCTACGGATATCGGGTTTACGGCCCGTACGATCCAGAACGCGGAATGCGCTTCAACAGTTCGAAGCTCCTGATTGATCCGTACGCGAAGGCGATTGCCGGGCAGGTGAATTGGGCCGACGAAATGTTTGGTTACGTCGTGGGTGGTGCGGGTGAAGACCTGACCCGCGATTTTCGCGATGATGCGTGGGGAATGCCGAAAGCGGCGGTGATCGACCAGGCTTTTGATTGGGGCAACGACAAGCGGCCCGGGATCCCGCTCCATAGCTCAATCATCTATGAGATGCACGTGAAGGGGTTCACTCGTTTGTGCCCCGATGTTCCGGAGGAACTGCGCGGAACTTACGCGGGCCTCGGGAGCGAGGCCGCAATCAAGTATCTCAAGGATCTCGGCGTGACGGCGGTCGAGCTCCTTCCGGTCCATCATTACATCGATGACAAGATCCTGGTCGATCGCGGCCTAACGAATTACTGGGGTTACAACACGATCGGTTTTTTTGCGCCGGAGGCGAAATACTCGAGCAGTGGCGTGATGGGAGAGCAGGTCCCGGAATTCAAGAGGATGGTCCGCAATCTTCACGGAGCCGGGATCGAAGTGATCCTGGACGTCGTTTATAATCATACCGCGGAAGGAAATCACCTTGGGCCGACGCTCAGTTTTCGGGGCGTGGACAATGCCGCTTATTACCGGCTCTCGCCCGAAAATCCGCGGCACTACATGGATTTCACAGGGACCGGAAACACCTTCAACCTGCTCCAGCCGCGCACGCTTCAACTGGTGATGGATAGCCTCCGCTACTGGGTGCTCGAGATGCGCGTCGATGGCTTCAGGTTCGATTTGGCTTCGACTCTCGCGCGCGACGACAAGGGCGTGAACAAGCTCCACGCTTTTTTTGAGATCATTCACCAGGACCCCGTTTTATCGCAGGTGAAATTAATCGCGGAACCCTGGGACGTCGGCGACGGCGGGTACCAGGTCGGCAACTTTCCGATCTTGTGGGCGGAATGGAATGGGAAGTATCGCGATGAAGTTCGCCGTTTCTGGAAGGGCGACGAAGGCCGGATCGGCGAGATCGCGTATCGCCTGACTGGCAGCCCTGATCTTTATCAGCACAGCGGCCGCCGCCCTTACGCCAGCATCAACTTCATCACCGCCCATGACGGGTTCACCCTCAATGACCTGGTGAGCTACAACGACAAGCACAACGAAGCGAACGGCGAGAACAACAACGACGGGGACAACAATAACAACTCGTGGAATTGCGGCGCCGAAGGGCCGACTGACGATCCGGAAATCAATGAGCTGCGGGCACGACAGCGCCGGAATTTTCTGACCACTCTTTTTCTGTCCCAGGGCGTGCCCATGCTTCTGGCCGGGGACGAATGGGCCCGCACCCAAAAAGGAAACAACAATACCTATTGCCAGGACAACGAGCTCAACTGGCTCGCCTGGGAGCATAACGCGGAACAGAAGGAGCTCCTCGAGTTCACCAGGAAATTGATTCAACTACGGCGCGACCATCCGGTTTTTCGGCGGCCAAAATTTTTCCAGGGCCGGCGGATACGCGGCTCGGAGATTCGCGACGTGATGTGGTTCAATCCGGGCGGCAACGAAATGAGCGACGAGGAATGGGGTTCTCCGTTCGTCCGCGCGATCGAAGTGCTGCTGAGCGGCGACACGATTGACGTGCTCAATTTCGAAGGAGAGCCGATCCGGGACGAGACGTTTCTGTTTCTAATCAACGCGCATTTCGAGCCGCTGCCCTTTGTCCTGCCCGGGCAGGAACATCTCGATTGGTTGCTAGTCCTCGATACCGCGGAGACAAATGGGTTCGTTTCTGATCCGCGCAAATTTGCGTCGGGGGACGACGTCGAAGTAATCGGGCGCGGGATGAAGCTGCTCCGGCTGGCTGCGGGTGCGCAGGCGCAGGCTCGTCACGAATCGTGGAAGAAGCGCCAAGTCCAGTTGCCGCGCGATGAGCGTCCGGCGGCCTCGAAGCCGCCACCGTTGCCGGAACAGGAAACGAAAGAATCCGCGGACGACAAGGAAGCGAAGGCGTGATCCGCGCAGTGATTTTCGATCTCGACGGGACGCTCGTCGATTCGAATGACCTCCATGTCCTTGCCTGGCAGGAGACATTTCGTCATTTCGGGAAAGAGATTCCAATCGAGCGGCTGCGCGAACAGATCGGGAAAGGCGGCGACCAGTATCTGCCGGAGTTTCTGAACGAAGCGGAGATGCGCGAATTCGGTGACCGGGCGGATGAGTACCGGGGCGAAATATTTAAGAAAAAATATTTAGAGCAGGTGAAGCCGTTCCCTGGAGTGCGCGACCTTTTTGAAAAGATTCGGGGCGATGGCAAAAAAATCGCCCTGGCTTCATCCGGCAAGGATGCCGAGGTGCATCACTACGAAAAGCTGCTCCACATCGGCGGGATGGTGGATTGCATGACAACCGCGGACCAGGTCGTGCACTCGAAGCCATATGCGGATGTGTTTATTGCCGCTCTCAACCTCGTATCGGTTTCGCCAGGCGAGGCCGTCGCGGTTGGCGATACGCCCTATGATATCGCCGCCGCGAAGAAGATCGATTTGCCCGTTATCGGAGTGCTGTGCGGCGGATTTCCCGAGACAGCGCTGCGTGACGCGGGCGCGGTTGCGATTTTTCGCGATCCGGCGGATTTGCTCGAGCGATATTTTCAATCGCCGCTGGCGGGCTGATCGCGCCGCTCGGGTTCGATCACGAGCGCGATAACGACCTCACGGGTTGAGCAGGGTTGTGTACCAGTGGATCAGCGGTTCGCCGAAGAACATCCAGATCATCGCGCCGAGCGCGAGGTAAGGTCCGAATGGGAGCTTGGCCGACCAGACGCGTTTGCCGATGAGCAGTGTCCCGATCCCGACGACTGAGCCGAGGAGCGATCCGGCGAAGACACTAAAAAGCACGGCGCGCCAGCCGAGGAAAGCGCCAATGCAGGCCAGGAATTTTAGGTCGCCGCGACCCATGGCTTCGCGTGGGATCTCCAGTTCCCGGACCACGCCGCTGATTCGATCCAAGCCATCGAGGTCGATTTCCTCTTCGCCTACCTTGACCCGGTTGTAGTGAAACCGAAGATTCGCCGCGCCAAGATTTCGGTCTGCGATGATCGCTTCGTCGCAATGCAGGATCAGTTGATCGGTTTCGCGCGCAAAATAATCGCTCCACAAGCCCTCTTCATCGCCGACCACAAAATCGGCGTCGTCCTCCTTTCGCGTCCAGTTAAACGGAGCCGGGGCATCGAGCCGAATCCGCTTCTTCCCGAAAACTCTCTTGCCGGCTTCGAGAACCACCCAAAGAACGACGTAACCGAGCACAGCGGAAAGAGCCGAAACCAAAAATGCGCGGCCGCGGCTGGTAGTATCCATCAGTTCGGGCACCGCAATACTGGCTACGATCCCGGTGATCGTTCCACCCATTGTGATTTCATCCGGGATGATGAAATGCTCGAAATCGATGAACGTGGCGGCGATCAGGAGCGAAACGAAAACCCAGTAGGCGATCGCGATCTGCCACGGGAATGTTTTCCAGACACAGAGAAACAGGAGCGCGGTCAGGAGCTCGACCGCGAAATAGCGAAAGGCGATGCGAGTGCCGCAGTTCGCGCATTTCCCGCGAAGGAAGAGCCAGCTCAGAAGCGGGACGTTTTGATACCAGGTGAGCTGCGTCTTGCAGTTGGGGCAAAAGGAACGGCGCGGTTTATTGACTGAGAGATCGAGCGGCAGCCTGTAAATGCAGACATTGAGGAAGGAGCCGACCACCGCGCCGAGGCAGAACGCGAACGCGCCGAACAAAAAATGGTAACCGGCGAGCGAATTATCCATGATGATCGAGAGCGGCGCGTCGTTCTCTTCGGCGCATGAACCACGTGATCCAGATGCAACTCTCGTAAAGGAGACACATCGGCAACGCCATTGCGATCATCGTCAGGATGTCTGGGGTCGGGCTGATGATCGCCGCAAAAATGAACATGAGAACGATCGCGTACGGCCGGGTGCGGGTCATGAACTCGTAGGTAATCAGGCCGAAACGGACGAGCGCCAGGACCACGACCGGAAGCTCGAACGCGAGGCCAAACGCGATCGTGAACCGGGTCACGAAGGCGTAATATTCCTGCACGGTCCAGGCGGGGACCCAGCCAAGCGATTGCGTGTCGCGAAAGAAAAACAGGACTGTTTTCGGGAGGAGCCAGTAGTAGGCCGTGAGCACTCCGGTGAGAAAAAGCCCGAAGCTGACCATGATCGCGGGAAAGAGAAAGCGCTTCTCCATCGCGGTCAGTGCCGGGAGGACAAACTCGGCCATGAAATAAACGAGGAGCGGAAAAGAAACGACGATGCCGGCGTAAAAGGCGAGGCGAAATGAAATCGTGAAGGAATCAGTGATGGCGAGGGCGCGGAGCGCGCCGATGGCGGGATCCACCGCGCCAAGCGGGCGCTGCATGACGTGAACGAGGGTCGAGCGAAAGGCGAAGCAGACGATCATCGCGACGACAAGCGTGATCGCCATTTTCACGATCGTCCAACGCAGGTCTTCGAGATGCTCGAGGAACGGCTTGGACGTCTCGCTCTCCGGCAGCTCCCGAAATTTAAACACATCCCGGAGCGCCATTGGATTGCCTACGGATGAGCGGGAAATATGAAAAACCCGTTGGCGGCCAGGCGAGCACAAATACTGAGTG
>JBJMXC010000154.1:0-4280 GCA_045809825.1 Chthoniobacterales bacterium | reverse complement strand
GTTTTCTTCGCGCCGCGCGAATTGAGCTTCGAGAACTCGGTCGATCAGCCGATCGATCGCCGCGCCGATGTTCGCCGCTTCTTTGGCGAGCGCTCCGTCGTAAGGGAGATCGTCGGTCAAATAAATCCGGTAAATGTCCCGAGCCCCTTCCCGGTTCGGCCGGTTGACTTTGATCTTTCGATCGATCCGTCCCGGGCGCAGGATCGCGGGGTCGATCAGATCGGCCCGATTGGATGCGAGGATGATGACGACGTCGTGGAGCGAATCGATTCCGTCCATCTCCGAGCAGAACATCGGGACCAGGGTCGAGAGAATGTTTGAGTAACGCGACGCCCGCCGCGTCCCGAGAATGCTTTCGGCCTCGTCGATAAACAGGAACGGCAAAAATCCTTCGCGACGTTTCTCGCGGGCCGTCTCAAAAATATCGCGCACGATCCGTTCCGATTCGCCCACCCACATGTTGAGGATCTCAGGACCTTTGACGTGCATGAAGTATTCCTTCATCTCCTCGCCCGATTTTTCCCGGAGCTGCTTCGTCAGGTTGTAGGCAGTCGCCTTGCCAATCAGCGTCTTGCCACATCCCGGCGGACCGTAGAGAAGGAAACCCTTTGGAGTGGTGTGATGAAATTTCGCGAACAATTCCTCGTGGATGAGCGGAAGCTCGATCGCGTCCTTGATGGCTTCGATCGCGTGCTCCTGACCGCCGACCTTGCTCCACGGCAGCTCTGGAACTTCGTCCAGGTAATGTTCGCGCGATTCGGGATGCGCGAGCAGCTCGAGCGCGATGCGATAATTTGGGTCGACCCGAACTTCGTCCCCGGACTTGAGCGACGCCTTCATCAATTCAGCCGAGCGTTGGAGAACTAATGATTGGAGGCCGTGCTCCGATCCAACCCGGAGCCGATCCGTGCCGAGCACCTCCGTGATTTTGGTCACCGGTCCGGCGGTCTCGAAACCGAGATCGCCGACAATGACATACGCCTCGTTGACGAGGACGCGCGTCCCTTTCTTGAGCTTCGCCAGGCTGATCCGCGGATCGACGTTGCAATAATAATCCGCCCCGCCGACCACGATGTGCGCCGTGTCTTTCGCCGGGTTGTTCAGATACGTCCCGATCCGATTCGCCGGCGACGTCACTTTTTGGATGACTTGCTCGAGCTTCTCGATCATCCGGCGCGCTTCACCGATTGTCTCTTCTTGCGCCTCGATTTGGGAGCGCATGATATAGAGTTCTCGGCGCTGCCGATTTTCCGGCGGGATCGACATCACGAGCAGATCGAACGCTTCGAGCAAACTCAGCTCTTCCGGTCCTGAGTTTTCGTCAGGCCGCGGAGAATTCTTCGTATCGTCATCCATCTCGAATGACGATAATGCCGCCGCACATCGCTCGCAAATCTGCCCCTGTGGCGGCGGTCTATGACCGTGGACGTTTTCCGGGACTGGCGCGTCATCGACGGTCATAGACCGCCGCTACAACAAGGACGCGGCGTCAGCGTTCCGCCCTCCAGAATTTTTCCGGGCGCAGAGTTGCGACAGGGGATACCCGCCTCTACAATCTCCTCCTTCTCGAGGAGTCTTAGCTCAATTGGTTAGAGCGCCGCCCTGTCACGGCGGAGGTTGCGGGTTCGAGCCCCGTAGACTCCGGATTTTTTTCAGGTCCCGCTCCGCGATTTGACCGCCGCCGCCGTGGCCGGAGCTCCCTTGGCCGATCCGTTTGAGCGCTTTTGCGAGCCGGGCGCGCCGTTCCAGCAGCCGCGCCGGGCCCGTATCCACCAAACCACACAAACGAAAGGCCAGTCGACCGTAGAATTAGTTGTAAGGCAGCCAGAAGCTTGGGTCAGCAATGTCCGACAACGCCGTCTTCGAGCTGGGTGGTACCTTCGGGAGTGAGTCGACGATCTGGGCGCCATAGGGATTTCCGAGGATGTCCCTGGCCGTCAAATAGAGGTTGGTGCCTTTCTTCATGTAGTTGGTCCAGTCGGCCGTTGAAACCGGGGCGCCGCTCGCCTTGTTTGTCTCGATCGCGTACTGGTCGACAGCCGAATCGATTAGTCGCAGGTCGTTAAGTATTCGGGCGGCCTGGCTTCGTTTGCGTGCCCGGAGAAATCCGGGGACGGCAATAGACGCGAGCAAGGCAATGATCGCCACGACGATCATGACTTCGACGAGGGTGAACCCAGCGGTAGGACGGAAGCGTTTCATGCCCGTCACTTCAGCAATGCCGAGGCCGTGATGCCATGACGGGCCATGGATCATTTTGTAGTGGAATCCACTACACTGACGCTGCTGGAAGGCCTGAGCCTAACGCGCTACAACGGTTGGCTTTTGACTATCGTGAACCCAGCGCATCGCTTGTTCATGAAGCCGCCGGGCGTTTTCCAGGCCGAGCTTCTCCTTGATCCGCGCGCGGTAGGTCTCGACGGTTGCCGCGCTAAGATTCAACCGAATGGAAATCTCGCGGGTCGTCCGGCCGCGCCCAATTAGTTCGAAGACTTCGAGCTCACGGTCGGTAAGACGATCAACCCCACTCGCTCGGCCGCGTTTGCTGCCGAGCGTCGCCAGGATTTTGGTGCTGGCCTTTGGGCTGACCGCGATCTCCCCGTTAATGACCCGGCGAATAGCAGTCATGATCTGGGCAGACGCTTCGTGCTTCGTGATGTAGCCGCGGCCGCCGGCGCGCAGAACGCGCTCCGCATAGAGTGCTTCGTCGTGCATTGACAGCACCAGGACTGGGATTTCCAATCCTGCTGCCTTGAAGTTCTTGATCAACTCCAAGCCGCTGCCCCCGTTTAAACTTACATCCACGACCGCGAGGTCTGGCTCATGTTGCACGGCAGCGTCGAAGCCGTCGCGAATATTGTCGGCTTCCGCGCATACCTGCATATCGCTTTCGCGGTTGATCAGCTCGACCAATCGTTCCCGAAACATCGGGTGGTCCTCCACCAGCATCACGTTGAATCGTTTCAGTTCAGGCTGCGGTTCGTTCATCTTCGTTTATGATCGGTGGTTCGTTAAAACTGCAGGTCACCTCCGTGCCGCCGGCGGCCACACGCTCGATGGTTATCGAGCCGGCAATCAACCGGGCGCGGTAATCCATGATTTTAAGTCCCATGCCGTTGCTCTTTGGTGATTCAGCAGTGATCCCGCACCCGTTATCCGAAATGCGCAGCCAGGAAATGCCGTCGGATTCGGTCAGGTAAATTTCTATTTCGGTTGCGCGTCCGTGGCGGATCGCGTTCGCCACCGCCTCCTGAGCGATCCGATAGAGGTGCAGGCCGGCCTGGCCACTGCACAACGGGACCGCCGCACCGAGTACAAACTCGCAATTGATCTTTTGCAGGCGCGAAACCGAATTGGCTAGTTGCTGCAGAGTAGATGGAAGGCCGGCCTGCTCCATTTCCACCGGGACCAAGCCGCGGGCAAGGTCGCGCGTCTGGATCACTGCGTCCTTTAACAAGTCGCCAATCTCGTCGGCTCGCGCCGCGGAAATCTGGGCGCCATTATGGCGTAATTCGCTGGCCAGGGATGACGCCGCGCAACCGATTCCGGCGAGATACTGACAGATTCCGTCGTGCAGATCGCGACCGACTCGCCGTCTCTCGGCTTCGCTGGCATGGACAATCTCTTTCTCGAGCCGCTGCGCATGCTCAAGCAACGCCACTCGGCTGCGAAGTGCGTCATGTTGAGCGCGGAGCCGCGATCCCATCACGGCGACGATGCCAAAGTAAGCGAAACGCATCGCAGGTTCCCAGATCGCCAACCAGCTCCGGTAGTAAGGATGCCCGGAGAACGCATCCACCCACCACCAGGTTAGTGCGCACATCAGTGCCATCAACACCGCCAGGCCCCGATTACAGCGCGATACTACGAGCCCGATCGGCAAGCCATAAAAAATAAAGAGGCTGACATCGTATCCCGCCAACCAATCCAGGGTGCCGACAACCAGCATCAGCAGAGTAGCCGCGCCGAAGCCCGTCGTGCCCCGGTGGCGATTGGTTAACGAAGACGATGCACCCTGTTCAAGCACGCTCGGAAGGAAGCAAATCCGAGGCCACCACCAAATCGCTGAGCGCCGTCAAATTACCGATGCGCCTATGGGGAGTTCGAGATTCGCGTAGCCCTAAGGGCGTACAGGCAAACCAGGAAATCAAGACGCGTTTTTTTGGCCGGGAATGGAAAATCGAAGCACGAAACAGTGACGTCGCCAATCGCGCGGAGCTCCTCCACGAGACGGAGGAAAAGCCTGCGAGAGGTCCCACGGGAAACTTCATATTTCGCCG
>JBJMXC010000153.1:0-6987 GCA_045809825.1 Chthoniobacterales bacterium | reverse complement strand
GGGAAACTTCATATTTCGCCGTTGAAGACGGCCTAACGAATCCAGTCCGACAAGGCCCATGCGATGACGAGCGCAATCGGGAACCCGACAATAATCGCTAGCACGACTAGCCGCACGGCCCAGTTCGGGATTTCGAAGAATGGAAAGACCTGTGTCGCGACTTGCACGAGCAACCAGCCGACGACCGCATAAACAACCCCAACCTTGTAAACGTTACGCCGCTTGAGCTCGGCGAAGAAATTGCGCTCCATCAGCCGGATGCTCCAGAAGTTCCGGCGCCTTCTCGATACAATGAGGGAGGGCGGGCGGTTTGCGCGAGGCCATTGATGTAGTCCGCGAACTCGCGGCTGAACCAGTGCGAACGCGTCGGCCACCACGCCTGGGCCCCGGGATAGGCGATGATGTCGCGCATGATCGCTTCGAAACCGCGCCAGACGCGAGGATCCAGATGCCCTTCGAGCTTCTGGTAGTACATGTCTTCGTAAATCCGGAAAAGATGATCCATCAAGGCGCTGAAGCGCGGCAGGTCCGCGCCTTCGATAGAGGCGAAATCGCGCATTCCCCGGTAATAGAGGTCTCCGAACTCCTTGTTCTCGGCCAATGACTGCAGCCATTGATTGAACGCGTCCGACATTGACCGCATGGAGGCGAGTCGGGTCTGGCGCGCATTGCTCCGCACCTGCAGGGCAAGGTAAATGACCGATATGATCATCCCGACGGCCCCCACGATCTGGCCGATTGCGCTGATGGCTTCCCAGTTCATGCTCGAAAGAAAACGTTCCGGCTCCATGGAGACCGAGCGCGGATTTTACTGGCAGTGCCGATTTTGGGAAGCTTGCAATGGTTGCTTCTGTCTGACCGATGCAGGGCCGTGATCCGAGGGGCAGGACCGCCATAGGCCGTCCCTCCAAGGCGAAGGCCGGAACCCGGTAAGAATTCGCTGCCTGAAATTCGTCGATGCGCGGCCGCGGACAGGATATAGATCTGTTCGCATGACAAGCTCCGCGTTTTCTATCGTCCCCTTGCCGACTGACGTCGCCGACGCCGCGCGCGAAGCGGCGCGGCGCGGCGCGGCTGATCATGCGGTTATCAAGATCGATGCAGCTCACACGGCGCCTTGCCGTCATTGTTTGCGGTGGGCGGACCCGGGTGAGCGAGTGATCCTGTTTCCTTACGCTTCGGTTCGTCCAGGCCATCCTTATTCGGAGAGCGGACCGATTTTCGTCCATGAAGACGCCTGCGAGCGATACGCTGCCCGGCACGTTTACCCGGCGGACTTTCGCCAGGGGCGCGTCGTCCGCGCCTACGATTCGCAGGACAACATGATCGACGCCGTAATTGTGAATGGCGAAGAACCCGAGGCGATAATCACGAGGCTGCTGGGTAATACTGCCACTGAATTTCTCCACGTCCGCAGCATCACGCGCGGCTGCTTTACCTTTAAAGTCGAACGGGCCTGAGATCAGGCTTATCCGGGTTGTGGGTCGGATGACCTTCGCTCAGGCTCGAATTGCGAATTGGTAGCGCGACGACAAAAACGAATCGAACACATTCATTTTCATCTCGGTTCTCTGCCGGCAAAGCGCAGGAAAATGACGAGCACACTGTAGGCAGCGAACCCCATCACGAGCGCCCCCAGTACCTTGTTCCAATTTTCAAAAATGATGTTCGGTATTTGTTTTCCCGAGCGAAATCGCTGGTGGCGTCATAGCTGGTCGGATGCGACAAAGCCGGCGATTTTTCACGCGATAGGCGGGGTACGCGATACGCTTAAAGAATTGCGTCCCCCATTTTTCATAATTGAGGAATTACAATGGAAGTGGCGGATTCGAGCGGATTGCGAGCTGGACCGGAAGAGGCGCGATCATTGATAACGGGCTGCGCCGCCCTCCGCGATGAAGTTGCGCGCGTGATCCAAAAATCGCGGCAAGCCCGGTTGCTCTTCGACAAACGCCACGTCGCGACGGTTAAAGCGATCGCAGCCACGGTCCCCGCACCAAATCCATCACGGATTCGTTGATCGGGCAGCCGCCCGTCGCTTAAGACGAAAGGAAAGCGAACCCTGCTAGGCTTCGTTTACTTGCCAGCTACTTCACGCCCTTCGCCGGATCCCAATTGCCCTTCATCTTGCGAATGTAGATGATCTGGCCGGTGTGATACGCGTTGTGGGTGCTGATCTTCGCGATAGTGGAAGACCATTTCGCCAGGGTGGCGTCATCGGCTCCTTCAATTGTTTTCTCCAGGCCGGCCATCACTTCGTCAATCTGTCGGACGCTCGCTTCCCAGCTCGCCTTATCGAGGCCGGCAAACGTCTCCTTGTTATCGCCATTAAACGGAGCCGGCTTTTCACCTTTAAACTTCGCGAGCTGCTGCTGGTTCCAGAAGATGAGATGATTCACCAGTTGAGCGATGGAATGATTCTCGTTCGGGTCCTTCCATGCCGCCTGTTCCGGCGTTAGTCCTTCAATGGCGACCTTCACCGGCACGAACCACTCTTCCTGGTTGTGGGTCTCTTTCAGTTGCTGAAGGAGAACAGACTTCAAAGTAGGGGAGGCCGGCCCGCTTTGCGCCATCGCGATCGAAGCGGTTAACAGCGACAACAGACAGCCAAGGGAGCGCAATCGAGACGAAGTGGAACGCATTTGTAATCCTTTCCAGAGTCGCGACCGAATCGCCACGACAAGCCAGATCGTTAGAAGGCCGCCGACACTCGCTCAAGACAAATCGCGAAGTACGCGACGCATTATCGCAATCCACCACCCGCCAGGAGATGCTCGCCGGTCAACCACTTGGAATCGTCCGAGGCGAGAAAGACGGCGATAGAAGCGATGTCTCGCGGGTGGCCGGTGCGGCCGAGCGGCGTTTGAGCGACGACGTTGGTCTCGAAGTCAGACCCGATGAAGCCTGCGCTGCGCGATCCTTCGGTCTCGACTATTCCCGGGTTGATGGAGTTCACCCGTATGTTCTTTGGTGCAAGTTCACGCGAGAGAACGCCGGTGATCGCGTCGACTGCGCCCTTAGTGCCAGAATAAACCGCGCTCGCGGGAGGAGTGATACGGCTGACGATGGAACCGATGTTGATGATGCTGGCGCCGGCGCCGAGATGCGCCACCGCTGCCTGGGTAACGAGGAGGAGGCCGAGAACGTTGATGCCAAACTGACGGTGGAATGATTCGACCGTGACGGCCTCGAGTGGCGCGAATTCATAGACACCGGAGTTATTCACGAGAATGTCGAGACGACCGTAGTTTTTCATTGCCGCACCGATGAGGCCTTTGGCGTCAGCTGGATTTGAAATATCCCCGCGCACGGCAACCGCTTGGCCGCCGGCCTTCATGATTCCGTCGACGACTTTATCCGCGCCTTCCTTGCTGGAGGCGTAGTTGACGATAACCAAAGCCCCTTCCGCGGCGAGAGATGCGGCGATGGCGGCGCCGATTCCCTTCGACGCGCCTGTCACGACGGCCACTTTGCTTGTGAGTTTGCTCATGATGGTTTCCTTCTGAAGCAGCGGAGGGCACATCAAAGCGTGCGCGCGCGCTCGTGAGCGCGGAAATGGGACGAAGGTCCAATAGTGCTGGGCCGCTTGTCCCGGACAATCGGCGGCTTATGATTCGCCGCGTCCTGCGCGTAATTATTTGGCTACTCGCCTGGATTATCGCGGTTGGTTGCGCGGCGTGGGCGTTCGGCGCGTTGCACTACGATTTCCCGGTCAGGAAAAGTTTGGTGGCCTGGTTGTTTGCCGCCGCATTAGTCGCCGCGATCGTTTTTTTTCGTGGCGCAATAAGGAAGATCGGCGCTGTTTTCGTCGCCTTCGCCCTCGTGCTCGCGTGGTGGCTCACGTTGAAGCCGAGTAATGAAGGTAAGTGGTTACCCGACGTGGCGGAGACGGCTTGGGCGGAAGTGAACGGTGATGAGGTCACCTTCCACAACGTCCGCAATTGCGACTACCGGACGGAAACCGATTACACTCCGCACTGGGAAACGCGCACGGTCCGGCTTTCCCAGATCACCGGCGTCGACCTGGCAATAAACTATTGGGGCTCACCCTGGATCGCGCATCCGATTGCGAGCTTTCAGTTCGCCGATGCGCCGCCGCTTTGTTTCTCCATCGAAACGCGGAAACAAACTGGCCAGACTTACTCGGCCATCGGCGGCCTTTACCGCCAGTTTACCCTGATCTATCTCGTCGCCGACGAGCGTGACGTTATTCGCCTCCGGACCAATTATCGCAAGGGGGAGGACATCTATCTATACCGGACGACGGTGACCACCGACCACGCGCGGCAGCGCTTTCTCCAATATGTGCATTCCTTGAATGACCTTCATAGCCATCCCGGGTGGTATAACGCCCTAACTACGAATTGCACTACGAGTATACGCTCCCAGCATCCCGAAGCGGAAAGGATCCCGTGGGATTGGCGAATCCTGCTCAATGGCAAGGCTGACGAATTATTGTACGAGCAGAAAGCTATCGGCACCGACAGTTTGTCTTTCGCCGAGCTCAAGCAGCGCAGCCTGATCGACGAACGCGCCAAAGCCGCCGACAAAGACCCAGACTTCTCCGCCCGCATCCGCGAAGGTCTGCCCGCCCGATGAACCCTGTAGCGGCGGTCTATGACCGTCGGATACTCGCACCCGAGCCTTTTCTTAGTGTGGACCGCCCGAATCGGTCGGATGATGGCGACTCGCCGCGGCGGTGGTGTCGTTCATCCGATACGGGCTTGGTTCGGCAGACGGCGTGGTTGAACGCTTGTTCGAGACAGTGTTTGACGGTGCGCAGGAAGTTGCCTGCGCGACGAGAAGGAGCCCGCAAAAGCAGAGCAGCCTTTGAAGCAATCCGTACCCAGCCCGTTTTGACTGCATTTCGTTCTCGCGCTCGCGTCCCCAGAATGCCTGCGCGACGCGGCCTCGCGTCCGCTACAGCTTTCCCATCACCAGAAGGATGATCAGGACGACGAGGATCAACCCGCCGGGGCCGTAGTAGTAGCCGCCGCCGCCGTAAAAGCCGCCACCAAGGGCGAGGATCAAAACAATGATCAGGATGATTCCGAGAGTGCTGATTGCGAGTGTGCGGCGAGCTAGCTTCATGCACGGTGAATCTCAGAAGCGAGTTGCGGTGTCAATGCTTCTCGATTGCGGGATGCAGCCTGCAGAAGGGGGAAGGCGTTTCAGTATCTGGTGACCTGCTGGGTTAGGCCGCCATCGACGTAGTAGGTGCTTCCGGTGACGTAATCGGATTCGTCGCTGGCGAGGAACACGGCCAGGGCAGCGACTTCCTCCGGCGTCCCGAAGCGGCCCCAGGGAATCTCGCCCAGCGCGCCTCGTTTCGCCTCGGGATCGGTCAATGTCCTTTGGTTAATTGGCGTCGCGATCGCGCCGGGCGCGATGTTGTTGACGTTGATTTTGTGAGGCGCGAGGTCGAGCGCGAGATTCCGCATCAACATCCGGAGCCCGCCCTTCGAGGCGCAATAAGCGGCGTAGCCTGGAAACGGGATGTCTTCGTGGACCGACGAGATATTAACGATCTTTCCACCGGCGTTGCGCTCCACCATCAGGCGGGCCGCGGCCTGGGAAACCACGAATGGACCGTAGAGGTTGACTGCAATCACGGAATTCCATTCGTCGTCGGTAACATCCAGAAAAGCTTTCTGGATCTCGATGCCGGCGTTGTTAACCACGATGTCGAGCCCACCGAAAGCGCGCTGCACGCCGGCGATCATTTTCTCGACGTCGTCACGGCGACTGACGTCGGCCGGTGCGAGCACTCCGGGCGTCGGGAAATCGCGGAGCATCTCCTCGGCGCGTTCCTGATTGTCACCGTGTGGGCGATAGTTAACGGCGACATGTGCGCCCTCGGCCGCGAAGCGTTGCGCAATGGCTTTGCCGATCCCGCTGGTCGCGCCAGTCACAAGAGCGACTTTGTCTTTTAAACGCACAGGTTTCGACCGGTGGACCGCAAGATTTCGACGGTCATAGACCGCCGCTACAGCTGATTATTTGCTCGCGGTCTTCGGACCCTGCTCCTTGATCCAGGCGTGGACGCGTTCCTGGAGAAGGTCGAGCGGCATCGCGCCGCCATTCAGGACGATGTCGTGAAAGGCTTTGATGTCGAACTTCGCGCCGAGCTGCGTCTTCGCTTCCTCCCGGAGTTTGCGAATCGTGAGCTGCCCCATCTTGTAGGCGAGCGCCTGGCCGGGCCACGCGATGTAACGATCGGTCTCGGTTTGCGCGACGGTGTCGTTCACGTCGTTGGCGTGCATGAAGTCGATCACTTTCTCACGGCTCCAGTTCTTGTCGTGAATGCCGGTATCAACGACGAGCCGGACAGCGCGGAACAGCTCCGAGTTTAGACGGCCGTAATCGGAGACAGGATCTTTGTAGAACCCGATCTCTTTCCCGAGCTCTTCGGAATAGAGCGCCCAACCTTCGGCATAAGCGGAGTAGAAACCGCGGAGCCGAAATTTCGGCAGGTCGGGCAGCGTCTGGGCGATGCTGATCTGCATATGGTGGCCGGGAACGCCTTCGTGATAGGCAACGGCTTCGTCGAGCACGAGGGTACGCTTGGTCGGGTCGGCCACCGCGACAACGACCCGGCCGGGCCGCTTCCCATCAGGTGTGCCCGCGACATAGTGTGTCGCCTCGGCCTTGGCGAACCCCGGAATCGGTTCGACGGTGACCGGTGCTTTCGGCAGGAGCCCAAACAACTCCGGCAACTTCGGCTCCATCTGGTGGATGTATTTCGCGAAATCATCCACGATCTGTTGCTCGCTCTTCGGCTTCCAGTTCGCGTCGGCGTTGATCTTCTCCCGGAAGCTCGCCAGATCCTTCTGTCCCTGCTCCTTCGCCAGCTTCGTCATCTCGGCCGTGATCCGTTCCACTTCCTTCAGCCCGATCTCGTGCACCTCGGCGGGCGAAATATTGACCGTCGTCATCGTCTTGACGGCTTCGGCGTAACGGCGTTTTCCGTCGGGCAGCGTTTCGACG
>JBJMXC010000152.1:0-7378 GCA_045809825.1 Chthoniobacterales bacterium | reverse complement strand
CGCGCCACCCGTTTTTGCCGCATGCAAAAGAACTCGGGATCTTTCGGCGTAAACAGGAAGTGCGACATGAGCTCCAGCGCCTTGCTCTGGTACCAAAGAGTCTGGGCCGGCTTCGAGACCGGCGGGTGGAGCAAAGTCGAGACGACATTCTGCTGCTCCGGAGTCATTGGCCGCGCAGACGAAACAACCGAGCGCTCGCGCCGCGGAAAAATGGCGGCCCGAAGTTCTGGGTCCAGGTCCGCTTCGCAGTCGGCCAGCTGCGTCTGCAAATGGCGGTTAGAAAACTCAACCGTGACAAATTGATGATGGTCCCGTGCCCGGCGGGTTGCGCGAAGAGGTTCGTTGGCGACCGCGTAATAACCGGCGCTCTTCGGCCCGTAATCGGCCCGATCCCCAACAGCGCCGCGGCCCTCCACATTCAGGCAAAATTCGAGACTGCGGGGACGAAAGCTGCCGCCCCAATCGAACGACCGTTCAGTCCGGAAATCGTGCCACTGCAAGCTGACGCCGAGCCGGTCGAAGTCGCCCCAGAGCGGACGCCAGCCTTCGGCAACGTCGCGCCAGGCGACCGCTTCGTCGTTGCAGATCATCTTCGGCGAACTTTACGGGCGCGTCGGGCGCGAATGCAAGTCGGGTTTCACTTCAACGAGCGCGGCGCGATCCCACTCCCCGAGGGTGCTGGCCGCATCGTAGGTGCTATGCGCGAAGTCGAGCAGGGCGGCGTCAGGCGAGGAGCTTGTCCGCATATCCTCGTAGCGAAGGACGAATTCCTTCAATTGGGCGTTGAATGTTGCCGCAGCGGGTCTGACCGCGGCGTCCGCGAAACCATCCGGCGCCGGGTACGCGTAGGAATAAAAAATCGGGTCCGGCATCATTTCATTCCCCGGCCAGAAACCGAGACTGCTCACTTCATGCGAGTAAGCCTCGCGAGTGACGGCATCCGGCAGATGAGGAATTCCGCCCGGATGTTTCGGTGCGCGGCGCCCGGAAAAACGGGTGACAGCGAGATCGAAACTTCCCCAGAAGAAATGGACTGGGCTGCATTTGCCGCAGAATTCCGAGCGGAATTCCTTGAAGACACGATCGCTTTGGAGGAGTACACGCCAAAAGCGGTTCGCATATTCGGGATCGTAAGATGAGTCGGTTTCGTTTTTCTCGAACGGGATCGCGGGATCGACTTCATTGGGCGTTGTATTGATTTCGACTGGCAATTCGAGATCCCTCAACGCGTTCATGACTTCGCGGTAGAATGCAGCGACGGATAGTGGCCTTAACTGGATCGCACAACCGTCGCCTTCGCTTGTCAGAATTTGCAGCTGGTGATCGACGAAATCGAAAAGGATTTCAAAACTCTTTGTGCCGTGTGGAATCGGCGAAGTGGTCAGGCCACGTGATGTCAGATAGAGGGTGACGTGCCAGGAATGGTTGATCCACGGTGTACGAGCGAGGCGGATCTTGCCTACGACCTGGGTCCACATGTGGAGCGTCTTCGCGGTCTCCTTCCATTCCGCCAAGGAAAGCGCCGGCCAAATCTCGTCAGACATTATTTTAAAAACACTACCGGTTGAAGAAATCGGTAAAGGAACGGCGGACGCGATGGAACATGCGATTGGCATCGCGGGTTGTTCGATGGAACATCCGCTTCACATCTTTCAGGACGAGATTCTCATCGGTTTCGTCCTGCTCGATATTTTGATCGCCGGCTGCGTGGTCGTTTTCGACTAGTGGCGGGTTATCCCCGCTCTCAGGATTGACCTCGACCTGCTCCATGTTACGGCCCGAATACATTCCTTCGACGCGAGTGACCCGGCCGTCGCTGGCGCGGATGTGCATGCTCCCGACGGGGCGATTGCTTCGGTCGGCCAGAGTAACAATCCAAACCGGGTTGCCGCGGTCATCCGTGCGGAGAGTGTAACTGGTAAGCGAAAAAGTGACGTGCGATGTGTCAGCAGTATGGGCCGCAACGGAATAAGCACCGGTGGAATCAAGATTGAGCTTTGTCGTATTGATGGTCGCACCTTCGCTCGAACCGACGACCGAGCGGTTGGGGGCGCGCTGGGAAACGACCCGATTATTTTCGACCACAATCTCGCGCACGCCGTTGGTCGCGTTTCGATCGTCGACCAGGATCTTCCAGGCGCGCGGCTGCGGATCGCCATCGGCCCCCGTGATCGAGACAACCCGGCTGACCAGTTGGCGGTTGAGCTGCGTCCCGATAACGCGCAGCGCCTCATACGCGCTTGGATTTTCCTGCGCGAGCGCCGAGGCGGCCGGCAGCAAAAGGGCAAACAGCAATTTTCTCATCATGAAAGAGAGCTATGCTTCGGCGGGCTGTCCACCGGGTTTTGGGTTCGGCACTTGAATGGCCCGGCGCATGCGTTCAGCGTCTCTCCGGTTCGATGAAGAAAAAGAAGAAGGTCGAATTTTCCAGCCACACCGGCAATCTCGCGCCGATGCGCAAGTTTGTGCGGAAGTTCCTGGATGCATATCCCTTTACGGAGCGGGAGCGCCTGCTCATGGTTCTCGGCGTCGACGAGGCCTGCACGAACATTATTCGCCACGCCTACCATCTGCGGGACGACCAACTCATCTCGTTGTCGCTGGAAGGGGCATCCAATTGCATCCGGATGCGCTTGCGCGATTACGGCAAACAAACCGAAGCGCATAGCATGAAGGGCCGGGCCCATGAATTGATTCGGCCGGGCGGCCTCGGCCTGCACCTGATCCGGACCGCGTTCGACAAGGTGGATTATGTTTTGCGGGCACGGGGTACGGAACTGGTGATGACCAAAAAATTGGGGAAAGCGGCGTGACCGGCCCATGCCTGATTCCGTTTCGTGTAGCCGTTTCGCTGTGTGAAGCGTAACGCGGCGCGACATCCAACCTTGCGCAGCCCATAGGGCGGCGGCTACAGAAGAGACGCCCGGAATATGAAACCGCCAGAAACCGATCCCGCTTTCGAAGTCTCGTTGCGGCCGCCGATGTTCAGCGAATTCACCGGGCAGGTGAAGGTCTGCGAGCGCTTGGAGCTACTCGTGGAAGCGGCGAAAAAACGCGGCGACGTGCTCGAGCATATCCTGCTGAGCGGCCCGCCCGGTCTCGGCAAGACGACGCTCGCGAACATCATCGCGAATGCCATGGGCGTGAACGTCAAGAACACGAGCGGGCCGGTCATCGAAAAGGCGGGAGAGCTGGCGGGCTTGCTCACCAGCCTTGAGAAAGGCGACGTCCTGTTCATTGACGAGATCCATCGGCTCCAACCGACAATCGAGGAATATCTTTACCCGGCTATGGAGGATTACCGGCTCGACATCATCATCGACCAGGGACCACAAGCGCGCAGCCTGCGCCTCCAGTTACCGAAATTCACTTTGATTGGAGCGACCACGCGCGCCGGCATGGTGAGCGCGCCGTTGCGATCGCGGTTCGGGATGACGGCGCGGCTCGATTATTACAGCGCCGACGAGATGCACAAAATTATCGTGCGCAGTGCTGGCCTACTGGGCGTCGAAATTGACGACGCGGGCGCGGCCGAGATTGGGGCGCGGACGCGGGGAACCCCCCGAACGGCGAACAATCTTTTGCGATGGGTGCGCGATTACGTGCAGGTGAAGGCGGACGGGAAAATCACGGCCGATCTCGCGGACCGGGCTCTCACGATGCTGGAGATCGATCGCGACGGGTTCGATCAATGGGACAAGCGGATCATCGAAACGTTGATCCATAAATTCAACGGCGGGCCGGTCGGATTGAGCTCGCTCGCCGTCGCCGTGGGTGAAGAAGCCGGCACGCTGGAGGAAGTGAACGAGCCATATTTGATTATGGAAGGTTATATAAAGCGGACGCCGCAGGGCCGCGTCGCAATGCCGAACGCGTATCGGAAACTTGGACTGAAGGTACCGATCGGCACGCAGGAGGATTTGTTTCGGCAAGGGCAATGACGAAGCACGAAGACCCAGACACCTTCACGCCGTCATTCGTCATTCGTCATTTCGCGCCGTGACCAATCATTTCTTTCAACAGACGTCGAAGATTTTAAGCGTCGGCGAGCTCACCCGCCAGATCCGGGGCGCGCTCGAAACGCGTTTTGGCGCGGTTTGGGTAGAGGGAGAAATTTCAAACTACCGTCCACAGCCTTCCGGCCACCGCTACTTCACGCTTAAGGACCAGCGCGCCGCGATTTCGTGCGTCGTCTTTCGAAATTCGCTTCCGCCATCCGCGCCGCCGATTGCCGACGGGATGCAGGTCCAACTCTATGGCAATGTCACCGTCTTCGAGGCGCGCGGACAGTATCAGCTCAACGTCCAGATCCTGCAGACCCGTGGCGCCGGTCTGCTCCAGGCGAAATTCGAGGCGCTGAAACGCACCCTCGAAGCCGAAGGGCTTTTCGATCCGGCTCGGAAACGGCCGTTGCCGAAATTTCCAAAGCGAATCGGTATCGTGACATCGCCGAGCGGTGCGGCGATCCGCGACATTCTGAATGTTCTCGCGCGGCGCGCGCCCAACGTCGACGTGTTGATCAATCCCGTCCGCGTCCAGGGCATCGGCGCTGCGGCCGAGATTGCGACGGCGATCCGCGAGCTCGCAAGGCCGAACAAAGCCTGGGAACCGCTCGACCTCATCGTGATCACCCGCGGCGGCGGCAGCATTGAAGATCTGTGGGAGTTCAACGAACAAATCGTCGCGCGCGCCATTTTCCATTCTGAAATTCCGATCGTGAGCGCGGTTGGCCATGAGATTGATTTCACGATCGCGGATTTTGTGGCGGATTTGCGGGCCCCGACTCCGAGCGCGGCGGCCGAGGTAATTGCGCCTGATTCGGGCGAGCTCTTGCGACGGGTCAACGAGCTGCGGAATTGCCTTCGGAAATATCTCGGGAATTTCCTGCAGCAAAGCCTGACTCGCTTGCGCTTTCTCTCCGAGCGGACGCTGGGACGCGAGCTGATTCAGCGAATGCGCGACGCGCAGCAGCGCCTCGATTTGAGCGGGGAAGCGCTGCATCGCCGCGCAAAACAATTCGTGGCCGATTCGCGCGCGGCGTTTTCCACGCAAGCGCAATCGCTGAAGGCTTTCGACCCAAAGCGCGAAGTTGCGCTGTGCCGGACCAAGGCCATCGAGCTGGAGCGGCGAATCCTCGCGCAACCCTCGCGGTTTTTGGATAAGGCGCGCCGGCGCTTTGAGCACGTCGAAGGGATTCTGCGGGTCCTCGGGCCCGACGCGACCCTGCGCCGCGGTTACAGCATCACGACCGATCCCGACGGCAAAGTGATCCGGACTGTTAAGGCAGCGCGACCGAAGTCACGAGTTCGAACCCGGATAGCAGACGGCGAATTCGAATCGGAAGTTGTGCCGCTGGAGTAATTGCTACGGAAATTTCAGAACTCCGTTCGGATCGCCTGTTCCCGGATTTCCATCCGGATCACCCGGCCTCCTCCCAACGACGCTTTGGAACGTTGTTCCGGTCCCGGTGGCATTGTTGCTTTTGAGTAAAGCAGCGTCGCCGCCCTTTCGTTGCACGACGAAGCCCTTATCCCCGTAGGGAGCCGCCGAGCCGTTCAAGTTGTTATTATAAGTGTAGTTCGAAGTGACGGCGAAAATCGTGTTGGTCGAATCAACCTCCTTAACAGGATAGACTTTTAAAGCGCTCGTTCCGCCAAGTGTTACCGTTGTCACGTTATTCGCAGTTGCTGAGCTGGCGGTGCAAACGGCGCCCGGAGCGCTGAGCAGCTTCTGAAGGTCACCGGTGTTAAGGTAACCGTTGGTAACTAATTGCGAGCAGTACGCCGGCAGGTCTTTGATGGTCGTTGCGTCGTCACCCGGCCAAGTCCGGGTGGAATCCGAATTCGTAGCTCCATCCAACGCCATTTGCTGGGCAGCGAGGTAAAGTTGGCGCGAATTATTGACGCTGCCCGTCATCTGGCCTTTGGCGAGCGCGCTGAAAATCGCGGGTCCGGCAAAAGACGCGAGGACTATGATGATGGAAATCACGACGAGCATTTCGATGAGGGTAAAGCCGGCGAGAGATGTTTTTTTCATGAGAACAAACTTATAGCGGGGATCGGTGATCCCAGTTGGGGGTTGGGGGTTGGGGGTTGGGGGTTTGGGGGTTGGGGGTGCGGGGAGAGAATTGCAAATCCCGCTTCACGCGGTCAAGAATAATGCTGCAACAAACCAAGGAGCGGCGATTGGAAATGCCGTTGCTTGAGGCGCTCGCTACGGTGTCACCGAAGATTGCTTTTCGGCGCGATCAGCGCGTTCCAACTTGAACGCAACCGTCGCGAGGGGCGGCAGGCTAATCATCAATGAATGCGTTCGTCCCTGCCATGGGAAATCCTCAGCATCGAACCCGCCCATGTTGCCGACGTTGCCCCCGCCGTAAGTGTCGGCGTCGGTGTTGATGATCTCCCGGTAGAATCCGGCGCCCGGAACGCCGAGCCGGTAACCATGCCGCACCATTGGTGTCGCGTTCACTGCGAAGACAATGATGCCCTCATCGCGGGATCGCCGCATGAACGCGACCACGCTGTTCTCGGAATCGTGGAAATCAATCCACTCGAATCCTTCATGGGTATCGTCGGAATCCCACAAGGCGGGTTCATTTTTGTAAACGTAGTTAAGATGTTGAACGAGGCGCCGGAGTCCGTCGTGCAGCGGCGTATTGATCAGCTCCCAATCGAGCTGGCCATCGTGATTCCATTCGCGGCGCTGGCCGAATTCGCCGCCCATGAAGAGCAGTTTTTTCCCCGGATGCGCGTACATCCACGCGAAAAACATCCGCAGATTTGCGAACTTCTGCCATTCGTCCCCCGGCATCTTCTCGAGCAGCGAACGTTTCCCGTGCACGACTTCATCATGACTGAGCACGAGGATGAAATGCTCCGCGTAGGCGTACATGAGCGAGAACGTGATGTTGTTGTGATGAAAGCGGCGGAAGATCGGGTCGAGCGCCATGTAATGCAGGAAGTCGTGCATCCAACCCATGTTCCATTTGAACCCAAATCCCAGGCCGCCGAGGTAGACGGGCCGTGAAACACCGGGCCAGGCCGTGGATTCCTCGGCGATTGTCATGATCCCGGGGAAACGCTCGTAGCAGATTTCGTTGAAGCGCTTGAGGAAGAAAACCGCCTCCAGATTTTCCCGGCCGCCGAACGCATTGGGGATCCATTCGCCGGCTTTGCGCGAGTAATCGAGATAAAGCATCGACGCGACGGCGTCCACGCGGAGGCCGTCGATGTGATATTTGTCGAGCCAGAAGAGGGCGTTGCCGATCAGGAAATTGCGGACCTCGTTCCGGCCGAAATTAAAAATGAGCGTACCCCAATCCTGATGCTCGCCCTGACGCGGGTCCATGTGTTCGTAGAGATCGGTGCCGTCGAAT
>JBJMXC010000151.1:0-14452 GCA_045809825.1 Chthoniobacterales bacterium | reverse complement strand
TTTATATTGATGAACAAACCGGCGATGTCTGCGCGCGAAAAAGGAATTCGTCCGAATATCTCGGCTCCTTCGCGCGCTCGTGGATTATTCCACTCGGCTTTCATCCCTTTCATTTCGGCGGTCTCGCTCACATGCCGCGATTGCGTTGCGGTCGCGTCGTGGTGCAACGTCGGACTTGGATGGTCCGGGAAGATGAATTTGCGCCGGGTGATTACAGGGGCGTGTCGCGTGATCTCGTTCTGGCGATTGAGCGGCTGCGCGCGGAAAAAGATTGGCCGCGCCATATTTATATTCGACCAAGCGAACAAGCTCTGCGTCGAAGTGGGGCCGAGGGCCGCGATAAAGACACGAAGCCCGTTTACATCGATCTCGAAAGCTATCTGTTTCTAGAGATTTTTCACCGCTGGCTCGTGAAAGCCGGCGAACTCGAAATCACCGAAATGTTGCCCGACCCGGACCACTTACTCTGGCGAGAAGACGACGGCCGCCGGACCTTCGAGCTCCGGACCCAGATTGTGCCAGCGGCATGAAGATCATCGCGGTCGCAAACCAGAAAGGAGGAGTGGGAAAGACGACGACGGCCGTCAATCTGGGGTGCGCGCTGGCCGAAGAGAATTTGAGGATCTTGATTATCGATCTCGATCCGCAAGGGAATGCGACCAGTTCCTTCGGCCTGCAGGACCTGGAGGGCGAAAGTTTGTATGACCCGTTGCTTGGCGCAGCACCCATTGCCGACAAGATTGTCCCGACTCGAGTCGAGCGCGTTTTCATGGTTCCGGCTGACCTGGACCTCGCCGGCGCCGAAGTCGAGATCGCGCGGCTCGACAATCATCTCACCCGGCTCGCCGAAACCCTGGCCCCGCTCAGGGCGGACAACACTTTCGATTTCGTCCTGCTCGATTGCCCACCGTCGCTTGGAATTCTCATGACTAACGCGCTGGCGGCAGCAGACGAACTTCTCACCCCGATTCAATGCGAGTATTTCGCCCTCGAAGGACTGGTCAAGATAGTCCGCATTATTGAACAGGTCCGTGACTCTGGCGCGAATCCGAATCTCGAGATCGGCGGAATCGTGATGACGATGTTCGATAGCCGGACGAACCTCAGCGGCCAGGTCGTCGCCGATGTTCGCGCCCATTTCGGTGAACGTGTTTACGAGACCGTCATCCCACGCACGGTCCGGCTCAGCGAAGCGCCGAGCTTCGGACAATCAATTCTGGAGTACGATTCAAGCGGAACCGGCGCCCGGGCCTACCGGGCGTTGGCGAAGGAATTTATTCGGCGTCACGACGCGGCACTTCTACCCGCCGAGTCGAGCCGAGGCTGAACACAAGAGTCGGAAATCCGCGGAAAACGGTTTCCTTTTCGATCGTCATTCCGTTCTTCTCCGCCACTCGGCGCGAAGGATGATTCTCCGGGTGAACCAGCGAAATTACCCGCGGGAGACCGAGCTCATCGAAAGCGTAATCGCGCATCGCTCGCGCGGCCTCAGTCGCAATGCCCCGGTTCCAATACGCCGGATCGAGCCGGTAACCGATTTCGAGTTCTTCGACATCATCCACGACCTGGGAAAAAAACCCGCAGTAGCCAATGAGCCGGTTATCTTCGCGAAAGATCACCGCGAATTGCGACGGCAATCCAGAGCCAGCGCGGCGGATTAGTTTCTCGAGAAAGCCCTGGGTTTGCTCCCGGGAAAAAAGGCCGAGGGAAAAGCGCATGAAACCTTCGTCGGCCATCAGCTCCGCCATTCTGTCGAGATCTTCTTCGACGAAAGAGCGCAGGACCAGGCGTGGTGTGTTCAGATTCGCCATTAAAAAGATGGTCGTTCCACCGGGCAGCGCCGAATCCACGGCGATTCGTTGGGAAAAGTGCGCCCGTCGGCGTGACAAAGCCCGATCACATTACATGGGCAAGAAGTTCGTCTCAACGAACGAGCGGGACTGGATTCCGGCACCGGTGCCGGAGACCGAGAGCCTCACGACTCTCCGCGCCGCCGCGAAGACGTGCACAGCCTGCCATTTGTTTCGGCACGCGACCCAGACGGTTTTCGGCGAAGGGCCGAAAGGCGCGACCCTGATGTTGGTAGGCGAGCAACCGGGCGACCAGGAAGATGTCGCCGGCAAACCGTTCGTTGGCCCAGCGGGAAAGATGCTGGACCGCGCCCTGGAAGACGCCGGGATAGATCGGACCGAGGTTTACGTGACGAACACGGTAAAGCATTTCAAATGGGAGCCGCGCGGGAAACGGCGGCTGCACAAAAAGCCGAACTCGCGCGAGATCGCGGCCTGCCGGCCGTGGCTCGAGGCGGAGCTTCGAGTCGTGAGGCCAGGTCTGCTGGTTTGCCTCGGCGCAACCGCTGCCCAGGCGATTTTTGGTCCGTCGTTCCGCGTTACTCGTGACCGCGGAAAAGTACTCAAAGCGGACCTCGCGCCGCGGGTGCTGGCGACGGTTCATCCGTCTTCATTGTTGCGCCAGCCGGATGAAGAATCGCGCGAACGAGAGTACAAACTTTTCGTCGCGGATCTTCGCGCCGCAGTGAAGGCGGCTAAGTAAGTGTCTTCTGGGCCGTCGCCTTGTGGGCGATGCTACAGCAACCCTATGGTTTCGGCGAAGCGGAAGGCGAAGCGCTCGATTCAGCGGCGCTTTCCTTTTCTTTCTTCCTCGCCTTGGCCTTTTCGTCAGCAGCCTTTTCGGCATCCGTCTTCGGACCCAGTTTGACCGTCTTCGCTTCGAGCGAGCCGTCGGTCACTTTCCAATACGATCCCCGCGCTTCCTCATTCGCGACCACATCCTTGATCGTCGCTGCGGCGCCCGCCTTGGTCATGACTGTTTTGTCGGTGATCTTGAAAACACGTGAATGTTCTTTTCCCGCGATGGTGAAAGTCTTCGCGCGATTATCGACGGCGGAGATCATTCCGTGGAATGGAATCGCTCGAGCCTTGTCGGGATCCGTAGTCGTCTTGCCGGCAGGCGATGCGGATGGGCTGGTTTTCGGCGCCGGAGTCGCTTTTGTTTTCGGCGTGGCGCTGGGTTTTGCGGCGACCGACGGCGCGGCACTCGGTGTCGGAGACGGCGCTTTCTTGCTGGCGCCGTGAGCGGCGAACGGAAGTGAGAGCGCCGCCACCGTGATGCAGGTTATCAGAAGTTGGGGTTGAGTTTTCATAGGCTTGATTGGTAGAGCTTTGGTTCTAGACAGTTACGAGGAGTAACGCAACGCCAGATCCTAATCTTCAGGCCTACCCTCCAAAAGCGCCTCACACGGCACTGTCTCTGGTCCTTTTTCCGTGCAGACGGCGTAGGTGGTTTTGACGACCTCTTTTGTGGTCTCTCGGACGAATTCCGGATACATCGCAACTCCGGCGTATTCCCCCTTTGCATTCAGGATGTAAAAGTTGATGCCGAAATTCGGATTACCTTTGCTGTTGAGCAGGCGCTTCTCAACGGTGTTCGCCTTGATCCTGCGGCACGCTTCCATCCCGGCATCTTTTGGATGCATTCCTTTCCGCATGTTTTCGACAATCAGGAATGAACAAAGGTTGTACAAGTTTGCCTCACCGCGCCCCGTAGAGCCGGCCGCGCCTACTTCTCCATCGACGTAAAGGCCGGCTCCGAGGATCGGCGAATCGCCGACGCGGCCCGGAATTTTCCAGGAAAGCCCGCTCGTGGTCGTAACCCCGCAGATCTCGCCTTTCGCGTTGACGCCATTGCAATTGATCGTCCCATAAATGTGGCGCGGATCGATGAGCCCTTCCGCCACCATCTCGCGCATCGCTTTTCGACCCGCCTCCGCCCGTTTTTGTGGATCGAGGTAATGGCTCGGATCGATCCGACGTTTCCATTCCAGCCAAAGCTGCCGCGAATGCTCGGTGTTGAGGTCGTCCTCGATTTTGAATCCGAGGCCGCGCGCGAAATCCTGGGCGCCTTTGCCGACGATCAGGTGATGATCCGTCTGCTCTAGCACCGCTTTCGCGACGAGCGATGGTGTTCGAATGCCCTCGATGCAGGCCACCCCGCCGGCCCTGCGCTTTGGACCGTGCATGCAACACGAATCAAGCTGCACGACTCCGTCCGCGTTGGGCAATCCGCCATAGCCGACGCTGTCGTCGAGCGGATCGAGCTCGACGATATTCACGCCGGCGATCACCGCATCGAGGACGTCAGCGTTGTCCTTAGTCATCATCGTGAATGCCTTTTGCACGCACGTCATGTCCCCCCCGTTTTTGAATTTATTTCCGTTGGCCGATGCGACGACGACCGGCTTGACTGTTTTCGAGCTCATTACCGTCGGAGCCTGCCCCAAAAGCGCCCGCGGCGTCACTGCCAGAGTTAAACCGCCTGCCACGCTCGACTGCATGAAGCGACGTCTGTTCATGCTGCACCAAACCACGGATGCGCCGCCGTTTCCAACAGGCGAGTTCTTTGGGTGAGTCGGAGAATGCGACCTCATTACGATTTCGTCATTTTTTTCCCACGCATTTTACGATCCAGGTCCGATTCTTAGTGTCCCAGGGGGAAAAGGGAGGGATATGATTTCAGCCACATTTTATAAAACCAACTTACTCGTTATTTTAGCCAGCCTCGGCCTTGCTTCGGCAGGCTTTGCTCAACAGGCTCCGGCTTTCAGCCAAATCGTTGTCTTCGGCGACAGTCTCTCCGACACCGGCAATGTCCGGGACCGCACCGATTCGAAGAGCGGCGGCACGGTCCAATACCCCAGCGGGACTTTCAATTACAGCGACGGCCGCTGGACCAACAGCAGCGACACCGATCCAGGATCGGGCACCTATGTTGGCGTCTGGCACGAACAGCTCGCCCGCACTTTCCTCAACATGCCAGCCGCGACCTACAGCCTCGGTGGCGGGACTAACTATGCTTTCGGCGGCGCCACCACGAATAACGGCACTCACGACGAAACGGTGGTTAGCCCCCCTCTATTCGGCGACGTCACGATCACGATCGACGACATGGGAAAGCAGATGGACGACTACCTCGGATCGCACGTGGTGGATCCGAACGCGCTGTACGTCGTTTGGGGTGGGGGAAATGATTTGTTCAATGACGACAGCCCGGCAAGCGTGACCGCCACGGCCGCGAGGGCGACTGCGTTGATGACTCGGTTGGCCAACGCCGGCGCGAAATACATCATGGTGCCGAACGTGCCGCCGCTCGGTCAGATCCCCGAATATAGCGGCGCTCCGGCGAAGCAGCGGTCGCTCAGCGCCGCCGCTGCGGATTACCGTGAGGAATTGAGTGCCGATCTCGCCACGGCAATGAGCAACCTCGCCTTGCAAGGCATCAATCCGACTCTCTATCCGGTCGATGTTTGGACGAACACGATTCGCGTCATGACCTATCCGTCGCGCTACGGATTCACGAACATCCATGATCCGGCTCAGGGCAACGACAACGCGAATCCCGACCAGTACCTTTTCTGGGATCAAAAGCATCCTACGACGGCGGGGCATTACCAGACCGCAAAGGGAGCGCACGACGCCCTCACCTTGCCGTTCGTTCCGCCAGGCAAAGCGGTCAACCTCGCTACACGCGTTTACGTTGACACCGGCGAGCGCGTCGCAATCGCCGGCTTTATTGTGACCGGCGACGTCTCAAAGAAAGTGCTTATTCGCGGAATCGGACCCTCGCTTACCGCTAACGGTGTTCCAAATCCGCTCTCCGATCCGACGCTGAGCCTGTTCGATAGCGACAACAACGTCGTGATGACCAACGACAATTGGAGAACTTCGCCGGACGCGCAGGAGATCATGGCCTCTGGCCTGGCCCCGACGAACGACAATGAATCAGCCATCATCGCGACCCTGGCGCCGGGACAACACACGGCGGTCCTATCCGGCGCTAATGGAACCGTCGGAAACGGGTTAATTGAAGTTTATGATCTGACTTCCAGCAGCAACGCGACGCTGGCCAACGTCAGCACGCGCGGGTATGTGGGCACCGGTGATGACGCCATGATTGGCGGAGTTATTATCGGGAGCGGCGACAGTCCTCTCGTTGTCTTCCGAGCGCTCGGTCCTACGCTGACCGCTGCCGGGATACAAGCTCCACTGCTCAATCCGACCATCGAGGTGCATGACCAGAATGGCGCGGTCCTGGGTTTCAACGACGATTGGAAACAAGGCCAGCCCCAGGCTGTTATTGCGACTCAATTGGCGCCGAGCGATGACCGCGAGGCAGTGGTGGTCGCATTTGCGCCGCCGGGCAATTACACCGCGGTTGTTCGTGGCAAGAACAACACCACTGGCGTTGCGCTCGTCGAGGCCTATCGGGTCCCGTAGCCCTGCGGCCCAAAAGTAACAGGTTTGTTACTTTTCAGGCGGCCGCGCGATGGGGCCACATGAGGCGGTTCGGACGATAACCTTATCGTTCGCACAGTAATTAACCCCAGAGGAGGTAGCAATTATGACGGCAAGGTGTGGCGCCCAGCAAGGGCGCGCCTGGATTGTTAAGTTGTTTTTCTGCGTGCCAATGCTTTTTGGCAGCGTTCCAATCACGCAGGCCGGAGATGGAGGTCTCGATCCATCCTTCGGCGTTGACGGAAAAGTTCTCACCGATTTCAACAGCACCGATGATTTTCTGTCTCGAGTTGCTGTTCAGTCGGACGGTAAGATCGTCGCGATCGGATACAACAGTGCAAACTTCTCCTTTCCTCGCTACGCTCTCGCGCGTTACAATCCCGATGGCACTCTCGACCTGACCTTTGGACCTGGAGGCAAAGTAACGACTGTCCTCTCAGCAAGGCGCGAACGCGCCTCCGGCCTTCTCATCCTCCCGGACGGCAAGATCGTGATCTCCGGCGATATTGAGGAGCCTTCTGAGTCCGATAGTTCGTTCGCTCTCCTGCGCTACAACTCGGACGGCTCGCTCGATACCACCTTCGGTCACGGCGGGCTCGCGACTGCTAACGTTGGGCCGGATGACGACCAGGCTACTAGAATCACGCTCCAGTCTGATGGCAAAATTGTCGCCGCTGGGCGGAGAGGCATCCAGTTTGAACCCACTAACCAGAGAAAAGGTAACGTTGGCCTGGCGCGATTTAATCCGGACGGCTCCCTCGACACGACCTTTGGGAACGCGGGCACAGTGACTTCTGATTTCGGACAGGGCCTGGAGAGCTATGCCGTTGAGGTGATGATCCAACCGGATGGCAAAATCGTCATCGCGGGCGAGTCCAGCTCCGAATTTCTGGTGGCCCGTTACGACTCCAACGGCACTCTCGACCCGACTTTTGGCAACAACGGCTTCGTCCTAACCAGTTCTGGCAGTACTTGGATCGCACCCGAAGGGGCTCTCCTTCAGCCTGACGGCAAAATCCTTGTGGTGGGCAGCGCCCAGGTGCAGAGCCCTTATGCTACTCTCGCTCTGGCGCGCTTTAACTCAGACGGTTCGCCTGATCAAAGCTTCGGCAACGGCGGAAAAGAACTTGTGGGTAACGGACGGCTGGCCGCCGTCGTTCTCCAATCGGACGGCAAGATCGTCGGGTTGGGAGACGATGGTGTCCGTAATTTTTTGCTTCTGCGATTCGACCAGAATGGTTCACTCGACCCAACGTTCGGTAGCGGGGGGACGATCATGACCTCGTTTGGTACTACCTGGCTAACCGCAACAGATCTCGTCATGCAATCTGATGGGAGAGTCGTTGCCGGAGGCTACTCGGAAAACCCGTCCAATATGAGAAGGAATAGCGATTTCGCCCTGGCGCGTTACTTCCTTGGCTCGACCCCACCGCCACGTCCAACGCCAACTCCCACGATCGTTCCGTCGCCCACTCCATCGGCGCCCCCAAGTCCTACCCCTTTGGCTACAGCTACAGCCACTGCCACTGCTACTGCTACTGCGACTGCTACTGCTACTGCTACTGCGACGCCGACAGCGGCTGCTACTTCAACTCCGGACGTTTCTGCGACACCTACCAGTTCCCCGACAACCAGCCCTTCTCCGACCGCCGAGAGGCCGGCGAGGTCATTGAATATCTCCACCCGGTTGCCGGTCGGAACGGGAGAGAACGTTGCGATCGGTGGATTCATTATCACCGGGAATGCGCCGAAGAAGGTGGCTATCCGAGGTCTTGGGCCTTCGTTGCGATCGGCCGGTATAACAACCGCTTTGCCTGATCCGTCGCTCGAATTGCGGGCGGCGAATCAGTCCGTTATCGGCCGAAACGACAATTGGCGCGATGATGCCGCCTCTGCCGCGGAATTGGAAAGCCGCGGGCTCGCTCCCGGCTCCGACCAGGAATCAGCCCTCGTGGCCACCCTGGCTCCCGGTAGTTACACAGCCATCGTTAGCGATCACAAGGGTGCGACCGGCATGGGCTTGATCGAGCTTTACGATCTCGACGCGATGAACGATGCGAGTCTGGCTAACATTAGTACCCGCGGAGCCGTCGAGGGAGGCGATGACGTTCTCATCGGTGGCTTTATTCTAGGCGGCAGCAGCGGTCAGAGCACGGTTCTTATCCGGAGCGTGGGACCCTCGATGCGCACCGCGGGTATTTCGAACGCGCTCTCCAATCCCGTCCTCGAATTGCGCGACAGCAACGGTGTGTTGTTGCAAAGTGACGACAACTGGAAGGAGACTCAGCGCGCCGCTATCGAGAATACCGGCCTCGCGCCTTCCGACGATCGCGAAGCCGCCATTTTGGTGAGGCTTCCGGCCGGCACCTATACCGCGATCGCTGCCGGTAAGGACGGTGCTACCGGAGTCGGGCTGATCGAAGTGTTCAACCTGCCTTAGCCGCGCGCAGCATTTTCTGTTCGGCAACTGGAGCGGTTGCCATACAGTGTCGTGTGAGCGACACCGCGCCGCCGTTCGAGATGACCATGCCGGTGCAACCGACTGACATCGACCAGCAGAACCACGTTAACAACACCGTTTACGTGCGGTGGGTCCAGGAGGTCGCAACAGAACATTGGATTGCTTACGCGCCGGAACCAGCGCGCGATTCAATCGGCTGGGTCGTGCTTCGTCACGAGATCGATTACAAAACGCCGGTCGCTCTCGGCGATGAGATCATTTTGCGGACATGGGTGGGTCAGGCCAGTCGTGCGACTTTCGAGCGCTTCGTTGAAGTGCTGCGAAAGAGCGATCGAAAATTACTTGCCCACGCCCGCACTCTTTGGGTCCCCATCAGTCCCGAGTCTGGCAAGCCGATCCGTGTCCCGCCGGAAGTGCGCAGCCGTTTCTCGACGTGAATCGTGATTGCGAAGTGAAGGACCAGATCCACCGCTCTTGAGATGTAACATCAGGATGCGGTCGAGTTCCGCAATCGTTTGAGGCAACTCGCATGAGCTATGCGGGCCCGGAACGATGCACTCGGATTTTGCGCCATCCACATGCGAGCTCCAATAGGGGACAACGCCGTCGGTGCTATTCGGTGAGTCGCCTCTTCCCTTATCACCAATGATCGAATGAAAGGGCACCTTGATAGGAATGCGGTTGACTACTTTCAACGCCGGGTTGTTTGGCGACAGGCCGGCAACGCTCGTGGGCAATCTATCCCCGCCGGTGAGTGCGTGGAGCTCCTCAGTGGTGATCGAATCAGTAATAGTCTTGGCGATAGTGAATGGAAGCCGGATAAGGCTAATTGCCCATCGCCCGAGCCCTCCAACCGCCAGCTTACTCCCTTTATGTGGAGTACAAACAAAGACGAGGCGTGCGATTCGCAGGTTAGCCTGAAAGATCATCGCGCGTTCCACCGGACTGGTGCTCGAATTCCGCGCGAAAATGCTTTTCGCCGTGTCCCCGAAGTCGGCTTCCCACGCTGAGCGGGTGACGTTAATAGCCTGCATCCGCGATATCATTCCACCCATGCTATGGCCGACCAGCACATAAGGTCTGTGGCCCGGATAAAGTTTGTCCGCCCTGGCGAGTTCTTCTCGCAAGGTCAGGGCAGAGTAGAGAATCGGATTACCGGTTGGGTATGCGAAAACCCAAAACTGGTAGTGTTCACGGATTCGCGGATTAATCTGGAGCGCGTTGATCGTCTCCATCCAGGTAAAGGGCGTGGACGCCAGCCCGTGAACAAACACGACTGGAATTCGGTCCCGATCGTATGGTTCAAGAAAGTAGAGCCCGGCCTTGTCGATCCGATCGCCGATTCCCAAGACTCCCCTTAATCCCATTAGGAGTGGACTGGCCGATGGATGGAAATAGCCGATTGAGGCGGTAAAGTCCGCGGCCAGCGGGCGCGATATTCGACCAATCTTGGCCGTCGATATCGTAGCCGGATCGTGGAGGGCGAGGGTTGCGTCCGTCCCGTGAAAATCAAGCGTTGCGGTAACTGGACCGATCATGCCTTTTGGGGCGGCGAACGGTTCCCGCGGCGTCATCAAGCGGACTCCGACGAGGGATCCACCCACGCCAGGCTGAACGTTTTTTGCGTCAACGAGCCTGCGGCTCATTTTGCGGGTATCCTCAAACGACGTGAAATAGTCCGGCCGCCAAACCCCGTGCTCGGCCGGCTGCAGATGCAAGTGATAGGTCTTATTGTTGGCGGTTAGGGCGAGGGGGCGATTCCATAAACGTCCGCCGTCGCCCGAGCGGAGAAGAATGGTTAGCTCCGCCGCTGCAGAGTTATAAGTTTCACTGTCCGAGGCAATGTTGGGCAGGCTTAAGGAAGCCGCTTCCAAATAATCGGTGACTCTGGTCTCGACGGGAACGTTTGCGGAACGCGCTTCGCGCAGACTTGCTGCGGTCGCGGCGCTGGAGTGGATGCCTGGTTCGGTTGCGCAGTTGGTAAAAAGAGCGATGCAGGTCGCGCCGACGACGAGGCTGAAAACCGTTTTCATTATCTGGCCTGGCTGGGGCCAGGTTCACGCGGGACTTTCAGCGAGACCAACCGTGCGATAAGCACCGCGACGTAAAGCAGGCCCGTCATGGCTTCCATCGCCGCCAGCATTTTCGCGACGCTGGCGACCGGAGTTATGTCGCCATAGCCAACCGTGCAAAGGGTAATGAAGCTAAAGTACAGTCCATTGAAGCCTTTCATGGAGGAAGCCACCCCGGAGGCAGCATTCACCGCAAACGCGCCCGGAATTAATTCGGCGACGAGCCAATAGGCGAAGGTCCAGGCGAGACCGAGCAACAAGTACGCCGATAGACTCGCGCATAGGACCTCGGTGTCTACGACAGCCGCCCGTAAGACAAACATGAGAAGGTGGTAGATAACAAACGACGCCAGAAGAATCGCGCCGATCAGGAACACCTCGGGTGGTAGAAGATCGGGACGATAAAGATGGATCCAGCGTCCAACCAAAGTCGGCACCGCCAGGATCATGGCAATCGTCAGAATCCGGCTTCGTCCGGCGATGGCCAGGACCCCGGAGAGAAGCGCGATGGTCATGAGGATTGACTCGATCAGCGATCCGGATCGAAGCCTTTCGAAAAAGGGAAACGAAATGAACAATCCCGCTAGTGCGACCAGGAGTTCAATCGCGGAAAAGCGCCGCGCCGCGGGGCTGATGGCCCAGGCATCCACCGTCTCGTTCATGTATTCTCGACCCGGCGAGCATGTCGCGAAGCGACCGCAAACGGTTATGGGACGATGGTCGTACGAAGCTCGCCGCGGGCAGGCCAGACACTGGGACCAAGGTCCAACATACGAGCCTGGAATGATCGGACATAATGCGATCTATCGAAGGAACGGTAATAAGCCGTTTCCGCGATTACCCTAAAGGTTAGGCAGACGAAGATGCGCGCGTTTCGGAGTGGTGTCCGGAACGCGTTGCATTTTGGACATCGAAGCGGACCCGGGAGCTGATCGATCCGATTTACTTCAGCGGACCGGGATTCGCTCGCTCGTGAAGCGCAATCCGGCGCTTTTCCAGTTCCTGTTTCAATCGAGGCGAAGCATCTCCGGAGAGCGCAATCACGGCGTTGTGATGGCCGGATTCAGCCGCCAGCTTTTCCACGTCTTCAACGAAAGGCGCGGCGTTCGCGGTCCAGGCGGCGTAATCCCATTGCAGCGCAACGATAATCGAACCGTCTTGCGCGACGCAGATGGGAAAATCTCCAATCATGGCGATGCGCGAAAGCGGTGAGTTACCCTTGTGAAGTTCGCTCATCAATCGGGCCGTCTGCACACAGAAAATGGCATCCGCCTCGTTCGAGCTTGTCTCGGCCGCGGCATCAATGAAGGCGCCACGGTTTGTTACGTTGTCTAGCGACTGCAAATTAAGAACGAAGGCAGTTGCGTGGGTTGGGGAGAAAGCATCGTTACCAATAATTTGGTCTGCACTCTTCGCGCTGGCGCCCATCGCGATAAGCGCCCGACGGTTAATAGCCTTCAGATCGGCGGGAGACTTTTCTGTTAGGAGCCGCTCCGCGGAGCTAGTCAGACTGGTGGCGGTAAGCGCGGCACCCGCCGGACCACTTATTGGAAAGGTCGCAGCTTTGAAAGCGAATCCGCCGGCCCACGATGCCCAGGCGATTTCTTCCACCTCCTTCGCCAGGACTGCATTTGTCGTGTAAGGATCCACCCCCAGGCTAACTGCAATCTGTCGCTTGGCCTTGGAGAACCCGAGCGCTTGCTCGGCCTTACTGCCCTCCGAATCGTTTCCTTCCTCCTTTTTCTTCCCGGCGTTCTTAATCGTGTTTCCGGCCTTCCCCAGGAATTTCATTACTCCTTTTGGAACATTGGAAATCGCCTCGACGGGATCCTTGACGATCTTCTTCGCCGCGACGAGCGGACTCTTCGCAGCCGCCAGCAATGCGCTCGTGAATTGGTCCGTGCGCGATACGTCCCTGAGCTGGGCAATTGCATAGAGCTCCTTTACCTTTCGGAATAGCATTTCGTTCCCATCCGCCTCGAAGAGTCCGAATTCGGAGTCGATCACGAAATGGTTCATTCCTGCTGAGGTTGGCACTGGCTCGCGGACGGAATGATAAGGGCCCTTGAGCATGTCGGGCTTCAGTATCTCGCTGGCCCGGAGTTCCGGCAGCTCCTCGAAGGAGGAATCTGCCGGGGTGGGGGGATTTGGTGCCGAACCCTGACCGAAAACAGGGAGTGCGGCCAGGGTGAGAAGGAAAACTAACCTGTTCCTTGCTTGACGCATTCCAGCCGAGCTAACTCACGATCAACCCGCGGCCCCACAACTTATTGCGCGGCGACGGCTTCCGGCGCATCGTCCATGTCCCAGTCATCGTCCGTTTCCTGCCACGTCTTGTCAGGATTGAATGTGTCCATAGCCTGAAAGGCTTTCAAGCCGTCAGGGCCGAGGTCCTTTTGGTAGACGATTCCATTGGCGCCAACGATGAACGACTCAACGCCGGTAACGCGGTATTGAGCAGGCGCGGCCGCCAGCGCAAATCCGCCGATCATCGCTCCGTCGACGACGAAATCCATTGCGCCAAGGGGCGCCGCCGGACCTTGTTTGGTAAGAATTTTAAAGTAATAGCCATGGTATGGTTTACCGGTTTGCGAGTATCCCTGCTCAATAGCTCTCGCGACGTTCTCGCCGATCGGCCCCTCCCACTTCCCGTCAGGTCCCTGCCATGCAAGTCCGTCGTGTTTGCCCGGCGTGCTAATGATCTTTTGGGCGAACTGGTTCACCTTCGCGTCGTCGTGCTTCTCGAGAGCATATTCGTGCTGCGCCTCGTCGAAGCCGCGACAAATGGAAATCGCATCCAGTTCATTGCTGCCGATGCGCCGATTTAACATCTCGTCGCGGCCAGCCTTGGTGTCGAAGGACCATTTGCCGTTGCGATTCACGATCGGAATGGGCAGCGCGAAATCGTCATTTCCGACTGTGAAAATGACGAGGTTCTTATTTTTTTCATCCGCGCCTAGCGTGCTCTTTTCCTTCGCTCTGGTCACAAACGAGGCCGCAATTTTTTTGTCCATGACCGGATCTTCCGAACTGATCAAGTCCTTCGCTTCCGGGCCCAGGATTTCTGTGAGCCCCGCGACGTCGTATATATCTGCGGCCTGAACGAGACTGTCAGCCGCCTCTTTCGGTGTAGCGAATTGCTTTTGTTTGGCGTCGGCGGTCTTAGCGCTGTCCGTTTTGGCTGCTGCCTGGGCCGTCGTGCTGAGAGAACTCCAAACAAAGATGACTGAAACGACCAAAGAGATTTTTAATGATTTCATAATCGTTAGGTTTAGTTGTGGTTTCATGGTTGATGTGGTCATCGCCGCCGCCCTCCCCCGCTCCGTCCTCCACCGCTCCTGCCGCCGCCACTTCGGCCGCCTCCAGAAAATCCGCCACTGCTGCGCATGCTTGAGCCACCGCGCGAACTGCTTGCTCGGGATGAGTTAAATCCGCCGGAATTCCCGAAAGCGCTGCTCCGATCCATCCCGGATGACATGCTCCGGCTGGCCGAGCGGTCCGGGCCGCTCGAGCGCGGAGTCGACTGCCTCGTGCTGGCGCTAGGAGAACGCGGGCTGCTGGAACGGTTCGAAGCCGAGCGATCGGATGACCGGTTTGCCGAGGAACGA
>JBJMXC010000150.1:0-7925 GCA_045809825.1 Chthoniobacterales bacterium | reverse complement strand
GCGATCACCAGCGTGCTGGCGAAGAAAGGCATGGCCGAAGCCCGTGCCTATGACTCCATCGATAATGCGCCGGAAGAAAAAGAGCGCGGCATCACGATCAACACCGCCCACGTGGAATACCAAAGCGCCAAGCGCCACTACGCCCACGTCGATTGCCCCGGCCACGCTGACTACGTCAAGAACATGATCACCGGCGCCGCGCAGATGGACGGTGCCATTCTCGTCGTTTCGGCCGCGGACGGTCCGATGCCGCAGACCCGTGAGCACATCCTGCTCGCGCGCCAGGTCGGTGTGCCGGCCATCGTCGTTTTCCTGAATAAGACCGACATGGTCGACGATCCCGAGCTTCTCGACCTCGTCGAAATGGAAGTGCGCGATCTGCTCACCCAATATGAATTTCCCGGAGACAAAATTCCGATCGTTAAAGGCAGCGCCGCCAAGGCACTCGCTGCTGGCGACCCGGCCAGCCCGGACGCGAAGTGCATCCTCGATCTCATCGCGGCGGTCGACGATTACATCCCCGTCCCGGAACGGCCGATCGATCTGCCGTTCCTCATGCCGGTGGAAGACGTGTTCAACATTGAAGGCCGCGGCACTGTCGCGACCGGTCGTGCCGAGCGCGGTATTCTCAAGAAGATGGAGGAAGTCGAAATCGTCGGTCTCAAGGACACGATGAAGACGACCGCGACCGACATTGAAATGTTCCGCAAGCTTCTCGACGAAGCGCGCGCGGGCGACAACGTCGGGGTGCTCCTCCGCGGTGTGAAGAAGGAAGACGTCATGCGCGGGCAGGTTATTGCCAAGCCCGGCAGCATTACGCCGCACAAGAAATTCAAGGCCGAAGTCTACGTGCTGAGCAAGGAGGAAGGCGGGCGTCACACCCCGTTCTTCACGAATTACCGGCCGCAGTTTTACTTCCGCACGACTGACGTAACCGGAACCGTCAAACTCGCCGAGGGCGTCGAGATGGTTATGCCGGGGGATAACGTTTCGGTCGAAGTCGAATTGATCACCCCGATCGCGATGGAGAAGACCATCCGGTTCGCGATTCGCGAAGGCGGCAAAACGGTCGGCGCGGGTCGTGTCGCGGAGATCCTGGACTAAAGTTTCTTCCTCTTCCTTTTCCTCTGAGTCTGCCGACTTGAAGGAGTTGGCAGACAGAGGAAGATTGAGAGGAAGCGGAAGATTATTAGGTCAGTAGCTCAATTGGTAGAGTAGCGGTCTCCAAAACCGTCGGTTGGGGGTTCGAGTCCCTCCTGGCCTGGTTTTTTGAAACGTTCCCATGATCACAAAAACGAAAAACTTTTTCGGCGAAGTTCGCGCTGAGCTCGGGAAAGCGTCGTGGCCATGGGAGTCGAAGGACAAGGGGATCCGCCGCTTTAAGGAGCTGACTGATTCCACCCTGGTCGTGATCATCGCGATGCTGTTGCTTGGCGGTTACGTCGCGCTCTTCGATTTCGTGATCATCAATTTCATTCACTACTTCACCCGTCTCCACTGATATGGCTTCGGTTCTCGCTCCCAAAGATCAGTGGTTCGTCGTCCACGTTTTGTCCGGCCAGGAAAATAAGGTCCGCGACAATATCGAAAAACGCGTCAAGACCGAGGAAATGGGCGATGTGATTTTCGAAGTGCTCGTCCCGACGGAGCGCGTCTCCGAAATTAAACGCGGCAAGAAAAGCGAGACGACCCGGAAATTTTTCCCGGGTTACCTGATCGTGAACATGCACCTGCTCGACGAGAACAATCAGCTCGTTGGGCGGACCTGGTATTTCATTCGGGAAACAACGGGCGTGATCGGATTTGCCGGGACCAAGGACAAGCCGATCCCAATGCGGAAGTCCGAAGTGGACAGCATGCTCGCCCAGATGCGCGAGCGTGAGGAGAAGGTGAAGCCGAAGGTTAGCTTCGAAGTGGGCGAGACGGTGAAAGTGGCCGATGGCCCGTTCCAGAACCAGAACGGCATCGTCGAAGAAATCGATCCTGAACGCGGTAAACTGCGCGTTTCCGTTACCATCTTCGGTCGCGCTACACCGGTGGAGCTCGAATATTGGCAGGTGGAACGGGGATAAATTGCAGATTGCAGATTTCAGAATGCAGATTGAAATCAGCTGCTTCGACAATCTGAAATCGGCAATCTGAAATCTGAAATAACATTATGGCGAAGGAAATAGTTGCTCACATCAAACTCCAGATCCCGGCTGGGCAGGCGAACCCGGCGCCGCCGGTCGGTACCGCGCTCGGACCACGCGGCGTCAACATCATGGCGTTCTGCAAGGAATTTAACGCGGCCACCCAGAAGCAGGCCGGCGACATTTTGCCCGTCGTCATCACCGTTTTTAAGGACAAGTCGTTTACCTTCATCACCAAGAGTCCGCCGGCCGCGGTCTTGTTGAAGAAGGCCGCGAACATCGCCGCCGGCTCGAAAGAGCCTAACAAGACGAAGGTCGGCAAAGTGACGCGCAAACAGGTCATGGATATCGTGAAAACGAAGGCCAAAGACCTGAACTCGCGCAGCGATGAAGCGGGTTTCCGCGTTATCGCGGGTACCGCCCGCCAGATGGGCCTCGAGATCGTCGATTAGTCGGCCTTTGGCCGAATTCCCTTTCCCTGGCAGCTTCGTTGGGCGAAGCCTGGCCAATGCGTCACGTGTGTCGGCGGCGTCTGTTTGCCGTCGGCTTTCAAATCCGGCCCGCTCCTTTGAGGTTGGCGTGAAGACGGTGCCTTGATAATTGCAAGCAATGCGCGGCGTCCCTGTGCTTGCCCCCATTTCGCGTCAATTCGGCCCTGCGGCACTGAATGTCGCGCTCTTCGTGCTCAGTTTGACGTTCACGCTAATGACACCGGTAGATGTCACCGACCAGGCGTTCCCTGATTCCGCCGACTATCAGCACCAGGCCCGTAGCCCGATCGCCAGCCTCGAGTTTTTTGCGCCGCGGGCTTCGCCGGGATTTTATCCGCGGCCCTTTGGCGTCCCGTTGTTTTACAAGCTGATGGGAGGCGACCCCCGGCTCGTCGTTATCATGCAGAAAATTGCGCACTCGGCCGCGTCCCTGATCCTCGCAGGTTCTCTTCTTTCACTCGTGCAGCGTGAAGCGGCGAAGTACCTGCTCGTGCTGGGCGTCTACTCCCTGATGTCGTGGTGGACCATCGTCGGTTGGACAACCGTGCTGCTCTCGGAGTCGCTCTCCTTCTCGTTTCTATTCTGCTGGATCAGTTCGGTGCTGTTCTTTTATTCGCGAGGCACGCGGTTTTCTCTGGGATTGCAGTTGTTGAGTCTCTCTCTCCTCGCGTTGACCCGCGATACGTGGCCCTACCTGTTGATATTTTTTTATGGGGTAATGCTGGTCATCTCCCTGGTATTCAAGTGGAGGTCGGTCCGTCCCACCGTCATTTGCCTGGGCGTGAGTATTCTGCTTTTCGCGCTTCAAGACTGGACCGCTCGTATCGGCGAGAGAAAGCGATTACCGCTCCTCAACAACATCGTTCTGCGGATTTTGCCCAATGAGAATCAGTTGCGCTGGTTTGTCCGAAGGGGAATGCCGCAGGCGGATGATTTGAGCAACCGTTTCGAAAAAGATACCACGCCCCAGAGCAAAATGGACGACCTGACGGAGATGTATACCGACGGCGGCTATTCGAATTTGTTTAGCTGGATCAATACGAAGGGGCCCGGCGTTTACGTGCGTTTCCTGATTAGCCGTCCACGGACAGCCTTTTTGCTCCGGGAATCACGCGACAATTTATCGCGAATTTTTACGTACGACTTTTCGCTCTATCTGGGGCCGCCAAAAGGTTATAGCCGGGTGAGCGCCGCAATTTTTTTTCCACTGTTTCGGGCTGGTGGGATCGCGGCTTTGCTCATCGCCCTCCTGATCACATTCTATTATCAGCGACGAAGAGTGCTGTTCGTCCCGCATTTGATCGGACTCATGACAGTCTTTAACGCAGTCCTTTCTTACCATGCCGACGCCATGGAAGTGGAGCGTCATCTCGTGATCACAAGGCCGATGATGGAACTCATCGGAATTCTTTCCCTGGCTTTGCTGGTGGACGGGGTTATGCGCGGTGCGCCCGAGCGGAAGCCTGAAGTCGTAGCGCTCGGGTTAATCAGGCGCTGAACGCTTGAGCCATCTCTTGCTTTCGCGCTTCGAATTTCATATTCGAAGCCATGAAGAATCTCCTTCGCCTTTGCTCAGCGCTCTCCGCGTTCGCCGCGGTAATCCTGTCCGCTTCCGCCGCTGAACCGACAATGATCGCCCTCAAAGCCGCCCGCCTTTTCGACGGCAAAGCCAACGCGCTCGTCACCAATGGCGTCGTCATCGTCCAGGGCGACAAGATCGTGGATGCCGGCAGCAATCTGCCTATCCCCGAGGCCGCGCAAGTCATCGATCTCGGCGATGCCACCCTTTCTCCCGGATTCATGGACGCGCACACCCATCTCACCGCTGATTTCGCCGGGAACTACAACGATCGGCGCTTGAAAGAACTCGACCTCAACGTTTCCGAGCAAGCCATTATCGCGACGACGTATGCGCGCGCGACGATCGACGCCGGATTTACGACCGTGCGCGATCTCGGCAGTCGGTTCGTCGGCAGCAAGGAGTTCGTCGACGTTGCTCTCCGGAACGCAATCAACCATGGAGTTGTTCCGGGTCCGCGAATGCTCGTCGCCACCTACGGAATTGGGGCAACCGGCGGGCATTTCGATTCGACGGCCGGATTTCGCGATATGCTCTTCGGCCACGAGCCCGATTACAGCGAAGGAATCGCCGATGGGCCCGACGCGATTCGCCATGCCGTGCGCTTCGAGATCAAGAACGGTGCCGACGTAATCAAAGCCGCCGTGTCCGGTGGCGTCCTCTCGTTAACCGACGAAGTGGATACACCGCAATTCACGCCGGCCGAGATCGCCGCGCTGGTCGACGAGACGCATCGTCTCCGCAAAAAAGTCGCAGTCCATTGCCACGGCGATCAGGCCGCGAAAGACGCGATTGAAGCCGGTGTTAACTCGATCGAGCACGGTTCGTTTTTAAAACCGGAAACACTTCAGCTCATGAAAACCAAAGGCACCTGGCTCGTGCCTACCCTGATGGCCACTGAATGGGTCCTGGCCAAGCTCGATTCCTATCCTCCGGCGCTTCAAGCGAAAGGCAAAGCCGCTGGCGCGGCGCGCACCGAGATGTTCCGGAACGCCGTCAAACTCGGGGTTAAGATCGCTCTCGGCACCGACGCCGGTGTCTATCCGCACGGCATGAACGCCAAGGAATTCAAACTCATGGTCGACCTCGGCATGCCACCGATCGAAGCGCTTCGCGCCGGTACTTCTTCAGACGCCGAGCTTCTGGGCATTTCGGCCAAAGTCGGCACATTGGAAAAAGGCAAACTCGCCGATATCGTCGCGATGCCCGGCGACCCGACGCAGGACATCACCGCGACCGAGCGCGTGTCCTTCGTGATGAAGGAAGGCAAGGTCGTTAAAAACTTGCGCTGATTATCGGTTCGCCGTTCGAACCGCCAGCTTCACCGTGTCGCTGGTGTGGCCGATGTAATAAAGCTCGGCGCCCCCGGCACCGTAAACGGGGTAGAGAGTGTAAGGCGAACCTTTGACGACGACGGGGTGATGGCGATCAATCGACATGGCGCGACTGGTAGAGTGGGACGAAACCGAGATGTAATCACCGATGTAGTGGGTGTCGTCTTTCAGGTCGCCGTTGAGATACGGGATGAGATGACGATTACCATGGAAATGAGGAACCGAGGTGCGTGGACCGGTCGGCAGAACACCAACGTAATTCGCGACGTCGGTATAAGTGCGGACGGGATCGACCTGGACCGGTTCAATGATGTTCTCGCCTGCATAGCGGTAAATGTTGAAAGCGAATTCATAATCGGGACCGCCCCATTCGCTGAGATTAATCGGATGGCCGGCAGTGACATCGAAGACCTCGAGATTATCCGCGGCCGATTCGCTGTCGTTCGAGGATCCGGCAACCGTCTTCGAAGCGGGGGCCTTGGGTTCAGTCGCGACAACCTCGCCCGGCGCGGCGACGAGGGCGGAACTGCGCAGCGATTGAACCAGGGAATCGCTCGCGCCCTGTGCTTTGAGGGCGTTTTCCTGTTGCGGAGTGAGAGCCTTGACGAGTTTTCGCTCAGTAACTTGGCGGACAATCGTCTTATCCGTTTCTTTGACGCGGACCCAGAGGGAGAGTTCTCCGAAGTTGACCGGAACCGCGGGGGCGGTCATGGCTCCGGCTAAAACAGTGATAGCCGTAATGAGTAGAATTTTTGTGGAGTGCATTTCGCTGGTTTAGCAGGTCGGTTTCACCGTTGGCAATGGACAAATTCCGGAACCTCACACAAAGGTCGCAAAGGATCACAAAGGCTGGGGATATTTTGATTTTTCATCGTGTCGTGTAGCGCCCTTCGGGTGAGGAAATTTGGACAAGATTCGCTTTGACAGAAGGCCGTTGGGCGCTACTTTCCACGTCCCGCGCCGGGTTGGCCGGGCAACGCAGGAGAGCATCGGGCTCGCTGGCACTGCACAAAATCATGCAAACAAATCGCAGCAAACGTTATCGCGCGGCTATCGAGCAGGTAGACCGCAACAAGGCTTACAACCTCAACGAAGCCGTCTCGGCGCTGAAGAAGATGCCGCCGACGAAATTCGACCAGACGGTCACAGTTTCGTTTCGGCTCGGGGTTGATCCGAAACAATCGGACCAGATGGTGCGCGGCACCTGCCCGCTGCCACACGGAAGCGGCAAACAAGTGCGCGTGCTGGTGTTCGCGGAGGGCGCGGCAGCCAAGGCGGCCAAAGATGCCGGCGCGGAGTATGTCGGCTTCAAGGACATGATCCAGAAATGCCAGGAAGGTTTCCAGGATTTCGATGTCGCGGTCGCGACGCCCGCGGCCATGGCCGAAGTGCGCAAACTGGGCAAGGTCCTCGGTCCGCGTGGCCTGATGCCGAACCCAAAAACCGGAACGGTGACGGACGACACCGCGAAAGCGGTCGGGGAAGTGAAAGCCGGCCGGGTTGAATTCAAGCTCGATAAGAACGGCAACGTCGCAGTGCCGGTAGGAAAATTTTCATTCGCAGAGAACCAACTGGTCGAGAACGGGACGGCGGTCATCGAGGCCGTGGTGCGGGCGCGACCGGCGACGGCAAAAGGCCGCTTCGTTGAGGGCGTGACGCTGAGCGCAACGATGACGCCGGGAGTCCGCGTCGATCCGTCACCCTATATTACCGTCTAGCCGGGAGCATTGCCATGAGACCAGAAAAAGCATCAATCGTTTCCGATCTTTCGGAGAAGCTCAAAGGCTCCCCATTCCTGCTGGTGACCGATTATCAGCGGATGAAGGTGGACCAGTTCGGCGAGCTACGGAATCGGCTCGCACCGGCCGGGGCCGAAGTGCGCGTGGTCAAGAACAGCTTTTTGAAGCGCGCGATGGCGGACTCCGGGATGCCGGACGTCGCTGACCAGTTGACCGGCCAGACCGCGATCGTGATGGGCGAGAAGGATGTCGCACCGGTCGCGAAGATTTTGAAATCGTTCGCAGCGGAATTTAAAATCGCGGCGCTGAAGATTGGCGTGGTGGACAAGGCGATCTTGTCGACCTCCGACGTCGAAGCGCTGGCCGAGCTGCCATCGCGCGAGATTTTATTGGCGAAGCTTCTCGGATTGATGCTGGCACCGGCGACGCAGCTGGTGCGGGTGTTAAACGAGCCAGCTTCAGCGTTCGCGCGATTGCTCGCTGCGAAAGCCGACAAGGGCGACGCAGCGCCGGCCGCGGAAGCAAAGAAGGAAGAGGCGCCTGCTCCGGAAGCGAAGCAGGAGGAAGCTCCGGCGACTGAAGCCAAACAAGAGCAGCCTGCGCCCTCCGCCGAAGCCGAGAAGCCGGCCGCGGAGGCAGCGCCTGCCGCT
>JBJMXC010000149.1:0-6856 GCA_045809825.1 Chthoniobacterales bacterium | reverse complement strand
GGCGCGAACTGAAAGCGATCCGGCGAAGAAGTGAATACGCTTTGCCGTAGTTGGCTCCGCCCTTATTTTCGCCCGATGAACTTCAAGCTCATCCCAATTGTCGCCGCGCTCATTCTTTCAGTGCCACTGGGTAGCGCTGCGAAGACGCTCAAATTCCCGAAAGCCAAGCCTCAATTCAGCATCGTGTTTCCGAACGATTGGAAGGCTGAGGTCACCGAGGGCGGGATCATCAGCGCCCAGCCGAAAGGCGCCGCCTACGCGATCAGTATTTTTCCGGTCCAGGCGAACAACGCGAACGATGCTGTCGAGGAGACGTTGAAGGAAGTCGACAAACGGTTCACCGATATCCAGCCGGGGGAGCCGGTCGACTTTCGGAACGAGAAGGGGATCAAGTTTCTTGAACGGGATTTTACAGGTAAGGATAAAGGCGACGCTCGGACCCTGGCCATCGTGGCTTTCAGCATCGACAGCCAAAACTATTTCGCCCTTTTCCAGGCGGGGACACCAGAGGCCGACAAGAAATACACCGAGAGCGTGATCGGCATCGTGAAGTCCATCACGCCGCTGATGAAGATCAGCGGGGGCGATTGATTGGTTTCATATTCCGCATGCGCGGCGGGGCGGTCCATGGTAAGTCACCGCCAGCTTCTGTAGCCGCTTCGCTGTGCGAAGCCTCCGGGGTGTAGCTTAGCTTGGTAGAGCGCCTGGTTTGGGACCAGGAGGTCGCAGGTTCGAATCCTGTCACCCCGATTTTCTCGAATGAAATCAGCAATCTGCGCATTACTGGCAATTGCCGGGACGGGCATCGCTTTGTCCCAGGAACCGCCTTTGCCGGCGGCGACTGCTACCCCGAGTGCTGCGCCGGATACCCGACCCGAGCTTAATATTCCGCAGATCCCAGCGGAGGTAGAGCCGACGCCTTTAGTGCCGAATACTTCGCCGGCGGCAAAGAAGACCGCGCCATCGATCTCGGAATTGGATGCGGTGTTCCAGCAGCCCCCTGCGATCGCCGCCGTCGAGCAGCAGCGGCTCCATCTGGAGTGGAGGAAGCTAAAGAACCGTTGCAGTGGGGACCCGGATGTGGTCGCCGCGAAGAAGGCGGCCGAAGCGGCCCGGACCGAGGTTGAGAAGCGTGAGCTGATGCGCGCTTACTACAAGATTTTTTATGCCCACATGCAGGCGGTGGCCGCTCCAGACATGAAGGCATTCCTCGAGCAGAAGAAAACCGAATCGATCAATGGTCTTTCCCAGCCGCGCGTTCGTCCGGAGCCGACTCCGCGACCGAAGGCGAAGTCATGAACCTCGCGCGTCCATTCGCGACTCCATTCCAGCGTTGCCCGAAGCGCGATTTGCAGTAGGATTGCCGCCGCCTAAACGGCGCGTTCGTCTATCGGTTAGGACACGGCCCTCTCAAGGCCGGGAGACGGGTTCGATTCCCGTACGCGCTGCCAATTCTTAGCGATCCAGATTCGGCGCGAGCCACTTCTCCACGTATTCGACCGGCACGTTTTTTCGGGCCGCGTAATCGCGCGCCTGATCGTCACCAATTTTACCAACACCGAAATACTTCGAGTCCGGATGCGAAAAATAGAGTCCGCTCACGCTCGCACCGGGATGCATGGCGAACGACTCGGTCAGCGTGATCCCTGTTTGATTTTCCGCCTCGAGCAAATCGAAGAGGGTCCGCTTTTCGGTATGGTCGGGCGAGGCTGGATAACCAGCTGCGGGCCGAATGCCGCGATACTTTTCGCGGATTAGCTCATCCTCCGTTAGTTTTTCTTCGCGTCCAAAGCCCCAGGCAATTCGGGCTTCGCGATGGAGAAATTCCGCGAACGCCTCGGCTAGGCGATCGGCGAGGGCTTTGGTCAGGATCGCGTTGTAATCGTCATGGTCGGCGGCAAACCTGGCCGCTAGCTCATCCGCCCCGAGGCCGGCGGTAACGGCAAATCCGCCGAGATAATCGATCGCTTCCGGCGCGATGTAATCGCTCAGACAGTGGTTGAACTGACCGGCCGGTTTTTTCATTTGCTGGCGCAGGAAATGGAACGTCGCCATCTTCTGCGTCCGCTCGGGATTGGAATAAATTTCCACGTCATCGCCGATGGCTTTCGCCGGCCAAAAGGCGAAGACGCCGCGTGCAGCCAATAGTTTTTCGGAACGAATCCGTTCGAGTAAGGCTTGGGCGTCGTCGAAGAGCTCGCGCGCCTGTTTGCCAACCGTCGGATCATCGAAGATCGCCGGGTAACGTCCGCGCAATTCCCAGGTGTGGAAGAACGGCGACCAATCGATGTATGGAATTAAATCCTCGAGCGACATTGTTCCTGCGTCAGAAGAAAACGCCCGGATTCCCACAAACTCCGGCTTCGGCGGCGCATATCCCGCCCAGTCAACCGGAGTCCGATTCGCTCGCGCTTCGTCCAGCGCGATCAGCTTTTTCTCGCGTGACTTCGCGGCGTGCTCCTGGCGGAGCCGTTCGTAGTCTGCCCGCATTTGGTGATCGAAAGCCGGTTTCGTTTCGGCATTGAGCAAATTACTCACCACTCCAACCGCGCGCGACGCATCGAGAACGTGAACTGCGCCGGCGCCGTAATGCGGCGCGATTTTGACCGCCGTATGCGCGCGACTCGTCGTGGCGCCGCCGATCAACAACGGCAGCTTGAATCCTTCGCGCTCCATTTCCTGGGCGACATGGACCATCTCGTCGAGCGATGGGGTAATCAGCCCGCTCAACCCAATCACGTCCGCTTTCTTTTCGCGCGCCGTCTCGAGAATCTTCGGCGCGGGCACCATTACCCCCAGATCGATTACCTCGTAATTGTTACATTGGAGGACAACCCCGACGATGTTCTTGCCAATATCGTGCACGTCTCCTTTGACGGTCGCCATGACAATGCGCGCCTGCGGTTTTGCGTCCGCGCTCTTTTCCGCTTCCATGAACGGCAAGAGATAGGCGACAGCTTTCTTCATCACCCGCGCGCTTTTTACCACCTGCGGCAAAAACATTTTCCCGGCCCCGAACAAATCGCCGACCACGCTCATCCCCGCCATGAGGGGGCCCTCAATCACTTGGAGCGGCCGGCTGAATTTTTGCCGCGCTTCCTCGGTGTCCGCCTCGATGAAATCGACAATCCCTTTTACGAGCGCGTGCGAGAGCCTTTCCTCGACGGAAGTGTGGCGCCACGCCTCTTTTTCCGCGGCGGTTTTCGCCACCCCCTTCACGCTCTCTGCGAATTCGACGAGCCGCTCCGTGGCGTCATCCCGGCGATTGAGCAGGACATCTTCGACGCGGGTTTTCAGCTCGGGCTCGATCTGTTCGTAGACCGCCAGCTGGCCTGCGTTCACGATCGCCATGTCCAGCCCCGCCTGGATGGCGTGAAACAAGAAGGCCGCGTGCATCGCTTCGCGGACCGTGTTGTTGCCGCGGAATGAAAATGAAATGTTGCTAACCCCGCCGCTCGTTCGCGCACCGGGAAGGTTCTGTTTGATCCACCGGACCGCGTTGATGAAATCGACCGCGTAGTTCCGGTGCTCTTCAAGCCCAGTCGCGACCGTCAGGATGTTCGGATCGAATATGATGTCGTTAGGCGCAATCCCGGCGCGCTCGGTCAGCAAGGAATACGCTCTCGCGCAAACATCGATCCGGCGCTGGTAATTGTCGGCCTGGCCTGCTTCGTCGAAAGCCATCACGATGACCGCCGCCCCGTAACGTTTCACCAGCTCCGCGTGATGGAGGAATTCTTCCTCGCCATTCTTAAGGCTGATCGAGTTCACGACGGCCTTTCCCTGGACGCACTTCAAGCCCGCCTCGATCACGCTCCACTTCGAGCTGTCGATCATGATCGGAACCCGCGCGATTTCCGGCTCGCTCCCGATCAGATGGAGGAATTTGGTCATCGATGCTTCGGAATCGATCATTCCCTCATCCATGTTGACGTCGAGGATGTTGGCGCCGCCATTCACCTGTTGGCGCGCGACGGTTAGCGCGGCTTCGAAATCGCCCGCGAGGATGAGTTTCGAAAATTTCGGGGAGCCCGTGATGTTGGTGCGCTCGCCCACGACCACGAGCCCGGTGTCTGCGGTGATGTTGAGCGGCTCGAGTCCGGAGAGCTGGAGCGGCGCTCTCTGAGCCTCGTCTGCGTTTCCTTCGCGGGGATCTCGACGGTCATACACCGCTGTTAGAGGCACGCTCCTCGGAGGGAGATCGCGAACGGTTTCGGCGATTAGCCGGATATGATCCGGGGTGGTTCCACAGCAGCCGCCGACGATGTTGAGCCAGCCATTGCGCGCCCATTTTTCGAGCTGCGGCGCGAGGCTTTCGGGTGTTTCCGGAAAGCCGGTTGGGGAAAGCGGATCGGGCAGTCCGGCATTCGGATACGCGCTCACGTATCGCCTCGTGCTGTGGGCGAGTTCTTCGATGTATGGTTCCATCTCTCCCGGACCGAGCGCGCAATTGAGTCCCACAACCAGTGGGTCGGCGTGCTCAATCGAGGTCAGAAACGCTTCCACGGTCTGGCCGCTCAGGATTCGGCCGGAGCGGTCGGTGACCGTTCCCGAAATGACCAGCGGCACGCTTTTGCCGGTCCGTTGAAAGAGGTCGGTGATCGCGGCAATCGCGGCCTTGGCGTTCAGCGTGTCGAAAATCGTCTCGATAAACAGCAGGTCCACGCCGCCATCGAGCAGGGCTGCGGCCTGTTCCGCGTAGGCTTTGCGGATCTGGTCGAAGGTCACCGCGCGGAAACTTGGGTCGTTGACGTCGGGAGAGAGCGACGCGGTCACAGGCAAGGGACCGAGTGAGCCGCCGACGAAGCGCCGCCGGCTGGTATCGGTCGCGATCGCGTCAGCGGCCCGACGCGCGATCCCGGCGGCCTTGAGGTTCATCTCGGCGACCAGGTCGCAGAGGAGGGGATCGTCGACGACGCGCTGAAAAAACTCGGCATCTTTGCGGCCAGATTCGGGTTCGCCGCGGAAGAGAAAATCGTGGAGCCCGATGGTGGTGGCGCTGAACGTGTTTGTCTCGATGATGTCGGCGCCCGCCTCGAGATAATCGCGATGAATACGGTCAATCAGCTCCGGCTTGGTTAGGAGGAGAATCTCGAGGCAGCCTTTGAGATCTTTGCCCTGCCAATCACGAAAACGTTCGCCCCGGTATTCAACTTCGGACGGACGGGACTGCTGGACCATTGTGCCCATGGCGCCGTCGAGGACGACGATGCGATCGCGCATGAGCGCGTCGAGAGGTTGGAGCCCATTATCCGGCATGGAGGAGACTAAACTGCAGTATCCGGCCGCGGCAAGGAACAAATTGACGCATCATGATGCGTAGATGTGTTGTGAGTCCTCATGATCATGATCGTGATGATGCTCGCAATCTTCCGGTCAGCGCTCCCGAAAGATCAGGAGCACGATCATGATCAGGAGCAGGAATTACCGGCCCGCGCTCGCAGTTTATTCAAGAACGATTCGCCCTGACCCCGCAGCTTCGCTTCCAGCTTCGTAGTGCAATCGCAATCGGAGCAGGCCCACGGCTCGGTCCCGTTTTCATGCCGGCAATTGCGGCGCGAATGCGCGTCTTTCACGGTGAGCAGCTCAAAATATTTCTCCCAGTAGGGCCGCTCTTCTTCCAGCGGCTGATTACAGAAACAAGTCTCGACCCAAGTCGCCACCCCAGCCGGGTCCACTCGGGCCTGTTCCATGTCGTACTGGTACTCGTCGCCGGCGACCGATCCTTTGCCGAGCGTGTCGTGGGCGATCGCATCAAGGAGCGGTTTTTCCTGCCCCGATTTTACCCTGGCTTTCACGAGGTAACGCATTCTCTCCAAAATTAACGCCACCTCGGCGCGCTGTCATCCCCTTGCGTTCCTGCTCCTGATCCTGATCACGCTCTTGATCTTTTTCGAAACGCTCACCAAGGATTAGGATCATAATCGCGAGCATGAGCAAGAATCCGGAATCTTTCACCACGCCGGTTTAAATGGAATCGCTGCGCCTCTTCGGATCGCTGACTCCGTCGCAACGAAAAACCTTCCTCGCCTGTTTTCTCGGGTGGACGCTCGACGCGCTCGATTTTTTCCTCGTCACTTTCGTCCTCGGGAAGATCGCCCAGGATTTTAACCAGAGCATTCCAAAGGTCGCATTCTCGATCACGCTTACCCTGATGATGCGCCCGCTCGGCGCCTTCATTTTCGGTTGGTTAGGCGATCGCTACGGCCGTCGAATGCCGCTCATGATCGATATCGTTTTTTATTCGATCATGGAATTGCTGACGGCGTTTGCGCCGAACTTCACCGTGTTCCTGATCCTGCGGGCGCTGTTCGGAATCGGCATGGGCGGCGAATGGGGCTTGGGGGCTTCCCTGGCCATGGAATCGCTGCCGACCAAGGCGAGGGGATTGTTCTCGGGAATCCTCCAACAGGGTTACGCGACCGGTTATTTACTCGCGGCGCTCGTTTATTGGATCGTATTCCCGCTCTTCGGCTGGAGGGGGCTGTTCATCGCGGGCGCGATGCCTGCCTTCCTCGTCATCTACATTCGGGCGCACGTTCCGGAATCGCCGGTTTGGGAAAAGGAACGAGCCGCCGCCCGGCCACGACGGCCCTTTTCGGCATTAATTAAAGAGCACGGCCGATTGTTTCTCTACGCGTCCCTGCTGATGACGGCGTTCAATTACATGTCGCACGGTACCCAGGACCTCTACCCGACGTATCTTGAAAAGCAGCGCGGCTTCGGTGTCAGCGCGAAGTCCATAATCAGTGTTGTCTATGCGCTGGGCGCGATCTGCGGCGGCGTGGTGGTCGGGTTTCTCTCGCAAACGTGGGGGCGCCGGCGAGTGATCATCCTGTGCGCGATTGCCGGGATG
>JBJMXC010000148.1:0-5761 GCA_045809825.1 Chthoniobacterales bacterium | reverse complement strand
GCGCGCGGGTGCTGACGTTCGCGAGCTTCGCAGGGACTTCCGGACTTAGATCATAAACCTCGATCACGGCAATTCCCGGGCTATCGGTCTTGTCCCTCACGACAGCGGAATACGATCCTGGGTTTAGTGTAACATCGATCGCGGATTCAAGATCGTCCGTCGGTGCGAGGCCGGAAGACTCAACGCCAATTCTTTGCGCGGGATCATCTTTCCAGTTGTCATTTGTAACTGTGCCGAGGGGGGCTCCATGCAGTTCGAGGACAGGGTTAGGCAGAGCTTCCGGGAGGCCAAAAGCCTTCAGCGACGGCCCAAGCGCTCGAAGCAGGACGCGCTTCGGAGCTGAGCCGGTAATGATGAATCCGCCGATACCGACGCTGTCACCGCTTTCCACTCGAATTCGTGTGGAAAGGTTGATCGGCTGTGCAGGGGTTGCGGTCGGGGTTGCGACGGGCGTTGGCGTGGCGGTCGCCGTCGGGGCGCCTGTTGCAGTAGCAGTAGGCGTCGCAGTAGCAGTAGGTGTCGCAGTAGCAGTAGGTGTCGCTGTCGCAGTTGCGGTAGCCGTAGCGGTCGCCGAGGCCGCTGCGGTAGCACTGGGGGTAGGAGTAGCGGTCGCTGTGGCGGTGGCAGTAGCAGTAGCAGTCGCGGTAGGAGCCGCAGTCGCACTAGCAGTGGCGGTAGCGGTTGCAGTCGGAGATGGCGTCGGTGTAGGCTGAGGGAGCGCAGCCAGGGCTGGGGAGACGCGGACGAAGTAGATATCTTCTTCTCCGTTGAAGGTGGCGGAGAAAGCGACGTTGCCTCCGCCGTTATCGGAAACGATCGTCATATAATCTCCCATCTTATCCTGGCCTGGGTAACCGACGAACGGATCAAAGGGCTTGGTCACTGCAACGTTTGGCGACCAGTTATTTCCCCCGTCAGTGCTATACGAGTAAAACAGCTGGGAATCGGTATTATTCTTCGCATTCCGGGTGTCGAGCCAGACGGCGTCAATGCGTCCGTTCGGTGCCACGGCGAAGGTGCCCATCCAATGCCACTTCTCGGAATTGACCGGATCGTCGTTGACTCGTCTAGGAGGATTAAAGCTCGCGCCGCCGTCCGTGCTCCTGGCAAACATCACGTCGCTGCGGGAAGAACCGTCATCGGGTACAACGCTAGCGAGCATGTAAATATTGTTATTAGTGCTTGTGCCCGACCGATCGACGGCGAGGAACAGCTGCCCGACGAGACCTACCGGGTTAATTATTTCGTTTATCGAGAGCTGGCCTCCAAGATCGACCTCAGTGCTCTGATCGAAGGAGGGAATAACCGCTCCATTCTTCGCGTCGGTCGAGCGCACACACCAGTTCTGACCGGTGTTGACGTTGATTCCTCCGATGAAGAGATTGCCATTGGAGTCCACGTCCAGCGTTCCGAAGGATGGCCCGTTGGGAATATTGATCGGGTCGAGCCAGGTGAATCCGCCATCGGTCGAGCGAGTAAATTGGCGACCGCCGTAATTGTTCCCCGAAAAGCTCCAGAACTGATATTGGAACCCGTGGCCGGTGCTGGCGGTGTTATCGATTGTCAACCATTGCTTGTCTCCCCCGGTCGCTGGTGCGAGCCGGGTCCACGATTGTCCGCCGGTGACTGAGCGCCAGATGTCGTCCTGGAAATTCGTGACGAGGCTTAGATAGAAAAAGTTTCCGGTATCGCTGGAGCACAGGACCGGATCGCTTCGAAAAACGCTGTCGAGAGTGCCGGGAAATGTCCATCCGGTTCCGCCGCTATCCGAGTAGGCCCAGCCGGCCCGGCGAAAATTCGAAGAGACGCTGTTGAACTGACGCCAGCCGATCGACATGAAATTCCGGTTACTCGGGTTCATCGTAATCGAGGGCTCGTTCGCCGCATCGCCGACAATGTTCTCTCCATCAAAGCCGACGTTGACCTGATAGCTGATGAACGGGCCGAGCTGTGAAAGCATCCGTGGCGACGAATCGGTCCGGTAAATGTAACTGGGCGCGTCATCGGCCTTTTCGACCTCGAAGCCGAGGAGAGGTTTACGGTGCGGCGCCTGGGCGGAAGCGGCGGCAAGGGCGCCAAACGTGAGGACGAAAGTCAGAAAGCGGAAAGCAGACACAGAAAAACTATGGCTTGGATCCGTCTCCTGAACAAGCTTAAGAAGGAAAAAAGAGCTGGACCGCCGCTACGGCCCGAGATCGTAGACTTCGACAAGACCGATCCCGGTGCCGCCGCTTTCGCCGGCCAGCAAAGCCGTGTAGCTCCCTGGCGGAAGCGTCGTGAAAATGCCTGACTCGTGATTGTCAGAAGGCGCGAGCCCCGCTGCGATGAGCTGCGCAGCCTGAACCGGATTATCCTGCCAATCGTTGTTCGAAATGAGAAGGACGCCGTCACCATTGCGGAGTTCCAGGACCGGGTTGGCCAATGGATTAGGCACCCCGGCCGAGGCCAGGCTCGGACCGATCCCGCGAACGACAATGCGGTCTGCGCCTGATTGATTACCAAGAATGAACCCGGCGATCGCAATGTCCGGGCCGGTGCTTACAAAAGCGCGGGTGCTGATGTTGGCGAGCTTACTCGATGCGGGATCGAGGTCGTAAACTTCAACAAGAGCGACGCCTGCCCCGCCACCATTGCCTCTTAGAACCGCTGTATAGTTTCCGGGGGCGAGGGTCGCATCGATGGCCGATTCGGAGTCGTTAACCGGCGGGATGCCTGTAGCCTTGATGCTCTCCTCCTGGCTGTCGCGCCAATTGTTGTTCACCGCGATCGGCGCTACTGAGCCTGACCGGTACAACTGAAGGACCGGATCGGCCAAAGCATTAGCAACGCCCGATTGGGCGAGGGAAGGCCCGATGCCGCGGAGCAAGACGTGTTTGGGGGCGTTGCCGCTAATAATGAAGCCGCCGATGCCGACGTTATCGCCGGTATCGACGCGCATTCTCGTGGAAAGATTGACTGCCTGCGGTGCGGTAGCGGATGGAGTAGCGGTGGGCGTGCTCGTAGGTGCGGCCGTCGGGGTTGCCGTCGCGGTAGGTGTTGGTGTTGTTGTAGCGGTGGCTGTCGGAGTAACCGTGGCCGTCGCCGTAGGAGTAGCGGCGGCAGTAGGAGTCGCCGTAGCGGTAGCAGTGGCGGTAGCTGAAGCAGTGGCGGTCGGCGAAACTGTTGCGGTGGCAGTAGGAGTCGCCGTTGGACTCGCCTGAACGATCTGATGGATCGTGCCACTGCTTAGGGCATAGAACGTGTCCGATTGGTAGGTCGCAGTAATGGTATGATCTCCGGGAAGCCCGCTCGTCGTGCTCAATGAAGCCATTCCGTTACTCAATGGTATTTGGCCTCGGACACTCGATCCGTCCTCGAAGGTCACCATCCCCGTCGGCGGCGTCGCTCCGCCGCCGCTGACCATTGCCGTGAACTGAACGGGTCCGAAGACATTCGAAGGATTCGGTGACGAGCTCAACGTCGTGGTCGTCGCGAAGGCATGCACCTTTTGCATAAGCTTCGCGCTTCCGGAGGGGAAGTTGGCATTGTCGCTATTATAGGTAGCGGTGATAAGGTGGTTGCCAAGAAAGCCGTTTCCAGCCGCAAGCGTTGACGTGGTCAGGGCGGCCTGCCCATTGGCATCAAGCGCCGCAGTTCCCAGGGTAGTGGTAATGGGGGTGAAATCCTGGTAGGTGAAATCGACAAAGGTTACGGTGCCGGATGGAGTCGGCGCAGGAGAAGCTGGATTCGTGACCGTCGCGGTGAAGGTAACCGGCTGACCGGCTATAAGCGTTCGAACGTCCGGCGCGCTCGTCGACAGCGCGACGTTGACGTCGGCCAGGGGCCCGAGCGCGAACAGCGTTCCGCCGTTCAAGGTAAACACGGTTCCGTCCGGTCCGATAACACTGGGAACATATGGCTCTCCCGTCCCCGCGGTTAGCGTCACCGCTTCGGCGAACGAGTTCGTCGCTACGTTCCAGCGATAAAGCCGGCCGTCCTCGTTCGGGACAAAGATGCTGTTGGTGGCCGGGTTAACCGCTGCCGTGTTAATGCACCATTCCCGGGTCGCGTATGGATAGGTCGCCGGGTCCGAGTCCACATCGGGCGTCGGGCCTATCAGGGTAAGTACTTCGCGCATTTCCGTGAAGCCGGGCGCCGACGAGTGCGGATCGAGCTGGCTCGCGTTCGGATCCAGGAGAGCGACGCGGTTCACGCCGTTGCCGTCGCTAAACGCGTAGTTGTTATATTTGCAAAACAAAAGGTAGGAAGAGCCGCCGTGGTAAGAAGGAACCATCGAAGAGGGAACGATCGCCGGCGTGTAATCCCAACCGAAGCCGCCCGTCAGTTTCTGGACTCCGAGATCGCTACTGAAACGCAACAGCCAGCCGCGAAATCCGCCGCCCGGATTGCCGAGGATACCGAAATAAACATCGTTGTCCGGCGCAACGGTCGGGGAAGCCGTGCTGTCATCAGTGACCTGGGCCGCATTCCCGTTGCGCGGATCCTTGAGTTGGACCCGGTACTTCATCGCCAGGGTCGTGCTATCCAACCCGAGGAGGTAGGAGATCGCGCCACTGGCCGACTTGGCGACGACGTAAACTGTCGCCTCGTCATTGCTCAACGCGGGCGCGGAATTGTGCGAGTCGCGAGTGACGTTCGCATCGTTCGCGGCGGTTCCGGCAAGGATGTAGGTGCCGGCCCCGGTTGGGTCGATTCGCGCGAACCCGCTCTGGGTCGTGTTCAATGGCGCAGGCGCAGTGCCTTGAACACGGAATCCGAAAAAGACGTTGCCGCTGCTGTCAGCGGTCAACGGCGTATTGACAAAAACCGTGGAATTAAATGCCGAGGCGTTGTTCGTGTAATTCGTGAGCGTGGTATAGAAGACGTCGCGGACTGGCGGTCCGTGCACGGCAGAGTCCGGGTTATCGACGTGAAACACAGTCCCGCCGGCACCGGCATAATAGAGGCGGGTCGCGATGGCGCCGGTCGCAAGGCATGGATTGTAGACCGGGATCCAATTGTGGCTCGGCAGAATATAATCGGTCGTAAGGGAATATTTTGCGGTGCCCGTCAGGCCATCGAACGCGTCCACACGGAATGCATCGGGCGGCTGCGTCGGCGGAGTGGGTGTCGGGGTAGCCGCAATTTTAACCGGGGCGATCACTGTGTTCCCCGCGGTCACAAGCGGCGCGCCGTAGTGAGCGAAGGCACCGCTGTTGTTGGCATCGATCGTAGCGGACCAGCGGATGCGATTCAGGTTCGGCACCGTAGGCTGGTAGATGGCGGTGTGTTGCGGATTGCCCGCGAATGTCGGGACGCTCGGGCCAGGCGGCGCGAGATCGATTGCCCGGCCGCCCGCCCAAACAATGACAAACGGCGCGACGCTGGCCGCGGCGATCCCGAGCAGAAATTTTCGATGTAATACCCTCATTGCGGCCCTGGTCCGGATGACCAGCCCGGGGATCACCACAATTTAAGGATGCCCGTCATTCCTTCAAGCGCGGGCAGCCGGTTCTCTCTCCCTCCTCGTTTCACGTCGGAAATGGAACAGCCGGGAGATGGGACCAAGGTCCAATCCTCCAACCCGGACACCGCTCATAAAATTCTGCCCGAAAAAAGGGAAACAATCAAAATCGCGCGACGACGAGAGTGATGAAATGTCCGGCCTGTTGCACGGAGATTGATGATCGGTCGTACCGCTGCAGGGAATGCCGGCGGATCTGTTCCTATCGGCGGCTTTGCTGGCGATATCGGTACATCGTCCTGGTCCTGGTTGCCCTGG
>JBJMXC010000147.1:0-24518 GCA_045809825.1 Chthoniobacterales bacterium | reverse complement strand
CCCCACCACGTAGGCGACGTGTCGCGGATAACCGTAACCGTAGCCGTAGGGGTAACCGTAGCCATAGCCATAGGGGTAACCGTAACCATACGGGTAACCATATCCGTAGCTAAACCCAATCGGGAACCCAATACCGATCCCGACGTGCACGCCAGCCTGGCTGCGCGGCACCGCGGCAAACGCGAACGCGCCGACCGCGACGGCGATGAGCAGAATCTTTTTCCAATTCATAATCTCTCCTCCGTTAAACTTCTTCATTCTACCACGGATTCGGACGGCTGTTTTCAAAAAATATTCGAGTGATCGTCATTCGGAGTAATCGGGAAAACCTGTGACGCTCACGTCCGATCCAATTGTTTCATAGCGGACGCCCGCTAATCGCGCTGCTCCCGCGGTTGTATCAGCGCCGGCCGCTCCGAAGGCAACGGTTGGCCCGCCGGACAAAACCGGCGCGACATAAACTTGCACCTCATCGATCAAGTAACCGTCCAGGGCTTCTCCAAGAATTTCACCGCCTCCTTCGATCAGGATGCTCGTGATCTCCTGCTGGCCCAACTCGCGCAACAACTCCGGAAGCTTGATGTCGCCGTAAACTTTCGTGCGGCTGGCGAAATGGTCGGTGAAAATTCGGGAGCGGGGTGGCAACTTGCCGGAGCGCGACAGCACAATTCGCCAAGGTTGCCGTGCACCGCGATGCCCGCGAACGGTCAGCCGGGGGTCGTCGGCCCGGATCGTTTCGGCGCCGACAAGAATCGCGTCCACCCGCGCCCGCAAGTTCTGGGCGTGCCGTCTCGACGCAGGAGAGGTGAGCCATTGGGATTCAGAGGGCGGGGCGGTTAATCGTCCGTCGAGGCTCATCCCGCATTTCGCGACGATAAAAGGAAGGCCCGTCTGGACCCACTTGTTGTAGCTCGGATTAAGTTCCGCGCATTCCTTCGCAAGGATTCCCGTTCGCACCTTCGCGCCGCCTTCGCGCAACAAATCAATCCCGCGGCCGGCGTGAAGCGGGTTCGGGTCGGTTGTCCCGACGACAATTTGTCGGACGCCGGCGTCGCGAATGGCGCCTGTGCATGGGCCGGTTCGACCCGTTGTCGAACACGGTTCCAGGGTGACAAACAGGATGGCATTCTTGGGAACACGTCCTCCAAATCGAGTGAGGCATTCTACCTCCGCGTGGGGCGCCCCGGCGCGACGATGATGACCGCGCGCGACGATTTTATTGCCGATTACGAGCACCGCGCCGACAGCGGGATTCGGGCTGGTGGATCCTAACCCGCGGCGGGCCTCGACCAGCGCGGCCCGCATGAAGCGTTCGTCGGTGGACGTCGTTGGCATTAACCCCAGAGATATCGCCGCGAAAAACGCCGAAAGCAAACCGTGCTTTGCGTGCAATTATGGCGCAGTCTCACTGACGCAGGGCACCGCAGAACTGTGTCATATCGGCATATATCGGAAGCTGCATCGTTGTTCTTTATTTTACATAACACGCTGGAAAGATGGGTTTTATAAGTCGGATCTGAACCTCCGACGCGACTGGCATTTTCCTCGCTCTACGTTTCTCGACTTTCAATTCAACTATCACAGAAAGGAATCCATATGAGTTTAATTCGTTACCAAACACCTAGTTCCGCGATGTGGCCTTCGCTCAACCGCTGGGCCAGTCTTCGGGACGACCTCGACACCCTGCTCGACCTGCCATTTCTAAACGGCGGGACGCGCCAAGCGCAGCTCTTCACCGGCTGGACCCCGGCGCTCGATCTCTATCAGAGCAACGATAACGTCGTCGCCGTCGTCGAGCTTCCCGGCATGCGGAAGGAAGACATCGAGATTTCATTGCACGACGGAACGCTCACCATTGGCGGCGAGCGCAAATCCGAGACCGGCACTGACGACAAGGCCACCCGGACGGAGCGTTTTACGGGCAAATTCCGCAGGAGCATCACGCTGCCGACGCGGGTTGATGCCTCGAAGGTGAACGCGACCTACAAGGACGGCATTCTCACGGTCACGCTTCCGAAAGCCGAAGAAGCGAAGCCGAAGCAGATCCAAGTCAACGTTAGCTAACAATTTTCAACGAAAGGAAAACAATCACCATGAATACTTTGGTTCGTGAAAATCGGAGCAGCTCGACGAACGGCGAGCGCGCCCCTGAACAGTTTATCGCGCCGCCGGCGACCGTCCTCGAAAACGCCGATGGTTACACGCTGGAAGTCGAAATGCCCGGTGTGAGCAAGGAGAATCTCGAGATGTGGATCGAGAACAATGAGCTCACCATCACCGGCCGGCGCGCCCTCCCGGCGGTCGAGGGAACGCTCGTCCACCGGGAGTCTCGTGCCGAAAATTTCCGCCGGACTTTCGAGCTCGATCCTTCGATCGATGCCGAAAAGATCAGCGCGAAGATCGAGCATGGCGTCGTCAGCCTGGTTCTGCCGAAGGCGGAGCAGGTCAAGCCGCGCAAGATCGCAGTTTCGTAACTACAGGGTTGTTGGGTTAGTTACGCAGGCCGCAAGCCGCAAGGTTTGCGGCCTGTCGTATTTTTGCACGGATGGGACCGCTTTTCTGCTTGGCGAAATTCGCCAGCACACGTACTTAAGAAGCCCCTCCCTATGGCTACAAAAACTGAAGAGAAAACTGCCGAAGACAAAATTACCGCTGCTCGCAACAAGAACCTCGATCTCGCCATTCAGCAGATCGCGAAGGATTACGGCGACGGTGCAATCATGCGGCTGGGCGACGACTCCATCGTCGATATCGACGTTATCCCCACCGGAAATATTTTGATCGACCGCGCCCTCGGCGTCGGCGGATTCCCGCGCGGCCGGGTCGTCGAAGTGTACGGTCCCGAATCCTCGGGTAAAACTACCCTGACGCTGACGGTAATCGCGCAGGCGCAGAAGCGCGGCGGGCTCGCTGCTTTCATCGATGTCGAACACGCCCTCGATCCCCAATACGCGCGCCGGCTTGGCGTGAATCTCGATGACCTGCTGGTTTCGCAACCGAGCTCCGGTGAAGAGGCTTTGCGCATTGTTGAGACCCTGGTGCGCTCGAACGCACTCGACGTGATCGTGCTCGATTCGGTCGCGGCGCTCGTGACCAAACAGGAACTCGACGGCGAGATTGGCGATTCCACCGTCGGCACTCAGGCGCGGTTGATGAGCGCTGCCCTGCGCAAGCTGACTTCGTTGATCTCGAAGGCGCGGACGTGCTGCATTTTCACAAACCAGATCCGCGAAAAGATCGGCGTCATGTTTGGAAATCCCGAAACGACTCCGGGCGGCAAAGCGTTGAAGTTCTACGCCAGCGTCCGCGTCGATATTCGGCGGATCGGTGCGATCAAACAAACGGACGGCGTCGTCACTGGCAACCGGACCCGGGTGAAAGTGGTGAAGAACAAGGTCGCCCCGCCGTTCACCGAAGCCGAGTTCGACATCATGTATAACGAGGGCATTTCCTCGACTGGCGCGTTGCTCGATCTGGCCTTGGAGAAACAGATCATTGAGAAGCGGGGATCCTGGCTCAGTTATAAGGGCACGCAGCTCGCCCAGGGCCGCGATGCGGGCAAAGACGCGCTCAAGAACGATCCCGCGCTCTACGAAGAGATCGAGACCGCCGTCAAAGCCAAGCTGGACGAGGAAAAGAAGTAGGGTGTTCCTATAGCGGCGGTCTGTGACCGCCGAATACCTTAATCTCGATTCGTTTGTCGGCGGTCACAGACCGCCGCTACACTGCTACCAGCCATGACCGCCGCCGAGATTCGCCAATCGTTTTTCGATTTCTTTCGCGAGAAACAGCACACGATTGTGCCATCGGCATCGCTTCTCCCGGATTCACCGAACCTGCTCTTCACAAATGCAGGCATGAACCAGTTCGTCCCGATTTTTCTCGGGCAACAAAAACCGGCCTGGGACCCGCCGCGGACGGCCGACACCCAGAAATGCATTCGCGCGGGCGGCAAACATAACGACCTCGATGACGTCGGGCTCGATACGTATCACCACACGTTTTTCGAGATGCTCGGCAACTGGAGCTTCGGCGATTATTTCAAGAAGGAAGCAATCGAATGGGCTTGGGAATTGGTGGTGGAGCGGTGGAAGCTGCCGCCATCGCGGCTTTACGCGACCGTTTACAAACCGGGGTCCGGAGAGCCAAGCGATTTCGATCAGGAAGCGTACGACCATTGGGCGCAGATGTTCACCCGGGCCGGGCTTGATCCCGCGGTCCACATCGTAAACGGAAACAAGAAAGACAATTTCTGGATGATGGGCGATACCGGGCCGTGCGGGCCGTGCTCGGAATTGCACGTTGACCTGACGCCGGCCGGCGACACGAAGGGATCACTCGTGAATGCGGGCGACGCGCGCTGCATCGAGATCTGGAACTTGGTCTTCATCCAGTTTAACGCGAACGCGGACGCCACGTTCTCACCGTTGCCGCAGCGGCATGTCGATACCGGAATGGGGCTGGAACGCATCACCGCGATGATCCAGGGCACGAAAAACTTCAGCGATTTCAGCGGCCTTGTTTCGAATTACGAAACCGATGTCTTCCGCCCGATCTTCGACGAGCTCGAAAGGCTGAGCGGAAAGAAATACACGTCGACGTTACCGAATGCGCCGGATCGGGGAGCGCCGGATTCAAGACCCGGGGCAGGTGCGCTCCCCGGCTACGAACAAGAAAAGATCGACATCGCATTCCGCGTCATCGCGGATCACATCCGGACCTTGAGTTTCGCGATCGCTGATGGAATCCAGCCGAGCAATGAAGGCCGTGGCTACGTTCTTCGGCGCATCCTTCGCCGCGCCGTCCGGTACGGGCGGACCCTCGGATTCCACGAACCATTCTTCTACAACCTGACTGATGTCGTTGTCCGGACCATGTCGGATGTATTTCCGGAACTGCGACGGCAACAGAACCAGATCAAGGAAACCCTTCGTCGCGAAGAAGAGAGCTTCAACAAGACGCTCGATAAAGGTATCGCGCTTTTCGAAACCGAAATTGCGCGTCTATCTTCCGCGGCGACGATCTCGGGCGAATTCGCCTTTCGGCTCTACGACGAGCAGGGTTTTCCCCTGGATTTGACCGAGCTGATGGCGCGCGAACGCGGCCTTGCTCTCGACAAAACCGGTTTCGAACGCCTCATGGAAGAGCAGCGGACGCGAGCGCGATCAGCGCAGAAAAAAACCGCAATCGAACTTTCCGGAACCGAGGAGGGTGAGCGAACCAATTTTGTCGGCTTCGAGCAGGATGAGGCCGAGGCGGATGTGATCGCGGTCAAGCCCGTGAACGGACGGCCCGCGGTTATCCTAAACAAATCGGTTTGTTACGCGGAGATGGGGGGACAAGTCGGTGATCGCGGCGTTCTTGCCGCGGAGAAGAGCGAGTGGCGGATTGTGGATACCCGGAAAGCCGGCCCGGCCTTCATTCATCTCCTGGAAAACGAGGACGCTCCTGCGGAGGGCAGCCACGTCTCGGTCCGGATTGATGCACCTCGCCGTCGAGCGATCGAGCGTCATCATACGGTGACCCATGTCCTGCACTGGGCGTTGCATGAGAAAGTGAGTAAGGATGCGACCCAGAAAGGCAGCTATGTCGGGCCGGAAAAGTTGACATTCGATTTTTCGAGCGCGGCGCTTACGGCTGAACAGAAGCACGCCATCGAGAGGTTGGTGAACGAGAAGGTGGCGGAAAATGTTCCAGTGTCATGGACGGAAATTCCGTACGCGGATGCGAAGAAGCGTTCAGACATCCAGCAATTTTTTGGGGACAAGTACGGCGATGTCGTTCGCGTGGTCCAGATCGGTGGCGAAGCCGGCAAGCTGAATGGCTATTCGATGGAGCTCTGTGGCGGGACCCATGTGCGAACGACGGGCGACATCGGTTCGTTTCGGATCGTGCGCGAGGAAGCGATCGCGGCGGGAATTCGTCGGATCGAAGCAGTTGCCGGGGAGGCCGCAAGAGACTGGGCAAAGCAGGAGGCGCAACGACAACAGGAGAAGTTCGAAGGGTTGTCGCGAAAGAAAACTGACATTGCGGCCTTACCAGCGTTCGATGAATCGGGTGAGCCCTCGGAGATGCTGAAAGAAATCGACGCGCGCGCGGCGCATTTGGAAAAGATCGAGGGAGAAGTGCACGAGTGGCAGAAGGACCAGGCCAAGGCGGCAGAAGCCGGGCTGAAAACCCGGGCGGCCGAAGTGGCGAAGCAGCTTCGCGCCGCGCATGGAAGCGAGAAATCGGTCGTCGCTTCAGTTCCTGATGCTGACGCCAAACTGTTGCAAAGCGTAGTCGACGCGCTGAAATCGCATTTTAGCGGTCCCATTTTCCTGGCCGGTGCGTTTGACGGTCGCGTCGCTTTGATTGCGTCAGTTCCGAAAGACCTGACGACACAATTCCAGGCGAACAAACTGATCCAGGAGATCGCGCCGGTTGTTGGTGGAAAGGGTGGCGGCCGTCCCGACAACGCCCAGGGCGCAGGCAAAGACGCGAGCAAGATCGACGCGGCTTTAGCTCGCGCGCGCGAGTTGCTGTTGTAGCGGCGGTCTATGACCGCCGGAGGGTGTTAGGTTCGGCGGTCACAGACCGCCGCTACAGACCTATAGCTAACTCGGCAACAACAGCGTGATGAACGCGGTCGTGCTGACCGCGATGACCAGGATAACGAAATAGACGAAACCGCCGAAGAGGAACTTCACCAGCGTCATGAACCATCCCTGACCGTAGACGCGCCGGATCGAGAGAAAAATCTGGACGAGAATCGCGATCGTCATCACTGCGGTGATCCATCCACTCAGCGCGGGCACCGTTCGGTTCGCACCCATCACGGCCAGCGCGGTCACGATCACCGACACGTAGAGAAACGTGTGGATGTGAAGCGCGTAAACGAGATGCTCGACGTAGAAGCGGCCTTTCCGGATGTAGAGAAGCTTCAGGATCAGCGCAAAAAGCGGGATACAGCAAAGCATCATCGCCGGGATGTTGCTGCGAAGGGTGTCGAGAAACAGTTTCGCCTTCGCCCCGTCCTCGCCGATCTTGTCCTTGACCTGCTTTTCGAGCCACGCTGCGAACGGCGTCTTTTTCGCTCCGGGCGGGCCGACGGTGAAATGCAACGGCGCCTTCGCCTGTGGTTTTGGCGCCGGGATGACCAGCGGGATGGTGGGGTGTTCGCCCGGCGTGGTTGCGGCGGTCGGTTCAGATGGAGGCGCCGGAACGACCGGTGCCGGGATCTCGGGATTCACGTTATCCGGGATTCTTGGAATTCGGGACATCGCAACGGCCATCTTCGCGCGCTCTTCCGGGCTTAGAGTTTTGCGCACCTCGGATTTGATATAAGCCTTGAACGCCTTTTTAACCTCGGCCCGTTCCTCGACCGTGAGTGCGCCTTGTGCTTCGGCCAATTTCATTCGCGCCATCTCCACCTGGGAACGCTGATCCGGTGTCAGGGGGGAGTTCGGCTCGATCATCTTGTTCAAACTCGCGACCAGCTCAGTCCGGTCCTGCGCCGTCAATTGAATGGGGCTGTCGGTATCCCAGTTGATGGACCGGGCGAGCAAAAAGAAAACGATGCTAGCGATGAGATAAAGGCGAAGCGGATGGACGTAACGCGCGCGGCGTCCGGCGTTGAAGTCGTTCGTCAAATGCCAGGGCCAGACCAGGAGCTGGATTAGGCTGTGGAGAAACTTTGTGTCCCAATTCAGCAACGAATCGGCGGCATCCCAGAGTACCCGAAGGATCGAACGGCGATAGTCGATGGCATGTTGCCCGCATTGGGAGCAGAATTCGCCGCTGAGCGGGGCGCCGCAGTTCTCGCAATGAGTGAGCGGCTGCGCTGGCAATTTCGATCGGCGTCGGCTTCCGAAAATTCCGCGTCCTTTGGGCGGCTCCTCAGCCACCGATGAAACCGAATCGGCCAGCACAATCTGCTCGAGCTCGTCACTCATCGCGCCACTATCATTTTAGCGCGGCCCAGACGCGATGCACGTCGTCGTGGTCCTCGAGGGTCTGGAGAAATTCTCCCGTGTGCGCGCGTTCTTCATCCGTCAGGTCCGGAAAACTTTTGGCTATGTAGCCGAGCTCGCTCGTTACCACCGTCCAGCCATTCCCAGCCAGCCATTGGGTAACCGCATGGAGATCGCCTCGCTCGGTGATGAACCGCGCGCCGGCCGTGCCTTGCGGGATATCGTCGTTCTCCGCGCTAGAAAGCGGCTCGACGTTTTGCGCGTTCGCTTCTATGGCCGCGGCTTCGATGTCCACATTCGTGTCGGCATGATGTGCGTCCACCAGGCCAACATGATCGAAGAGAAACTTATTGCTGCCGGGTGCGCCGAGCTGGCCGCCTTTTTTGAAGAGAACACGAATTTCAGGCGCCGTGCGGTTGTTATTGTCCGTCAGCACTTCGACGATAATCGGGACTTTGCTGGGCGCGTATCCCTCGAAGACGACGTGTTCCATGACCAGCTTGTCGTCGCCGATCCCGGCGCCTTTCTTGATGGCGCGTTCGATGACGTCGCGCGAGACGCTGGCCTTGCGGGCCTTTTCCACGACAGCCGCGAGGCGCGCGTTTCCAGCCTGGTCAGCGCCGCCGAGCTTCGCCGCCACCATGATTTCCTTAACGAGCTTGCCGACGACCTGGCCCTTTTTTAATCCGGCGACTTCGCGTTTCGCATGCAACCATTGGCGACCCATAAGGTGGGTTTAACAGGTGAATTGTGGCCGAGCAAGCCGCCGTAGCCGCGGCGCTCTGTCGCCGCGCAGATTCCGACCGCGTTGATCACGCGCCGACCGAGTGGGGCGGCTACACCGTTTACTCCCGAAACAAGAATAACGCCGCGGTCCCGACGACGCCGATAGCAAACAAAACGATGTCGTTTGCAACGAAGTAGGGATACGCCATCAGGGCCAGGCCGATGAACATCGGTTTCCAGATGTGCATCCGTTTTCCGTAGACAAACGCCACGAAACCGATCGACCCGAAGAGCAGACCGCCAATGAGATTCGCGCCGCTAAAGACTGGCATGGTGGCTTTTCGAGCTATTTCCGCGCCAGCGCCGCCCTCCGGAAACTTGGGGATTGACCCTCGTCACGCAGCGCTGCCACGATTCTTTCTCGATACATCAACCGAGGAACGACATGGCTTCGCCGCTTTTCAGAACAAAGAGTCCCGAGCACCTGATCCGCGAATCGGAGGCGCCCGACCGCCTGATGAAGCGATCTCTCACCGCCTTCGACGTCACCTGTCTCGGAATTGGTGCGATCATCGGCGCGGGCATTTTTGCCCTCGCTGGAACTGCCGCCGCCGGTGAAGTGAGCGTGTCCGGTTTCTGGAAAACGCCGGTGCTGAATTATATTCAATCGTTCCTCGCGCATACCGATGTCGTCCTCGGTCGGCCTGGGGCAGGGCCCGCAGTCGTCCTGTCGTTTGTCGTCGCGGCGATTGCTTGCGGATTCGCGGCTCTTTGTTATGGCGAGCTGGCTGCGATGATTCCGGTATCGGGATCGGCCTACACCTACTCGTATGCGACTCTCGGTGAAATCATCGCCTGGATCATAGGCTGGGATTTGATTCTCGAATACGCGGTCGGGAACATGGCCGTGGCGGTGGGCTGGGCGGGCTATTTCGTCAAACTTTGCGGCAGTTTGCTGCATCTGAGATTTCCGCTTTGGACAGTGGCTGATACGGAGACCGCCCAGAGCATCATCGCGACCGGAGGCGACACCCTGAATGCCTACTCCTCGACTACGTTGCCGGTAATTTTTGGTCACGCCTTCGCGTTGAACGTGCCGGCGTTTTTCATCGTCGCCGCCGTCACGGTTTTGCTCGTCTACGGTATTCGCGAGAGCGCGAAGACGAACACCACGATCGTCATCATCAAAGTCGCGGTGGTCATTTTCTTCATCGCGTTTGGTTCATTCATGGTCGAACCGACGAACTGGCACCCATTCATGCCGTCAGGGTTTGGGGGCGTGATGAGCGGCGCGGCGATCGTCTTCTTCGCTTTTATCGGCTTCGACGCGGTTTCGACGACGGCGGAGGAAACGCGCAATCCGCAACGCGACCTGCCGCTCGGAATGATCGCGAGCCTGGCGATTTGCACTTTGCTTTATGTTCTGATGTCCGGGGTCCTGACTGGAATTAAGAAGTACACGGTTTACCTCGGCGATTCGGCGGCCGTCGCCACAGCTTTTGCAAGCAAACCATGGGCACAGGCCCTTATCAGTGCTGGGGCTCTCGCTGGTTTGACGTCCGTACTGCTCGTTTTCCAACTCGGTCAGCCGCGCATTTTCATGGCCATGGCGCGAGATGGACTGCTACCCCAATATTTTGCCCGCATTCACCCGCGGTTCCGGACCCCCCATGTCACTACTATCTGGACCGGCGTCGTCGTAGGCGGAGTGGCGATGATCACTGATATTGGTTCGCTTTCGGACCTGACGAATATTGGGACGCTCTTCGCGTTCATCCTGGTTTGCCTGGGGGTCGTCGTCCTCCGCAAGACGGACCCGAACCGGCGCCGCCCCTTCCGCGTGCCGATGGTTCCCGTTGTCCCGATCATCGGTGTGATCCTTTGTTTCGCACTCATGTTGAGCCTGCCGATCGAAACCTGGGCGCGATTTATCGGCTGGCTGGCGATCGGCCTGGTGATTTATTTCTTTTACAGCAAGAGCCATAGCCGATTGCAACAAGGCGTGGATACCGGCGACACGGAGGATATTGTCCCGCCGATCGTGAAGCCGTAGCTGCAGCCAGGGCGCGATCGATGTCGGCGTGCAAGACGCGCCGATTCGAGCGGCGCGACTATAGCGCTTCCCGTAGCAAATCGTCCAAATCGAGAGCCCGCGTGAACATCGCCAGCTCACCGTTCGGCCCGCGTGGCCATTGTTCCTTCGGCCGGTCCCAACACAACTCGACGCCGTTCTCATCCGGGTCCCGCAAATAGAGCGCCTCGCTCACGCCATGATCGCTGGCGCCATCGAGAGGGATCTCGGCGGCGACGAGACGGCGAAGCGCGTCGCCGAGTTGAGCGCGGCTCGGATAAAGAACCGCGAGGTGAAATAAACCGGTGCAATTCGGCGGCGGCTGCGAGCCACCGAGGCTTTCCCAGGTGTTGAGGCCGATATGGTGATGGTAGCCGCCAGCAGAGATGAATGCGGCCTGTGCACCCCAGCGCTGCATTAATTCGAAACCGAGAACGCCGCAGTAAAAACCGAGCGAGCGCTCGAGATCCGACACTTTCAGGTCAACGTGGCCGATGCGCGTGGCTGGGTCGATGTTCATGATCAGGTGAATCGCGCGTTCCGTCGCGGGCTCATAGTTTCGCCGGTAAGCCTGAAAATGACAGGCATCGAGCGGCGGAGCGGTCGATCCACGTTACGTGTCGTCGTTTTTGTCGTAGAACAAAATGTTAATGAGCAAAACGATGCCGGCTCCGGCAGCAGAGAGGAAAAGCAGAATGGCGAGTCCCGGGTAACCCCAGATCCGGAAGGACGTTTCCACCCGCATCAGCATTGCCGCCCCGATAATCAACGCCGCAATGATCAGTCCCACCGTGATTCGATTCGCCACCTTTTGAAATCCGACGACCAGGGTCTTCTCGTCGATCGCGTCGACCGAGACCTTCAAGTCGTTGTTTGCGATCGCGTCGATGATTTTGTTCAACCGCGCCGGCAGCCGCTGGACGAGGTCCTTCAGTTCCAAAACACCGCTGAATAAATTTCCCGGCGACAGACTTTTCATGAGCCGCTGCTGCATGATCTGGGCGGCGTTGCGGCGGATGGACGCATTCGGATCGAAGGTTGGTTCAATGGCGCGGCCGACCTGGTCGAGATTCAGCAGCGTTTTACCGAGCATCGTCAATTCGGGCGGGACGCGGACGCCGTTCTCTCCTGAAGCCTGCGTAACTTCCAACACGATGCGCCCGACCTGCATTTGCGAAACCGTCGCACCCTGTTGCTGGACGACGACCTCAGCAATCCGGCGCCTGAATTCCTTTTCGGCGAAATCTTCTTTCTGTTCGCCGACCTTGATCGCGATGTCAGCCGCGTCATCCCCGCGTCCCTCGGAAATCGCGAGGAGAAGCTGGAGAAGCTGCTCCTGCAATCCCGGCATGATTCGGCCGACCATGCCGAGATCGATCAGAGCGATTCGGTAATCGTCCGTCAGAAAAACATTACCTGGATGCGGATCGGCGTGGAAAAAGCCGTCGACCAGGATCTGTTGCAGATAGGCGCGGAAAAGATCTTCGGCGAGCGCGCCGGCGTCGAATTCCATCCGGGCGAGGGGACTGAGGTCCGTGACTTTCTTCCCGTGGATGTACTCCATCGTCAGGACGCGCGAGCTGCTGTAATCCATGATCGGTTCCGGGACGACGATCCGTTCGAATGGCCCGAGATGCTGGCCGATCGTCGTCAGGTTGTTCGCTTCCTGCCGGTAATCGAGCTCGCGGACCAGGCTTTTTCGAAATTCATCGAGCATCTGGCAAAAGTCGTAACGTTTGCCGGCGGCGGTGTGGTTATCGAGGAAGTCCGCGATTTCATCGATCGCGTCGAGGTCTTCAAACATGGCGTCGCGAATTCCGGGCCGCTGGACTTTCACCGCGACTTGTCGGCCATCGCGAAGACGCGCTTTGTGGACCTGGCCTAGCGATGCCGCGGCCATTGGTGTCGCATCAAAATCCGAGAACGCTTTCGACATCCGGACACCGAGCTCTGATTCGACGATTTTTTCTACTTCGCCGAAAGAGAACGCCTCGACCTTGTCCTGTAACCTCGCCAGGGCATCTAGATAGGCCTGGGGCATGAGCTCAACGCGCGTGGAAAGCAGCTGGCCCAGTTTTACAAACGTAGGGCCAAGCTTTTCGAGATCGTCGGCGAGCTCGCCCGCTTTGGCCGCTTCCTTCGGCGTGACACGTTGCTCCGCCGCGAGCGTCCCTTCGAGTCCGCTTTCTTTTACGAGGTCGGAACGTCCATATTTCATGAACAGCCACGCAATTTGGCGATAGCGGTTCAAGTGCTGCGGTTTAAGCGAGATAGCCATGCATCTTTGAAACGGTTTTCGCGGGCAGAACGGTCGGTATCACCCGCAGAATGCGTACGTGCCGTGGATCGCGCGCTGCGTCGCGCGATGCTTATCTGGACGCTTTCGCTGCGACCGGCCTGAATCGAGCGACGGAGCGCTCGATCCACCTTGCGCGCTTAAGCTGCCTTCTGATAGCTCGCCTTGTCGTCCACTTCGAGCCAGTCAAAGAGGGTAGTCTTTTGCGGTTCGAGCTTGTAGACACTGACCTGCTCCACGAACCAATCGCGCTTTTCGGGATTGTGGTACGGATTCGCGGCTTCAACTTCGTCGCTCCACGCCTTTACTTCCTCCGGCGTTTTCTTTTCGCCGTGGCTGTCGAGCCAGCGCGCCATCTCTTGATCCGATGCGCCCTTCTCCACTTCTGCCTTGAAATCGTCCCCCTTCACGCCCTTGAAACCAAAAAGCATGTTGTCGAGCGGACAATCGAAATGGTATTCGCCGATATTTCCCCACAAAAGCGCGCAGCATTTATCGTAGGTCCGCGCCAGAATCGCGTAACCGCCGATGCGTGTCCGCGGGCTTCGCGGCGCTTCCTTCGTCAGATCCTTCCCCTTGTTGTTCATGAGCGAATTTAAGGCCGCTCCCGCCAGTCGCAAACTTTTCGGGGAAAAATACCCGCTCGGTTCCCGCCGCATCCGAATTCTCCTTACTATGAGTCAACAAAAAGAAATCATTTCGACCATCAACGGGTTGATCGAAACCCTTAAAGATGGTCAACAGGGCTTTCGCGAAGCGTCCGAGGCAGTGAAGGACACACAGCTCAAATCGCTTTTCAACGAGTATTCGCTTCAACGCGCAAAATTCGCCGGCGAACTTCAGAGCCAGGCCATTGGCCTCGGTGATCACGATCCGGCAGACAGCAGCAGCACCGCCGGCGCGATGCATCGCGCCTGGATCAATTTGAAGTCGGCGATCACCAGCCAGGATGATCACGCGATTCTTTCCGAGTGTGAGCGCGGTGAGGATTCGGCCGTGGCGGAGTACAAGAAAGCAATGGAAGGCGACAAACTTTCCGCGACCATCCGCGATACGATCTCCCGTCAGTACGCCGATGTGAAGCAGGCGCACGATCACATCAAGGCACTCCGGGACGCGTCGAAGAATAACTAAAGAGTTGTGGCGACGGCGCTCTGTCGCCGTCTAAGTACATTTACGGCGACAGAGGCGCCGTCACTACAGTGTGTGCTACGTTTGCGCGATGGTTCTACTCCGTTGCGCGATCGTATTTTTCCTGGTCGCGTCGCAGGCTCGCGCGGCCCAAGTCGTCAGTCCTCCGCCCCAGGGGAAACTTTACCAGGGCCTCTACTTCGATGAGCCGAAGTCGGACCATGATCCGACCGAGCACGATGTCACGCCCGCCGATGTAGCCCGCTTCGAGGAGGCGCTGGCGACGAAAACCGCTTGGGTTTTCTTTTCAAACAACTGGTTTGAATCGAAAAAGTTTCCACGAGAAACCTGCGAATGGATCCGGACGCTCGGAAAAGTTCCATACGTACGCCTCATGCTGCGTTCCGATGTCGAACAGGATCGCCCCGAGAAGCTTTTCACGCTGGAGAGCATTCTCGCCGGCAAGTTCGACGAAGACCTGAAAGCGTGGGCGCGCGAGGCTGTGCAATTTGCTTCGCCGATCCTAATTGAATGGGGGACCGAGCCGAATGGGAAATGGTTTTCGTGGAATGGCAAATGGAACGGCGGGGCGACAGAGGGGCCGGCCCGCTACGTGGCGGCGTATCGCCACATAGTCGATCTGGTGCGTGCGGAAGGCGCAGACAACCTGCAATGGGTCTGGCACGTGAACTGGTTCGACCAGCCCGAAGCGAAATGGAACCGGTTCGAGAATTATTACCCTGGCGATTCCTATTGCGACTGGATGGCGTTGAGCGCCTATGGTCCGCTTACGCCGCGCGCGGTCGACGGGACTGAGAGCTTTCGATTCAAGATGACCACTGCGTACCCGCGCCTGACGAAACTCGCTCCTGGGAAGCCGATCATCATCGCCGAATTCGGTTGCGATATTAACCATCGAAAAGTGGACGCTGCGGAGTGGGCACGAAATGCACTGGAAGATTTATTTTCCGGCCGCTGGCCCGCCGTGATCGGCTTTTGCTGGTGGAACGAGTCGTGGGAGAACGACGATGTCCGCTCCCACAACACGGACATGAATATTTTGCACGATGCGGCCCTCAAAAATGTATTTCGCGACACTCTTGGAGGGCACCCTGACAAGCTACAGTCGACGCCGATCATCGTTGGCGGGCCGTAACGGCTTGTTGTAGCCGTTCGCTACAACTGAGCATTGCTTCGCTCGCGGAGGTTTACATATTCCCGCATGGTTAACATTTCCATTACCTACACGGGTGATCTGCACTGCGATGCGACCCACGGACCCTCCGGTTCCACGATCGCGACCGACGCGCCGACGGATAACAAAGGAAAGGGCGAATCGTTTTCACCGACCGACCTCGTGGCGACCGCCCTTGGAACTTGCATGAGCACGATCCTGGCAATGGCCGCGCACGAACATGGTTTGGACGTGAAAGGAATGACCGTGAAAGTGAGGAAGGAGATGTCGAAGGACGCGCCAAGACGGATCATCGGATTACCATCGGAGATTCACATTCCGCTGCCGGCGAGCACGCCGCAGCGTGCGTTGCTCGAGACCGCCGCTCTCAATTGTCCCGTTCACAAGAGTCTGCCGCCCGACATCGAGCGGCCGACGGAGTTCTTTTGGGAAGGCTAATTGGACAGGCGCTGCCCGCGGCGAGCGCCTCGACATCTACTGACCCAGCACCCAGGCGAAAATCAGCGGCGCGCAAATCGTAGCGTCGCTTTCGATAACGAACTTGGGAGTCGATGCGGCGAGCTTCCCCCACGTGATCTTCTCGTTAGGCACGGCGCCGGAGTAGCTGCCGTAGCTCGTGGTTGAATCGCTGATCTGGCAAAAATAACCCCAGAGCGGCACGCCGGTTCGCTCAAGATCCTGGTGCAGCATGGGGACGACACAAATCGGAAAATCGCCGGCGATACCGCCGCCGATCTGGAAAAATCCAATCGACCCTTCACGGTTGCGCAGTCCCTTTGCGTTCTTCGTATAGTACTCCGCCAGCCAGGTCATGTATTCGATGCCGGTGCGGACGGTGTGCACGTTTTTGACGTCCCCGCGCAACACCGCTGCGGCATACATATTGCCAAGCGTCGCATCCTCCCAGCCGGGTACCACGATGGGCAGATTCTTCTCGCAGGCCGCGACCATCCACGAGTTCGTTGGGTCGATCTGATAGCTCTTCTTCAGTTTCCCGCCGCGAAGAATCTTATACATGAACTCGTGCGGGAAATAGCGCTCTCCCCCCCTGTCGGCTGCCATCCATTCCTCGAGAACGACCTTCTCGATCCGCCGCATCGCTTCCATTTCCGGGATGCAGGTGTCGGTGACGCGATTCATGTGGCGCCCGAGCAGTTGTTGTTCGTCCTCCGGGGTGAGCTGCCGATAATGCGGCACTCGCTCGTAGTGGTCATGCGCGACCAGGTTGAAAATATCCTCCTCGAGGTTCGCGCCGGTGCAGACGATCAGGTGGATTTTGTCGCGCCGGATCATCTCGGCGAGCGAAATGCCAAGCTCTGCGGTCGACATCGCGCCGGCAATCGTCATCAGCATTTTGCCTCCGGCGGCCAGATGAGTCTCGTATCCTTTCGCCGCGTCGAGCAGAGCAGCGGCATTGAAGTGACGGTAATTTCTCGCGATGAACTGCGAAACCGGACCTTTTTTGGCCGCGAGCGCCGCATTGATTTCTTCGGGGCTTTTAGAGGGCCGTTTGGATTTCATCCTTGGGGCGGTTTGTATCATGCCGGGTAGAGCCATTTCATGTAATCGGCGACACCGGTCTCGAGCGAATAGCGGGGCTCGTAGCCGAGGTGTTTTCGAACGATGGTCAGGTCCGCCTGGGTAAAATTTTGGTAGTGGGCGTGCGGGTTCTCGATGTAATCAGGCTTCAAGTCCGTGCCTAACGAGCGGTTGAGGACATCGACGAGCTCGTTGAAGGACCGGGCCACGCCGGAGCCCAGGTTGAAAATGCCACTCTCCTTTGCTTGGAGCGCGCGAATGCTGCCTTCGACCACGTCTTTAACGTAAACAAAATCGCGCTGCTGTTCGCCGTGCTTGAAAATGCGCGGGCGCTGCCCTGCTTTCATTTGGCGCGAGAGATGAAAGATCATGCTGGCCGGCGTGGCCTTGTGCGTTTCGCGCGGACCGTAAACGTTGAAGTAACGGAGGCCGATAATGATCCAGCCGTTTGCATCCTGGGCAGCGCGGGTCGCCAGATTGTCCATCATCGCTTTCGAAAAGGCGTAAACATTTGCGGGCGCGGCTCCATTGGTTTCGGCGCTGGCGCCGCTGGCCGCGCCATAGGTGGAGGCCGATGACGCGTAAATCACCCTGGTCTTGTTAGGCCGCGCGAAATTCAGCAGGCGACGGAAACTTTCGACATTGTCGTGCGTCTGTATGAACTGGTCGTGCAAGGTCGTGTCGGTGATCGAAGCGAGATGAAAGATCGCGTCGAACTTTTCCTCGTCGAACTGTTGCCGCCAATCCAGCGTCGCAAGGTTTTGCGCCACAAAATCGCCTTTGTAACCTGTCAGGTTTTTGAAATCGCCGGAACGGAAATCATCAATCACGGTCAGGCGCGCGTCAGGCATCCGGTCCTGGAGCGTGAGCACAAGGTTGGAGCCGATAAAACCGGCGCCGCCCGTAACGAGAATGGAAGTCGGAGAAGACACAGCCAGGGCGCAACCTTGCGCGCGCCTGATAAATAAATCCAGAGACGAGGAGCGCAAGCACCTTGTGCTTTCAAGGAGCGCCGCTGTCCACACCGCCGATAACGAAACCCAGAGGGCAGTTTGGAAATCGACTTTCCCGCGAGGAAGCAGGGACTCGTGCTTCGATCCGCAATAAAGGCTTGAGGCTTTTAGGAGCGGCCGCTAATTCTTGCGGCAGTTCTTTGTTAGTTGCGGTCGTGGAGCGGCGTGAGGAATCCCGTGAGATTCGGGAGCAGTTGCGCTGCTGTGACTGGATACAATTTCCTAAGGCCAATCTTCGGAGCGATTCGGAGGTGAAGGCGGGAAAGAGGATGCGGCTCGTGAACACGAGGCGCGCAAGCCAGGAGCCAGAATATTTGCCCGTCTCCACCTCATTCGAGCTGAACCTGTAGCGGCGGTCTGTGACCGCCGGCATTCTGCAGAGCGACGGCTCGAAAAAACTTCTTCGCGAAAAAGAAGAATGAGAGCTGTGGACGCGGCACCGGCGGCAGCCGGTCGAGTCTGCCTCTCGATAATTGGAGGTAGTAGTTATGCGGAATCGTTCATGGCTTCTGGCAGCGGCCCTTTTTTTGGCCCTGCCTTTCACTGGTCCCGCGCAGGACGCGGCTTCATTTGCGCTTCAAAACTCAGAAGCGGAATCGGAAGGAATCGTCGTCAGCGCGACACGGATCGAGACACCGGAAGAGGATTCGCCGGCGACGGTTGATGTGATTCGCTCGGATGATTTCGAAACCAAACAGACCCGCCGCGTCGCGGACGCGCTCCGCGAAGTTCCCGGCGTTTCCGTCGTGCAATCAGGTCCGCCTGGATCGCTAACTTCGGTTTTCACGCGCGGACTTCGCAGCGAACACACCCAGGTCCTGCTCGACGGCATTCCAATCAACCAGGGATTGCAGGGCGCATTCAATTTCGGCGATCTGACAACGGACAACATTGACCGAATCGAGATCGTGCGCGGGCCGCAAAGCACCCTGTATGGGCCGCGCGCATTGGCGGGCGTGATCCAGCTCTTCACGAAACGCGGCTCCGGCGAACCCAGCGGGGAGTTCAGCCTTGAAGGCGGATCGAATACGACTTTTCGGGGAGCCCTGACCAGCTCCGGTTCGGCGAAGGAGTTCGATTACTCGGTGGGTCTGAGCGGCCTCACGACCGACAACGAACGGCCGAACAATCAGTACCGTCTCTGGAGCGGCGTCGCGAACCTCGGCTGGTCGCCAAGCGGCCAATTCCGGCTCAGCACGCTCATGACTTATTCACTGGCGGATCTCGGATTGCCGAACACGATCTTCGATCCGCGGCCACGCGACAATTTCCTGACGGAACGTTGGCTGGTCGCGACGCACCTCGATTACAAGCCAGTGGAATGGTGGCACCATCACTTGATCTTCAGCTACGACGAAGAACGGCAGGTAAACGACCCGAACGATGACGGGTTCGTCGGCCCGACGCGGGCGTTGTTTACGCGGGCGACGGTGGATTATCAAAACGATCTGATGCCGGCCTCGTGGCTCACGATCACGTCGGGCTTTTTCTATAGTCATACTGACGCCGGCCAGGAGCGTCCGTTCGTGTCGCAATTGTTCGGCCCGCAACCAACTTTCATCAGCGATGAGACCGAGGAAACGTCGGTATTTCTTCAGGCCAGCGTGACGCCATTCAAAGACCTGAACCTGGTCGCCGGAGGCCGCTACGATCACTTTAATCAGTTCGGGGACGTCTGGACCTATCGATTCGCCGGTAGTTATCTGATCACGAAAACCGACACGCATCTGCATGCGAGCGTCGCGACGGGGTTTAGTCCGCCGAGCAGCCAGGACAAAATCTTTGGAAACAACTTCGCCCTCGAGCCTGAAGAAAACCTGGGCTGGGACATTGGAGTCGAGCAACGGTTCTGGGAAGGGCGGGTCAGGTTCGGGCTCACCTACTTTCACAACGACTTGTCCAACGTCATTGGGTTCAATGGATTGTTCGACACTTTGAACCTGGGCGCGGCCCGTACCCAGGGAGTTGAAGCTGAGCTCCGCCTGACACCGATTGCAAATCTGACGATCCTCGCGACCTACACGTATTTGGACGCGGAAAAGACTTCCGCGGCGGACCTCAACCAGCCGGAGGGCACCCGTCTGCCACGACGACCACGGAATGAAATGTATTTATCAGCCAGTTATCTGTGGTTCGCCAAACTTCGGACCACGGCCGAAGCGAAGTTCGTCAACGCTCGCGAAGAATTGACATTCCCTGCCCCGAATTTCCTGCCGGCGCTGGTGGACATCGAGGATTACGCGTTTGTGAACGTGGCGGCCGAGTACGAAATCAACAAATGCGTTTCCGTTTTCGCGAGAGTGAACAATATCGGTAACGAGGATTACTCCGAAGTATTCGGTTTTCCGGCGCTTGGCCGGACGGCTTACGTGGGATTCAAGGTGAGGTTCTGATTGTAGAGACGCCGCTCTGTCCGCGTAAAACGCTCAGCGTGGGTGAAAGGCGTTCGACCGCGACGGAGCGCCCGTCACTACAACGAAAGGCGCTTGGCACGAGCGTCACGACATCGGAAAGTCGCAGCAGATGAATCCGCTGATTTACGCGTTGATCGGGTTGCTCGCTGGGGCCGGCGTTGCGACGATCATTTTTGGAATCACGCGGCGAAAACGCGGCGAGGATTCGGAACTGATCCAACGCCTCGAATTGCTCGAACGCGCCCAGGAACGGGGAGAGCGGCTGATCCGCGAAGAAATGGCGCGGAGCCGCGAAGAGAACGCAAACGCAGCGAAGACTCAGCGCGGTGAACTGACGGCGTCGTTGGAGAACGTCCGCGGAATTGTCGATCTGCGGCTCAAACAATTGCAGGACGACAACACCGGGCAGCTGGAGAAAATGCGCGCGACGGTAGACGAAAAATTGCAGGGAACGCTGGAAAAACGGCTGGGCGAATCGTTCAAGCTGGTGAGCGACCGGTTGGAGCAGGTCCACCAGGGCTTGGGCGCGATGCGGCAACTGGCGAGCGATGTCGGCGGATTACAGAAAGTCCTCGCGAACGTGAAAACGCGCGGCGGCTGGGGGGAAGTTCAGCTCGGCAATCTCCTCGAACAATTGCTGACCGCGGACCAGTTCTCGAAAAACGTCCAGACCCGCGACGAGACAGCGGAACGGGTTGATTTCGCCATCAGGCTACCGGGTGACGAAAACGATGCGCCGGTGTGGTTGCCGATCGATTCAAAATTTCCGACGGAGGATTATCAGCGGCTGCTCGCAGCCCAGGATGCCGGCGATAACGAGCTAATCGAAGGCGCGATGAAAGGGTTGGAGGTGCAACTGAAGAAAAGCGCAAAAGATATCTGCGCGAAATACATTAATCCGCCGCGCACGACCGATTTTGCGCTCATGTTCCTGCCGACGGAGGGACTCTACGCTGAGGCGATCCGACGCGTCGGACTCGTCGAACAGGTCCAGCGCGATTGCCGGGTTGTCTTTGCCGGGCCGACCACGCTGGCAGCGTTGCTCAACAGTTTGCAGATGGGTTTCCGGACGCTCGCCATTCAGAAGAGTTCGAGCGAAGTCTGGAATCTTCTCGCGGGCGTGAAGAATGAGTTTGGAAAATTCGGCGCCCTGGTGGACGGCGTGAAGAGGAAACTCGATCAGGCGTCATTGCAGCTCGACGACGTCGCTCGCAAATCCAGGACGATTGAGAAGCGTCTTAATCAGGTCGAAGAACTGCCTTCTAATCCACAGCCATTGCTGCGCGAATTGTTACCACGGGATGATGATCTGCTGTAGCCGGGCTACAACACCTCGGGCCACTTCGCCTTGTCCTTGAGCATGATCTCGCGGAGGAGACGGATCGGCGGCATGCCGTGGTTGAGGAGTTCGTCGTGAAATTTTTTGAGTGAGAATTTGTCGCCCTCCTGGGCTTGATAATCGTTCCGCAGTTTCAGGATCTCCAGCTTGCCCAAAGTGTAACTGAGGCCGCTGAGATCGAATGTGGCGCGCATCGCTTCGACCGCCGCCGGCTTCTCTTCATAATAACAATTGTCCTCAAAAAATTTCGTCGCTTCTTCCACGGTCATGCCTTGGGTATGGAGCCTGATCGAAACACAGAGTCGGCAGAGCCGGACCATCGCGGCCTGGGCTTGCACCATTCGATATTTCGCGGCCCGCTGGACTTCGTCTTCCGATGGAGTCGCGCCGGGCGCGGCGCCGCCAAAGCCCTCGTCGATCATCATTTTTTCGCAGTAGTGCCCCCAGCCTTCGACGAAGGAGGTCGCGCCAAATATCTTTTCCGCCTTGCTCGCTTTTGACGCGTTGAGATGCAGGAATTGAACATAATGTCCGGGATAGACTTCGTGGATGGCGAACAGGTCGGTGACGTAATAATTAAATGAAGTGAGCCATTCCTCTTTTTTAAGCTCCGTCCAATCGTTCTCCGGTGGAGTGACGTAAAAATACGATTCGTTCGCCCTTTTCTCGAACGGGCCCGGTGTATCCATGGACGCGAAACTCGTGGCCCGGCGGTCTTGCGGAGTCTCTTTCACCTGTGTGCGCGCCTCACCCGGAACGGTTACAAGCTTCCGATCCGTGACGAACTTTTTCACCCCCTCGAGCCGTTTCGTTATTTCCGGGACGAGATTCGCGGCCGCGGGATGATCCGCCTGGATCTGTTTGAAGATGACGTTCGCGGGCCGGGTTTCATCGATCTTCTTGGCCGCTTCGTTGAAAACTTCCTGTTCTTTCTTTAGCTCAGCCAATCCGAGATCGAGCAATTGGGCCGGCGGCATGTCGACGAGTTCGGTCTCGGCCAGGTAGCGATGATATTTCTCCTCGCCAATCGCAAAGTCCGCGATTGCTTTTGGAAGCTTTTCTTTTTCGAGCCAGGCGGCGTAATCGGCAAGGGCCGTAGCGGCGCGGCGATTGGATTGAAGAAAAGTCCCGCGCAGGGTTTCGTCTTTCAAATCAGCCAGCGAATCGACCAGGTCCTTTTTCAGGAATTCAGAGGCGCCGCGGGCGATTTGAATGGCGAGCTCGACGTACGGTTTGGGCAGGACGTCGGCCAGATTGGTTTTGGCCGCGATCATAATGTTGGGGGCCTGGTTCTCGACTACGATAATGCTGCGGACGCGATCCTCGATCGGCGCGTATTTGCGTTTGGCGTAGACCCCGACGTCGATGGCCCGGGCGTAAGTCATCGGGTTATGGTCGTACATCCCGAAGTCCTGGATAAGAAAGAGCTCTTTCTTAACAGCGGCCTGGAGAAGGCGTAGATCAATTGCCGGGCGCGCACCGAGCTTGGCGAGGTCGAACTTCGCGAGGCGATCGTCAAAGCGACGGAGTCGGGCGAGCTCTGCATCGATCGCGAGCCTGGTATGCTCGTTAATGCGGCCGTCGAATTCATGGAATCCGAGAGCGGTCGCTTGCAGCGGGCGCGCCGCGAGATAGCCGCGGATATATTCCTCCGCGACCGCGTCCAGCTCGGCGTCGGGCTTAAGAGGGACCGGGGTGGGTGTCGGTTTGGGCGGTTTGGGCGGTTTCGGGGAAGGAGACGGTCTTGGTGACGGAGAGGAACCGGGAGAAGAGTCCGCCGCCGGCGAAGGCGAAGACTTTGATTTTGATTTGGAAGGAGCCGCCGAAGGCTTCTCAGCAGCGCTTGGTGAAGGCCTCGCCAACGGTTTCACCGGGCCGGTCGGATGGAGCGGCGCTGCGGGAGACGGTATGGGCGTTGGCGATGGCGACGGCGCCGCCTGACCAGCCGGGCACACCGCAAGAATGGCGAGGGCAAGGACGGCAAAGCGTAGTCTCATGGCGGGCCGCAGCTGGGGACTGCGGCGGCAACCTTAGACGACGCTTTGCGCGTTGCCAAAAATTTCCGTATGAGCGATCATCGTCAGGCCCGGGGACGGGCATTGTCCCTATGAAACGACGCCTTTTGTTCAGCACTTTCGCGTGCCTGATCGTGTTTAACGTGCTGCTCGGGGTGCGTTTTTATACAGCCCACGCGGCGGGGGAAGAGGATACCGGGTATTCGCAAATCGCCGTTTTCGCGCGCGCGGTTCAGCTTCTGCGCCAGGATTATGTCGATGGCGGGAAGACCAGCTATCACGACCTGATTTACGCGGCGATGAAAGGGATGCTGTCGTCGCTCGATCCGCATAGCCAGTTCATGGATCCGAATGATTTCAAGGAAATGCAGGACGACACCCGGAGCCGTTTCAATGGGCTTGGAATCGAAGTCGCCGTGAAAGGCGGGCTCCTCACCGTGATTACGCCGATGGAAGACACGCCGGCCGCCAAAGCGGGCATTCTGTCCGGCGACCAGATCCTGCGTATCAACGGCAACTCAACCGAGAAAATGGATTTGCAGGACGCCGTGAATTTTCTCCGCGGAACTTCCGGGCAAAAAGTGACGTTAACCATCCTGCGGCCGGCAACGAAAGAGATTAAGGATTTCCCGCTCGAACGGACCGAAATAAAGGTGCAGAGCGTCAAGGGAACAAAACTGCTCGATGCAGATTTGAGCGGGACCTTCAAGATAGGATATGTGCGCCTGATTCAATTCAATGAGCCGACGGCAGAGGAATTGGCCAAGGCGCTCGACGAACTGCAAAAGCAGGGGATGCAGGCGCTGGTCCTCGACCTCCGGAACAAT